>JBIKKG010000128.1:0-9146 GCA_044360485.1 Burkholderiaceae bacterium | reverse complement strand
ATCTGAGCTTCGAGGAGGCCGCCACCACCGAGCCCCTGGCCACGTCCTTGCACGCGGTCGAGCTGGCCGATCCGAAGGACGATCAGGTGCTGGTGGTGATGGGCGCCGGGATCATCGGTCTGGGCGTGCTGCAATGTATTCGGGCCCGATCGAACGCCCGGGTGATCGTGGTCGATCTCTCTGCCCGCCGCCTGCAACTGGCGCATGAGCTGGGCGCACATCTCACCATCAATGCATCGGAAGAAGACGCTGTGGCGCGCCTCAAGGCCCTGCATGGCGACAGCGCCCTCAACCTGCTCGACACCGCCGAAAGCGGCATCGATACAGTCTTCGATTGCGCGGGCGCCACGGCGCGCTTCCAGGGCACCACAGTGCTCGAGCAGGCAATCAGCCTTGTGCGTCAGAACGGCAAAGTGGTGGTGGTCGCCGTGTTTGAACGCAAGATCGAACTCGACGTCAACGCTGTGGTGCGCAAAGGCGTGCGGCTCCTGGGTTCATGGGCCTGGACACCTGCGGATTTCGTGCAGTCGATGGCACTGATCAGCAGCGGCAAAATCGACCGCAAGCCCCTCATCACCCATCGCTTCGCCCTCGAAGACGCCTCGCAGGCCTATGAAACGCAGATGCAGGCCAATGAGGCGGTCAAGGTCGTGCTCACCCCCTGAGCGGGCCATGGTCTAGCAAGTCTCAGCGTCTGAGCAGGTCATCGCCGGGGCGTCATGACCGTTTTGGATTGCGCCCGAAGGCCGCTGCGCCCGCAAACACCGCGCGATCGCCCAGGCGCTCCTCGATGCGCAGCGCCTCATTCCACTTGGCCATGCGCTCGCTGCGTGCAAATGAGCCCACCTTCAACTGACCCACCTGCCAGCCAATTGCCAGGTGCACGATGCTCACGTCTTCGGTCTCGCCTGAGCGCGCCGACACGATGGCCGCATAGCCTGCCGCCTGTGCCGCATGCCAGGCCTGCAGCGTCTCGGTCAGGGTGCCGCGCTGGTTGGGTTTGAGCAGCACCGTGTTGGCTGCGCCCAGCTGTGAGGCCTCCTGCACGAGCGAAGCCTGTGACACCAGAAAGTCATCCCCGACCACCTGCACACGCTTGCCTGCGGCCTGCGTGAAGCGGGCAAACCCGGCCGGATCGTCTTCTGCGAGCGGATCTTCGATGGAGGCGATCGGGTAGCGATCGAGCCAGCGCAAGAGCATTTCACTGAGACCATCGGAGTCGAGGGTGCGGCCTTCCAGTCCCAGCGTGTAGCGCCCTGCCTGGCCAAACTCGGACGCTGCAATGTCCAGCGCAATCGCCACCTGTTCACCCGGAATGTAGCCGGCACGCTCGATGGCCGCCACCAGGGTTTCAAGTGCCTGCTCATTGGTGGCGAAGTCAGGCCACCAGCCACCTTCATCGGCCACGCCCATGCGTGACCCGCGCGCAGCCATCAGCTCACCCGCAGCCCGGTACACCTCAGCGGTCCATTCCAGCGCCTGAGCAAAGCTGCGTGCGCCAGGGCACACCACCATGAAGTCCTGCACATCCACACGGCGCCCTGCGTGCGCGCCGCCACCAAAAATCTGAATCTGGGGCATAGGCAACAGATGTGCCTGCGGTCCGCCTAAGTAGGCATACAAGGGCTGCCCACGGCTCGCAGCCGCTGCGTGCGCCACCGCCATGGACACTGCAAGCGTGGCATTGGCACCCAGGCGCGACTTGTTTGGGGTGCCATCCAGTGCGATCAGCCGCGCATCAAGCGCGGCCTGCTGATCGGCGTGCATCCCGCATACCGCTGCAGCGATTTCACCATTCACATGGCTGACCGCATGCAGCACATCCAGTCCCCCTTGCGCCGCGCCGCCGTCACGCAGCTCCAGCGCCTCCCGCGTGCCGCGCGAGGCACCTGCCGGAACGATGGCGCGGCCCGTGGCGCCGTCTGCCAGCATGACTTCAGCCTCAACCGTAGGACGGCCTCGGCTGTCCCACACGCGTCGCGCATGCACCGATTCAATCGTTGTTGGTCTCATCGCAATCTGATTCCTGACTCAGGAAAGCTAGCGTGTCAGCAGCGCTTCTCGCCAGCTGTCACGGACATCACTCAAATGTTCGACCGGGTGCAACAACAACGCTGCAGCAACGCGCCGCACCAGCACCTGATGCGCTTCATCGGTCACGTACTCGACCGGCGACTTGCCATCGACACGCGCCAGCAAAAGGCCAGGCAGCAAGGCCGCTGCACGGGCCTCGATGGACTGGCGAGCCTCCCAGTCCACGCCTGCAAGATAGCCCTGTGACATCGCATCGAATGCCGCCAGGAACGCATCGCGCACGGGCGGATTCCACAGGCATTTCAGCAGCAGATGATTCAGACAAAACGCCAGATCAAAGGCCGGATCACCCCACCAGGCACATTCCGCATCCAGCAGCACCGGACCTTGAGATCCAATCAGTATGTTTTTCGGGCTCACATCACCGTGCACGAGAGCACACCGCGTCGTGCGCGTCACCTCCACCAGACGGTGCAGCGGCTGAGACAACTCCGGGTGTCGTTTGGCGGTGGCCACCAGATAAGGCTCGAGCCGGATATCAAAAAAAATGTCGTCGGTGGGAAACGCCTCGGCCAAGGCTGGCCGGGCTGCCGAGTACCGATGGATGCCCGCCAGGGTCTGCCCCACTTTGCGCGCCACGTCCAGGCTGACCTGCCCGTCACGCAACTGCATCTTCCAGAGCGCATGGTCTTGCGGTGCCAACCATTGCATGACCAGCACACCAGACTCGGGATGCTGACCCAACAGGCGTGGCGTGCACCCGGGTTGCGCCTGCCAGGCCTGCTCCATCCAGCGCGCTTCGTACTGATTGCGCTCGATGGGCGCATGCCAGTCGGCCGCCACACGCAACTTGGCCAGCGCGCGCTTGGCACAGACCACGCCGTCTTGCGTGCGAATGCACCAGATGTCTGAGGACACGCCGCCGGTGAGCGGCCAACCCATCAACTCGGACTCGCGGGTCAACCCCAATGCGCGCAGCGCCTGCACGAATGCGCCAGGCACCGGCCCGGGCGCAGAGTCGGCCACAGGCACCTCATCCATAACCCGCCTCAACCAGCTTCACGAGTGCGTGCAGGGTGCGATTGATCGGCGTGGGAATGCCCAACTCCCTGCCACGACGCGCAATGAATCCGTTCAGATGATCGATTTCGCTGGGCTTGCTGCGCGCCATGTCCTGCGCTGTAGAGGAATGCTGCCCCGCCATGGTTTGAGCAATACGGTCCACTGCGTCAAGCGAGGCTTGCAGGGGCAACGCCACGCCTTCTGCCGCTGCGACCGCCACCACCTCCTGCACGATGCTTTGCTGCAGCGTGCGCACCTCGGGGAGGCTTGCGATCCGCGCGTAATGGGCACGGCCCAGTGCCGACAAGGCGTTATAGGCGCAATTCACCATCAGCTTGGACCAGAGTTCCGTGCGCACATCTTCCGAACAGGTCACGGCGATACCTGCCGTGGCGAACAGTTCGACCAGCGCCCGCAACCTGTTCACAACCTCAGAGGCCTGAGCGGGAGTGGGATCCAGTGCACCGATCACAAGTTCACCACGTCCGAAATGCTTCACTAGCCCTGGCTCGGGCATGGCCGTGGCCACATACACCACAGCGGGCACGACGCTGTTCGGGACATGTCGGGCGATGGTGCTGGCGTTCTCCACGCCGTTTTGCAGGCTCAACACCACCGCCTCCTGCGCAAGCCAGGGGGCCATGTCACGTGCCACCGCGTCGGTGTCGGTCGACTTGACACAAAAGAGCACGAGGTCGGCGCCCTGCACTGACTTCAGCTCTGCACTGGCCTGCACCGGCACAGTCTGTACCGCGCCCGCCATCTCCAGCCGCAGCCCGGTGGTCTGGATCGCTGCCACATGCGCGGGCCGGCCAATGAGGGTTACTCGATACCCGGCGCGGGCCAGGAGCGCGCCATAGAAACTGCCCACAGCTCCGGCGCCGACGACAGTGATCGCATTGAACGGTTTGGCCACAGCCCCTCCGCGGGCAACAGGAATCGGTCGATAAAGATGGTATCGAGGATAGCGCAAGGCCCAGGATCAGCCTGACACAGACTGGTCACCTCCGCGTGCAGTCTGGGCAGCCGACCCCTACAATCCCGCATCGAACATGAGGAGCCACCCATTGGAGATCACCGCACAGCGACAGGGCGACGCCCTCACGCTTCATCTGAAGGGTCGCCTCGACATGAGCACGGCTGCGATCCTCGAGCGCGCACTTGAGCTTGAGGGCGTACGCGAACTCACGTTGGATCTGGATCACTGCCCCTACATCTCCAGCGCGGGGCTTCGCGAAATCATGCGCGCGCAAAAGCAACTCGCCCGCTCCGGTGGCGGTGTCACGCTCATCAATGTGGCGCGCGACGTGCAAGAAGTGCTCGATGTCACCGGATTTTCCAAGCTGCTGGTGACCCGCCCCAAGCGTCGCGAAATCACGATCGCAGACAAGGAGTTCCTGTCAGCCGGTGTATGCGGAGAATGCTATCGCCTGGACCCTGAGACCATCGTCAAACTCTACAACGAAGGCGTCACGCCAGACATTGCGGAAAAAGAAAAAGCCTATGCCAAGGCTGCTTTCATTGCCGGCATTCCGACGGCGATCTCGTATGACGTGGTGGCCTGCGGAAACCGCACAGGTGTGATCTACGAAATGCTCGAGGCGACCCAGTTCAGCGCCATCATTCGCAAAGACCTGGACCACCTCGAGACACATGGCAAGACGCTTGCAAACATTGCCAAAGGGATTCACGAAGCCGTCGCCGATCCGACCGTGTTTCCCGATATCAAGGACAACTTTCGGGGCTACATCCGGCAAATGGACTTCTTTTTGTCCGAAAAAGAAATCGCCTTCCTGCTGGAGCGGCTGGAAAACATCCCCGACGCTGAATCAACCGTGCACTTCGATCTGCACACCAGCAACATCATGATTCGCCAGGGTGAACCGGTGATCATTGACATGGGCGATGTCTCGCGTGGGCACTACCTCTTTGATGTCGGACTCATCTGTGCGATCTACGGCTATCCCGAGCTCAAGACCTGCGAGATGGTGACCAAGATCCCTTCTGCTGAAGGTGCGGTGCTGTGCGAACACTTCCTTCATCACTATTTCGCGGATAAACCAGCCCAGGAGCGCGCCTTCTTCGAACGCAACAGGCATTTTCTGGCCTCGCTGCGCCTGATTTACACCATCACGTTCCTGCCCGCCCTGCGCGATCAACTTGCTGCCACCATCAAGGATGTGCTGTTGCCAAAAATGGCGGCCTGATCCAAGCGGTTGGCAGACACGGGGTACACACCGATAACGCGCCCCACCGTTCACCACATCCCCAGGAGAGTACAGAGTGAGTATCAAAGCACGCGCCTGCATCGTTGGCGCCTATGAACACCCGACCCGCTTGGCGCCCGACAAATCCGTGGCCCAGTTGCATGCCGAGAGCGCCATCGGAGCCCTGAAGGATGCCGGACTGAGCCTGTCCGATGTCGATGGCTATTTCTGCTCAGGCGATGCACCTGGAGCCAGCCCGCTGTACATGGCCGACTACCTGAACCTGAACCTGAAGTGGTACGACGGCACCGAATCTGGTGGCTGTTCTTACCTGGCGCATATCGAGCATGCTGCCGCCGCCATTGCTGCGGGTCATTGTTCAGTGGCCCTGATCACACTCGCCGGCAAACCGCGCTCAAGCGGCCAGGCCACCGGCACGGCATTTCGTGCGCCACCGGTTGATCGACCCGAAGCCGCCTGGGAGTCCAGCTTCAAGTGGACCATCGGCGGAGTCTACGGAATGATGATGCAGCGTCACATGCATGAGTTCGGCACCACCCTCGAGCAAATCGCCTGGGTAAAAGTGGCCGCATCACAGCATGCGCAGCACAACCCGAATGCGCTCTTGCGCACGCCTGTCACGGTCGAGGATGTCATGAACTCGCCAGTGATTTCCGACCCGATCCGCAGACTCGACTGCTGCGTGATCACCGACGGCGGTGGTGCACTGGTGCTGACCAAGCCCGACATCGCGCGCAGCCTCAAGCGCCCGGTGGTCAAGGTGATTGGATGCGGTCAGACGATCAACACCACCGACGGCGGCTACCTGGACCTGACCCGTACCGGCGCACAGCGGTCTGGCGCCGCAGCGTTTGCCGAAGCCGGGGTCAGGCCTGCCGATATCGACTACGCCTCGGTGTACGACAACTTCACGATCATGGTGATCGCTCAGCTCGAAGACCTGGGCTTCTGCGCCAAAGGAGAAGGCGGTCGCTTCGTGGCCGATGGCAATCTCATCTCGGGCGTGGGCAAGCTGCCGTGGAACACCGACGGCGGCGGCTTGTGCAACAACCATCCGATGAATCGCGGCGGCATCACCAAGGCGATTGAAGCCGTGCGTCAACTGCGTGGCGAAGCCCACCCGGCCGTACAGGTCAAAGACTGCCGCTTAGCGCTGGCCGCCGGGCCAGGCATGGTCCTGGGCCCAGGTCATGCGCATGCCACCGTCATCCTTGAGCGGGAATAAATCGATGAGCGACACCACGACCAAGCCTCAAACTTTTGAGCAAGACCCCTTCGCAGCGGCGTTTCCCGAAACACGGGAATTCTGGGCGGCTGCCGAGTCCGGACAGCTCCTGCTCAATACCTGCGACGACTGCAAGCGCCCGCACTGGTATCCGCGCGCCCTGTGTCCCTTGTGCGGCAGCACCCGATTGCAGTGGCTGCCTGCCAGCGGGCGTGGCACGCTGTATGCCTTCAGCACGGCCCGCAAAGCCACGCCTGCCTACACGCTGGCCTATGTGAAGCTCGATGAAGGCCCGACACTGATGACCAACATCGTCGACGCCACCCCGGAATCGCTCAAGATCGGGATGCCGGTCACCGTGCAATTTCAACGCGCCCAGGAAGGCCGGATGATGCCGTTTTTCAAACCTGCCTCTGCCGGTTGACCACTTAGGAGACTCCCATGGCCAAGCCCTTCATCCTGTCCCCGGACGATCGCCCTGCCCCGCTCAATGCAGGCGGATTCATGATCTCGGTGCTCGCCTCCAAGGCCGACACCGATGGCTATGAAATCTTTCATCAAAGTGGCCCTGAGGGCAAAGGGCCTGGTCCGCATTTCCATCCCTGGGACGAGACCTTTCTTGTGCTGAGCGGTGAGGTGCATTGTGGAGTGGACGGACAGGAAAGCGTTGCAACACCCGGCACGCTCATGCACGTTCCCGGTGGCTCCACCCACTGGTTCAAGTTCGGCAAAGGGGGCGCGGCCGTGCTGGCCATCACGTCCCGGGGCAATGCTTCCGAGATGTTCACCGAGTACCACTCGGGGATCAACTGGGACAGCGTGAACAAGGAGCAGTTGGTGGCAGTGGCTGCCAAGCACGGTCAAACCGTCCTCTGAACCATCGTGCCCACCGCCTATCCGGACTATCCACTCGAGGCGCGCACGATCGGGCGCGTGCTGGCGGATAAGGCCAAGCGGATTCCCGAGCGGCCTTTCCTGCTGTGGGAAGGTCGCACGTACCGATACCTTGAGGTGGAGCGGCTCACCAACCGGTACGCCAACGGCTTTGCGGCGCAAGGCATCGGCCATGGGGATCATGTGGCGGTCATGCTGCCTAATTGCCCGGAGTTCTTATGGGTGCTCTGGGGACTGGCCAAGCTCGGCGCCGTAGCGGTCCCGCTGAACACCGCCGCCAAGGGCGACATGCTGCAGTATTTTCTGCGGCAATCGGACGCCAGGATGGTCATCGCAGACAGCGAGTGGGCCGATCGCCTTCAGGCAGTGGCGCCGTCCCTCGAGCAGATCAGCCACTACGTGTTCAAGGGGCCTTTGCCTGCATCGGACCTGCGTGCGGGGCATCCGGGCGCAAGGGTGTGCTCGCTGCAAGGCTTTGAATCGACCGATGAAACCGCGCCGCCGTTCGATCGCGTGCGCCACGACGATGCGCAGCTCATCATCTACACCTCGGGCACCACCGGCCCGTCCAAGGGCGTGCTGTGTCCGCACTCGCAAGGGCTGGGCGTAGGCCGAGCCATCTGCACGGAATACGGCTATCGGTCTGACGATGTGATCTACGCCTGCTTGCCGCTGTTTCACGTCAATGCGCTGTGGTACTCCTGCGCGGCAGCTCTTTGGGCAGAAGGCACGTTCGCACTGTCTGCGCGGTTTTCGGCCACTAGATTCTGGGACGAAATCCGTGCGTACGGCGCCACCCAGTTCAATTCGCTGGGCGCCATGACCAATATCCTGCTGCAGTTGCCGCCCAGCCCGCAGGACCGAGCCCATGCGCTGCGCCAGATCATGGCAGTGCCCATGACCCGCGACTTGCACACTGAACTGCATCAACGATACGGTGTGGCGGTCACCTCGCTCTTCGCGATGTCCGAAAACTACGCGGTCACGATCTTCGTGCCCGACGACCGCTCGGATAAAGCAGGTTCGGCAGGCTCAGCCCGTGGTGCATCGGACCTTCGCATTGCAGACGATGATGGCCGAGTGCTCGCGCCTGGCGAAGTGGGCGAGATTCAAATGCGCCCGCGACACCCGGGCAGCATGATGCAGGGCTACTACAAGATGCCCGAACAGACCGCGCAGGCATTCATCGACGGGTGGTTCTGCACGGGTGACCGGGGACATCTGGACGCCGATGGCTATCTGTATTTCATCGACCGGAAAAAAGAAGCCATTAGGCGACGTGGCGAGAACATCTCGGCCTATGAAGTTGAAATGATCCTGTCGGGGCATCCGGCAATTCTTGAAGTGGCTGCCGTACCGGTGCCTTCGGAATTAAGCGAAGACGAAGTCATGGTCTACGTCGTGCTGAACCCCGGCGCTACGCTCACGCATGCCGAGGTGGTGCAGTTTTCAGCGGACCGCATGAACTACTACATGGTGCCGCGCTTCGTCGAGTTCATCGACGCCTTACCCAAGACCGCCACCGAGAAAATCGAAAAGTACAAACTCAAGCAGGATGCCATCGCGCGCAAAGCCTTGCTGTGGGACCGTGAACGCGAGGGCATCCAGATTGCCCGGTGAGTCCACGTCACGCCTTCGCAGCGCTCGCTTGTCGCCCTGGCGGGCCTGGCCTGCGGATCGGCCTTGATGCGCCGCGCAGCAAT
>JBIKKG010000127.1:0-9161 GCA_044360485.1 Burkholderiaceae bacterium | reverse complement strand
GCACGAAGCCCAGGACGGCGTCGCGCACCGTGAGCACATCAGCCGGCAGTTCAAAAGCGATGGCACTCATGGCGTCTCCCTTTTCTTGATGGACCATTGTTGCAGATCGATATCCTGCCGAGCGTCCACGGGCCTGTGCTAGCCTGTTTGGCTTGTCTGACGTCCACCCCATCGGACCATGAGTCCCTCCAACGCCATGAAAAAACATCCCTCCCAGCACACACTCTCTGCGAAGCGTCGCCTGGTGCTGGCTGCCTTGTGCGCCGTGCCTCTGGTGGGCTGCGGTGGCAATGATTCCGAGCAGGAAGTGGTTGAAAAGGCACTCGATGCCTTTGCTCAGGACCTGGCCGCCACGCCCATCAAGCCGGCGGAGTTGCCCGCCCGCATTCGCGCGTATTTGAGCAGCAACCCCAGCTTTTTTGGCAGCACGGTCGTGCTGCTTGATGCCAACCAGAAAGCCACCACCAGCCCTTATGTATTTCAGAAGGGAGCCGGTTACGCTGACTCGAACTTGGTGGACGATAAAGCTTATGGCATCGACAGCCAGGCATGGCTCGTGCGAGCACGCGATTCCAAGACCAGCACCTGGACCGAGCCGTATTTTGATGCCGGCGGCGGCGACATCTGGATGAAGACCCGCACAGTGCCGCTACTCAAAGATGGGGTGGTGTACGCACTGGTCACCACCGACTTGCCGACGAAAGACCCCAGCGCCAAATAAGGTCAGTGCGAAGGTCAGTGCGCATGGACAGACCACAGGGGCGCCGCCTGTTCATTGCGCGCCTGTCCTACGAAGGCAACTCCTTTGGCCCGCTGCCGGCCGACCGTGCTGCATTCGAGCGTACCGAGTGGGTGCGAGGCGAAGCGGCCATCGACCGGGCTGCGGGCACGGTCTGGGAGCTGGCTGCGCTGCCGGCGTTTCGCGCACGCCACCCTGCATGGAGTCTGATCGTCTCGCGCTGCGCCAGCGCGATTCCCTCCGGGCCGATCGACGATGCGCTGTTCGACGCATTCTTCAGCGAGGTGATGGATGACCTTCGGGCGGCCCTCGCCAGCGGGCCGCTGGACGCAATCTATTTGAGCCTGCATGGGGCGGCGATCACGCACACCCGTACGCACCCGGATCTGGATCTGTTGCGGGCCATTCGTGAGCAGTGCCCCGATGTGCCCATTGCGGCCACCTTTGACATGCACGGCAATCTGCCCGAAGCCATCGGGCCCTTGCTGACATTGGGGGCGAGTTATCGCACGCATCCTCACCTGGACATGAGCGAGCTGACTGCACGCACGCTCGAGCGCCTGGTGCTCTGCGTGGAGCAAGGCCTGCACACGCAGGCATGCCTGGTCAACACCGGCATCCTGCTGCCCAGTATCAACATGCGCACATCCGAGGGCCCGATGCGCAGGCTGCAGGAAGCGGCCATGCGCATGGAGAGCGAACCGGGTGTGCTGTGCACGTCGGTGCTGGGAGGATTCCCGTACGTTGATGCGCTGCATACCGGGGCCAGTGTCATGGTGTACACCCGCGCCGATCACGACCCGGACGGGGCACTCGCAAGGCAGACCGCCTCAAGGCTCGTGGCGCATCTGCAGGCTGAGCGTGCGGCGTTTTTCGTGAGCCTTCCGTCTGCTTCCGAGGGCATTGCACAGGCGTTGGCGAGTGCCGAGCCGGGCCTGATGGCAGTGAACGATTCGGCTGATAACCCCTATTCCGGTGGCGCCTCGGATACGCCCGCTGCGCTGGCGGCATTGGTGGCTGCCGACCCGCAGGTGCCCTGTGTGGTGGCTAGTTTCGCGGATCCGCTACTGGTGGCGCGGGCCCGGCGTATCGGGGCAGACGTGCCTTTCGAGGCCCGTATCGGCGCGACCCACGGTGTGCAGTTCGGCGACCCCGTGGTGGTGCGTGTTGTCGCGCAGCGCTTTACTGACGGCGAGTATCGTGGCACGGCCGGGCTGCTCGGGGGGCTGGATGTGCAGTGCGGTGAGTCGGTGGTGTTGACGCTCGTACAGCGCCCCAACGTGAAGATCATCGTCACCTCCAGCGTGGACCCTGCCATCGACCCGGCGTTCTATCGGCTGCACGGCATTGACCTGACTCAGGAGCGTTTGCTTCTGGTGAAGGGCAAGAATCACTTTCGCGCGGGTGCCGGCAAGTTGTGCGCGCAGATCATCGACATTGATGCGCCGGGGCCCGCCTGTCTGGATGTGTCGGTGCTGCCGTTCCGGGTGCTCGATGTATCGGCCCGGCATGGCGTGACATCATGATCGGAGCCCTATGCTCCGCTAGGCGCATCGCGCAGACTGTATGAATACAGTGCACGCGTGGACGCTACCGATTCCTGCGCGGCAAGTATTTTCCCGGTCGAATGGCGAAGGGATTGGTTATTCTGAAAGCGAACCATCATTTTCAGGAGTTTGCTCATGATGCGCATCCTTGCTTTGCTGATGACGGCGTTCGCGCTGCATGTCCCTTTCGCCGCCCAGGCCCAGACCTTTCCGACCAAAACGGTGCGCATTGTTGTGCCGCAAACGCCGGGTGGCGCTTCCGATGCGCTTGCACGCATCATGGCGACCAAGCTCGCTGCCCGCTGGGGTCAGCCGGTGGTGGTGGAGAACAAGGCGGGTGCCGGCGGAAACATCGGCATGGAGGAGGTGGCCCGGGCGCCAGCCGACGGCTACACGCTGCTCATGAGCTATGTGGGCACCCATGCGATCAACGGCGCGCTGTATGCAAAGCTGCCTTTCGATCCGGAAAAGGATTTCGCACCGGTGGCCACGCTGGCCGTCTTGCCATTTGTGGTCCTGGTCAATGCGGCGCTGCCGGCCAAGACCCTGGGCGAACTCGTGGACCTCTCCCGACGTCAGAGCGTTGCCTACGGTTCTGCAGGAAACGGTTCCGTCAATCACTTACTCGGTGAGATGTTCAATGCCACCGCAGGCGTCAAGTTCCTGCACGTTCCCTACCGCGGTGCTGCCCCCGCCATGACCGACCTGATTGGCGGACAAATTCAGACGGTGTTCACGAGCCTGCCTTCGGCCGCTGGGTTCATTCGCGATGGGCGCCTGCGCCCGCTCGCCGTGACCAGCGCCAAGCGTTCTGTGGGCTTTCCGGATATTCCGACCGTTGCTGAATCAGGCTTTGCGGGGTTTGATGTGGCGCCCTGGTTCGGATTCTTTGCCACAGGCGGCACACCCGCTGCGGTGGTCAGGCAGATGAACGCCGACATCAACGAGCTGTTGCGCTCACCCGATGTGATCGAGAAATTCAATGCGGCCGGTGCCGAGCCTTTTGCCACCACGCCCGCGCAATTCGGGGCGATGCTGAAAGACGACATCGCCAAATGGTCCAAGGTCGTCAGGGCATCGGGCGCAAAGCTGGATTGATTCCTGTACGCATCAGCCCACCGTGCATGGCGCCTGCCTGAGACGCCATGCATCGGACTGAACGCCGGTCGCAAGGGGTTCCATGCCTCCTTCAGCCAGCTGTTCAACGAGAGAAAGAAGTGAGCGACGGGCGATCCCGACGCTCACTTTTTCTTTTTGCGCTGAGTCGCCCAAGCGGCGACAGCCGCGATCGCGCCGATCGCGAGAAGCGGCAGGCTTTCCGGTGCGGGGACGGGAACTGCAGCAAAAGCCGACATGCTGCTCAGCCCCAGAACGGTCAAGACGATTAGCTTATTCATAGTGCGTTCTCCTTGGAAAAAACGTCGGATAGGTCAGGTCATCGAAACGGAGTCGCGCAACTGGTCCTGTGCGGCGTCACGGCTCCCGCGTGGACTAATGCATATTGCGTGCCATCTCGTGAAAATCCGCACGGCTGCTGGAGTTACATGCAGACGTGTTAAGAGTGCGAGAGGATTCTGTCAGGCTAGTCGACTTGACTTTTGTCACACGTGGCTTTGTGCGCAAAGAAAAAGCCCGCCGAAGCGGGCCTGTGTCTGTGCAGGGTTTGTCAGGCTTGCTTGCGGCGTGCTGCACCGACGCCAGCCAGTCCTAAGCCAGCCCTGCAAACAGCTTGAAGCCTTGCGTAGTGATAAACATTCATCACGCCCAATCCAAGTTACCGCAATCGTGTCAAGCTGGCCGACGTGACTTAGCGCACGCCCGCGAACACCCCATGCGTTGGATGTGTCACGCCGCGCAAGTCAGTACCCGCTAGCGCCGCACCCATTCGCCGCTTTTGCCGCCGTGCTTTTCCAGCAGCTTCACGTCGGTGATGGTCATGGCACGGTCCACGGCCTTGAGCATGTCGTACACGGTGAGCAGGCCCACCTGCACGGCGGTGAGTGCTTCCATCTCAACGCCTGTGCGGCCTTCGCATTCCACGGTGGCGGTGCAGTGCACCGCGCACGCGTCATCGTCGATCTGAAGGTCGACGGCCACGCGGGTGAGCGCGATGGGGTGGCACAAGGGAATCAGGTCGGCGGTGCGTTTGGCACCCTGGATCGCGGCGATGCGGGCAATACCCAGGACGTCGCCCTTTTTCGCTGTGCCCTCACGTACCCGCGCCAGGGTCTCAGGCAGCATCAGGATGCGACCACTGGCGATGGCCACGCGGCGAGTGATGACCTTGTCGCCCACATCGACCATGTGCGCCTGGCCAGCGGCGTTGAAATGCGTCAGCCCTGAGTCAACCGAGATGTCCGCCAGTCTGTCAGGCGTAGCGGCGGGTTGGGTAGCATCTGTACGGCCTGGCTCAGAGCTTGAGCCAGGCGCGAAGGTGGGGGGGCTTGGTTGCACGGGCTTACATCTTCACGGTGGTGGGCGCGAGGAGGGCGCCGGGGGTCGGCCTATCATAGCGTCATGACCACTGAACTTCGGCCGCGTTCTCGCTGTGTGCGCTGGTGCGCTGCGGCGCTCTGTGCGACGCTTGCACTGGCGCCGCCGGCGGCGCTCGCTCAGATCGACAATCTGCCCAAGCTGGGCGATGCGTCGGGCGACGAGCTTTCGCCCGCCAAAGAGCGCGCACTGGGTGAATCGATCATGCGTCAGATTCGCCGCGACTCGGCCTATCTGGATGACGCCGAACTGGTCGATTACCTGAATCGTGTGGCGGCTCCCCTCATGGCCACCCCTGCCGCAGCAGGGCACAGCTTCGAGTTTTTCGCGGTGGATGACGGCGCGATCAACGCGTTTGCCTTGCCCGGGGGGTTCATCGGGGTGCACAGCGGCCTGATCATGGCGTCGGAATCCGAATCGGAGCTGGCCTCGGTGCTGGCCCATGAAATCGGCCATGTGACCCAGCGGCATGTGGCCCGTATGCTGGCCCAGCAAAAGCAGATCTCCATGGTCTCGATGGCGGCGATGATCCTGGCGTTGCTTGCCGCACGATCCAACCCGCAGGCGGCCATGGGTGGCGTCATGCTGGGTGAGCAGCTGTCACGCGCGAACATGCTCTCGTTTTCACGCGATGCGGAGCGTGAAGCCGATCGGGTGGGCTTCGAGATGCTCAGGCAAGCGGGGTTTGACGTTCAGTCGATGGTCTCGTTCTTCAACCGACTGCAGCTGGCCAGCCGGTTCTACGAAACCAATGCGCCGGCCTACATGCGCACCCACCCGGTCACCGGTGAGCGCATTGCAGATATGCAAGCCCGTTTGCGCGAAACCCGTTATCGCCAGCGCCCGGATTCGTTCGAGTATTTGCTCCTGCGTGCGCGGCTACGCACCACAGCCGATGAAAGCGTGGACGGTCGCAGGGTGGCGCGCGCGTCAGCCGAACAGTACCTGGCCGACAATCCGCAGGCGGAATCGCAATCCTGGTTCGGCTTGGCCAGCATTGCGGCGGCTCAACGGGACTGGCCTCGCTTTGAACAAGCGCTCGCACGAGCACGCACGCTGCATGGCAAACCGCATCCTTACTTTGATCGGTTGGCGGCTACGTCGCGGCTTGAGGCCGGCGACGCGCGCGGTGCAGCCGAGCTGGCCCGCCAGGGCCTGGTGCAATTCCCGGATTCCCGTGCGTTAGTGCGGGTGCGTGCTGAAGCCCTGATCGCAGCAGGCCAGTCGGCCGAGGCCGCGGCGCTGCTCAAGGACCAGCTGGTCGTGTGGCGATCGGACGCGCGGTTATGGCAACTGATGGCGCAAGCGCAGGGCAAGCTGGAGCAGCGTGCCGAGGCTCACCGCGCTGCGGCAGAGCGTTTTGTATTGCTGGGCTCTGCGGTGGCTGCCGTGGATCAGCTGCGCATTGCACAGCGTGCCAACGACACCGACTTCTACACAGCATCGATCATTGATGCGCGGCTGCGAGAGCTGGAGCCGCTTGCTCGTCGAGAAATCGAAGAATCCAAACAGATGCCGCGTCAGTAGCGCGGCTTGCGATCAAACGCGAAGACCACCTCCGGCGGTGCCGACAGCGCTGTGATTGTGTGATGGCCCATCAGCGTCAACTGGCCAGTGAATGCGGCCGGCGTGATGGACTCATGAAGGTCGAGTGTCAACGCGCCCAGGTCTCGATCGTCGATACACCCGGGGCCATGCTCGGTCAGCAGCCACAGGTTGCCCTGCCCATCGGAAGTTGCGCGCTCGATGCGCTCCACCGGATAGCCGGTATGCGTGATGAGGGATTGCGTCGGGACTTCGCCCATGACGCGCAGCAGGATGGGCGCGAGGTCCAGGTCGACATAGACCCGCTGCGGGCCGTTTTGCCAATACCAGCGACCCTGCGCATCAGACTGATAGTTGCGCCCGATGAAGTCGATGATGGGCGGGCTGGTGATCTCGCTGCCTGCGCCGTGCACAGCCTCGTCAAAGCCCGCCACGCCCCGGTCGACGAGCATCCAGCGTCCGCGACGATCCAGCCGCAGCCAGCCGTGCACTGCAGGCACGTTGGGCCAACGTGCCATCGCTTGTCGTACCTGATCATCCATGGGCATGAGGCAGACCGCTTGCGCGCTGCAGGTGATTGAACAGGCGTGCAGGCAGCCAATCGAGGCGCCCTGGCGGCCCGCCTGTGAGGAACCCCACGTGTCCGCCCTGGCGCGGATAGTCCAGCGTGACCATGCTGGAAACCTCCCGGGGCGAAGCCAGCGCTTCGGGCGGCAGGAAGGGATCGTTCAGCGCATTGATCACCAGCGCGGGCACCGTGATGCCGCCCAGGAACTGTCGGCAGGATGAGCGGGTCCAGTAGTCCATGGCACTGGCAAAGCCGTGCAGCCGCGCTGTGACCTCGTCGTCAAACTCGAAAAAGTCTTGCGCACGGGCAACGCGTTGGGGATCGAAGAGGCCTGGGTGACGCTTGAGCATGGCGAGGCTTTTTGCCCGCAGGGTGACCAGGAAATGCCGTGCATAGAGGCGATTGAAACCGCGAGCCAGACGCACGGCCCCGGCATGCAGATCCTGGGGCGGCGACACTGCGGCAGCTGCGGCCACGAAGCCTGCCGCCGTGCCGCGCTCCCCGAGCCATTTCAACAACACGTTGCCTCCGAGTGAGATGCCGACCACCCATAGCGGCCCGGTGTGGCCTGCTGCAATCCGTTGACTGGCCAGTCGACGCAGCACCCAATCGGCCTCCTCGGAGTCACCGGAGTGATAGGCGCGGGGCAGGCGATTGGGTTCGCCGCTGCAACCCCGAAAATGCATGACCACCCCATCGCATCCCTGTGCGCCTGCATGGGCCATCAGTGCGCGCGCGTAGTGGCTGCTGGAGTCGCCTTCCAGGCCATGAAACAGGGCCAGAAGCGGTCGGCTACGCTGCGCGCGCGCCCCGGTGATGGGGTCCGATGCAGCGGTTGTCTGCGCCCAATCCAGATCGATGAAATCGCCATCCGGAGTGTCCCAGCGCTCACGTCGGTAATGCACCCGAGGTCGGGGGGCGCCGAGCGATGGCCAGATGGTTTGAGTATGTGCGCCTGGCAGCCAAAAAGGGCTTCGGTAGCCCATCAACGGCGCGCCGGGCGTTGCGCGCGCGGCGCTGTCGTTCATGGCCGATCGCCTAGTGCAGGCGACCAGGGGGGGGACGACGGGGTTCCGTGTCGGAGCCGCTGTCTTCGTCGCCGTCTTCGCTGCGTTCGCCGGGCGGGTGACCCGTGCCCCAGATCGACAGCTGCAGGGACTCCGGGTCGTCTTCGTCGGTCTCCAGGTCGGCATCGTCCGGTCCGTCGAACACGCCGGCATGGTGCACCAGGATGCGCCAGGCCGCCCCGACGCGCACAAAGACGTTGGTCACGATCACTTCAATGATCTCGCTGCCGCCTTGGCCTTCCACGCTGATGCGCTCGATCAGGCTGTGCACAGCCACATCGGTGGTGCGAAAAGCTTGCAGCTCAGCGGTTTCGATGCGCACGCCGCCATTCGAGAAGATGTCGCGAAAAGACGCCCGAATCGCATGCAACCCAATCAGTCGCGGCCCGCCTGGGTGATTGCAGACGATCGCATCATCGTCGGCCCACAGGCGCATCATGCCCTCGAGGTCTCCGGCGGCCATGGCGGCATAGAAAGCCTGTTCCGCGGCTTCGGCAGTGGGACAAGTACGGCGCATCCCGCCAGTTTATCGGATGTTGCGCGAGGTCCGTCTGAGTGCGACGCGCAGCGCTTCGGCTGCGGCGTTGGGGGTCAATCCGGTCATGCATTGGCCGTGGCCGTGGCGACAGACCGGGTCGTTGCATGGACTGCATGCCAGCCCGAGCGACTGCGCGTGTACCTGAGCGCCGAGCGGCGCATGGCGACGCGGATCTCTGGGGCCAAACAGACTCACCAACGGCCGACCGAACGCGCCGGCAACAAGCATCAGGTCGTTGTCCAGTCCCAAGATGGCCTGGGCCTGAGCGACTGTCGCGATGAGATCGGCTTGCGAGAGTTGCCCGCACCAGTTGCGACCTGACACCCCCGAGAGGGCGAATGCCTCGGTGGCGGTTGAGCGCACCGAGGCATCGCCGACCGCCGCCACGATCGCTTCAGGCCAGTGACTGCGCACCTGACTGATCAGCGCGGCCCAGTGACGCACCGGCCACCGTCGCGTAGCGTGGCCCTGGTCATCGAAACAGAGCACCACCAGTCTGAAATCATTCGCAGGCAGGCTCGTGCGTTGGCGTGCATGCGTCTCACGCTCAGACGAGCGCTGCAAGACGGGCGTCTGCACACTGCCGTGCATTGGCGCCGGGCCATTGAATGCCAGCTGAGTAAAGTGCTCGATCCGCGCGCGGTCTGCGGCGTGCGCGGCATGG
>JBIKKG010000126.1:0-9162 GCA_044360485.1 Burkholderiaceae bacterium | reverse complement strand
GGCGAAAACACCGATGTGGGCAGCCGGTTGGCATTGCCAATGACGAAGGTCACGGCCATGGTCTCTCCAAGCGCCCGTCCAAGACCCAGCATCACCCCACCAATGACACCTTTCTGCGTGTAAGGCAACACCACCTTGCGAACCACTTCAAACGTGGTGCACCCCATGCCATAGGCCGATTCGCGCAGGATTTGCGGCACGATCTCGAAAACATCACGCATGACTGCCGCAACAAACGGCAAGACCATGAATGCGAGGATGATGCCGGCTGCGAAAATCCCTAAGCCGTTAGTCGCGCCACCGAACAACGATCCGATGATCGGCATGCCTGCAGCCAGTTCCTTGACGGGCATCTGGAAATATTCTGCGAACAGCGGCGCGAAAACGAACAGGCCGAACATCCCATAAATGATCGAGGGCACCGCCGCCAGCAATTCTATGGCGACTCCCAGCGGTCTGCGCAGCCAGACCGGGCAGGTTTCGGTCAGAAACAGCGCAATGCCGAACGCCAGCGGCACCGCCACCAACATGGCGATACCGGCACTGAGCAGCGTGCCGGTGATGGCAATCAATGCCCCGAAATTTTCGTTGATGATGTCCCACTCGGCGGTCCACACGAACGGCAAGCCGAACTTTTTGAAAGTCGGCCAGCCGTTGATGAGGAGCGAGACAATGATGCCCAGGAGTGCCGCCAGAACGACCAGCGAAAATGCCTGGGTTACCCGGTGGAACACAACGTCTTCAAAACGCTGGCGCCCTGCGATGCGACCGCGTTGCGCAACATCGTCGCTGACGGACGCCTGAGCTTCTGCGCGGGTGAGTGCTGCAGTCATGGATGTCGGGAATCCGTAGGAGTCAGGCAGGGCGATATGCGGTCTCAGAACGACAACATGCAGCAGCCGCAATCAAACCGGCCGCGCTGCTGCATGGATCTCGTCAACGGCTGATTTGCGACCACACCTTGCTTCGAATGGCATCGGTCAGGGTGTCGGGCAGCGGCACATAATCCAGCTCGGCAGCCATGCCCTTACCGTTCTTGAAGGCCCAGTCGAAGAACTTGAGCGCCTCGGCCGAAGCGGCTTTGTCAGCGGGGGCCTTGTACATCAGGATGAACGAAGCCGTGCTCACGGGCCAACTGTTCGGACCCTTGGCATTGACCATCGAGACGCCCATGCCTGGGACACTGAACCAGTCTGCTCCGGCAGCGGCTGCGGCAAATGTCAGATCATCCGGGCTGACATACCGACCGTCTGCGTTTTGCATCTGCAGGAAGTTCATGTTGTTCTTCTTGACGTACGCGTACTCGACATAGCCGATCGAGCCCTTGATGCGATTGACGTTGGCCGCGACACCCTCATTACCCTTGCCGCCGACCGAGGTGGCAGCAGGCCACTTGACCGCCGCGCCCCGACCCACTTTGTCAGCCCAGTCTTTACTGATCACCGTCAGATAGTCGGTCCAGTTGAAGGTCGTACCCGAACCGTCGGCGCGGTGCACCACGGTGATCTCGGTGTCCGGGAGCTTTTTCCCGGGATTCAGGGCGGCCAGTTTCGGGTCGTTCCATTTGCTCACGGAACCCAGAAACATCTCTGCCAGGACGGGCCCGGTCACACGCAGTTCACCCGGCTTGAAACCGTCAAGGTTCAGCACCGGTACGGTGCCACCGATGATGGCGGGAAATTGCACCATGGCGTCACGGTCGAGCTCTTCACCCTTGACCGGCGCGTCCGTGGCACCGAAGGTGACGGTCTTGGCACGGATCTGACGGATGCCACCGGAAGAGCCGATGGACTGATAGTTCAAACCGTTACCTGTTTCTTTCTTGTACGCCTCGGCCCACTTGGCGTAGATCGGAAACGGAAAGGTGGCGCCAGCACCGGTGATGTCCGCCGCGCGCACGGAGGTGGTTGCGGCGAGGGTGGCGATGGAGACGAGCGCTAAGCCCGCCAGCTTGCGGATGATGAAATTCATGGTCTGTCAGTCCTGAGGAGGAGCCCGATCGGAGCGCAGCGGATACGCGCAGCGCAGCGGGCGGTTGAAACAGGCCCGCGAAGGTTGCCGACCGAATATGTCACCCACATGACAGCATCAGCCGGCGTCCGGGTACGGGGCGTCGGAGTCAGCCGCGCGGCAGCCCCGGAGGACGTCGGCGCCGACCGGCCACGATCTCGCGCAAGGTGCGCCAGCGCTGGCTCCAGCCCCGGCGCGAATCGTCCGCCAACGCATCCAGGAGCTCGGACAAGGCCTTGGAATAGCGCACCGTCAGCATGGTGAGCGCCAGCGTGGGCAGCAGGACGGCGGCGAAATAGCCGATCTTGACCAGCAGAGGGTTGTCGGCCTCGTCGATCAGGTTCATCCCCATAAAACCGGTGGCAATGGTGCCGATCAGGCCCAGGATGGTGACCACGGTCAGGCGCAGGACCGCGTCGCCGTGCTGACGGGCGTCGTCGCTGTCCAGGTACTGGCCCATGTCCAGAATCTCTTCGCGCAGCTCCTGAAACAGCACCTCGGTGCGCAGATGGGTGCGCCAGAGCTCAAAGAGATCCCGGGCCATGCTCTGGTTGGACACCTCGTGGAACCAGTAACGGTGGTTAAAGCGCAGGAAGGCTTCGCGGATGCTCCGGATGCTGGTCCGAAACTGTCTGGCCGAGCTGCGATCGTCGACATCGAGCAGGGAGACCGTCGACAACAACTGATCCGACACGCTCAGCAGGGACGCCTTGTGAAAGTGGGCGATCAGGCCGACCAGAAAATACTGATGCCGAAACTGCCCAAGGAGTCCGGCCTGCGGATCAGTGAACAACGCATGGCGCGACGAGCCCACCATGGCCATCGCATGGCCGTTGCAGGTCACGCGCATCGAGGCCCTGACATCGCGCAGGGCCGGGTTCCAGAACCGGTCGTAGAACATCGTGCGCGTGACCTCGTCGATCGTGCCGGGAGAGTGCGGCAGCGGCAGACCGGGCTCGGCGCGCGTGGCCAGCGTCAGCCGCACGAAATCGGTCTCGGAGAGCGCGAACGGGTCGTCCAGCGACAGGTAGGTCAGCTTGGGGATCCGGTGGTACTCGATCTGCCGATACCGCAGTGGCCCGGCATGCTCGGAGTGGTGCAGCACCATGGGCTCGAGCAGAAAGCGCCAGTGCGCCGCCACGTTCTGGGCGCGGTGGCGTCCGGTGTAGCGCAGGTAGGCTGCCCGATCATCCAGGTCGGAGCAGGCGAGCACCCGCCCGTCATGGCCGATCCACTCGCAGCCGCGCAGGCAGGCCTGTGCCGAGCCATAGGGGCTCCAGCCGGCGGGCGACGCTCGTCCGAAGCGGTACAACACCTCCTGCGCGCGGGACAGCGGCAGGTCGTCGGCGTCGATTTCGACCACCAGCATGACGATGTCGATATCGAAGAAGAAGTAGAGATCGACATGCTGGACATGAAAGTCGAGCGTGCTGCCGTCGGCAAAGCGCATCCGGCAGGCCGCCACATCGGCGCGGCGAAAAATGCGGATGGGCGATTCACCATAGCCCACCTGCCCGGCCACCGACTGCGCCTGACCGTACAGAAACCGCTGCACATGCGGCAGGAAGGTGGCGAATTCCCGGTAATGGCGCTCCTGGAACTCAGCCGGGTCGGCGGTGAACTCGTCGGCCAGTTCGGTCCAGGCGTTGGGGCCCGGGCAGCGATCGAGATATTCCCAGTGGCGGGGCACTTCCCCGTCCAGACCCTCGATTGGCATCAGCTGCAGGGGCCACATCAGGATCTGCCTGAAGTGACGTACGAGGGGATCGGGGCTAGGACTCCCGGCAGGGGGCACAGCAGCTGGCAGTTCGCACGGGTCGGTCATGCCCGCGGACGATACACAAGCCTGCTGTCAGCGTCGAATCTGTGCCGACTGGGTCGCTGATGCCTTCCAGGCCGCCCATTGCGACTCGCTCGGAATGCCAGCCGAGAAGGTCACCGGGCCCGCCATCGGAACCAGCGCCACATAAGGCGTCACGCCGCGCCAGGTCGGGTCGACACTGTAGCGCAGCGCCGCCTGCGGCCCCTCAAACGCGAAGAGCCGGTCGGCCACACGCAGATGGCGTTGGGCGGTGGTGGCAGTGGGATCGGGCACGGACGGATCGTGGCCATCCATCAGGACCGCCAGGAGCGGCGCACCGGGCATCTGACTGGCGCGCCACTGCGCGATGCGGGAAAACACTTCAGGGCAGGTCGGGCAATGGGCCGTGGTGAACACCACGATCGCGGGTCGGCGGGCCTCTGCACGCAGGGTTGACCAGGTCTGCACGTCAAAGCGCTCGGGCGGAGGGTGCCCCCAGGCGACCCCGGTCAGGAGCGGCCAGAGCAGGGCCGCGCACAAGAGCCACCCATGATTGAGCCGCCTATTGTAAATAGCGCGCATGACAGTCAATGCTCGGACATGGGCGTGCCCCGCGGCACCCGAACGATTCGGCCGGTGCGCAGCAGTCAGCCTGTTGCCTTGCAGATCAGTAGAGGCGTTCAACCTGCCACTCCTTGCGGGTTCTCCAGACGACGCTCGCCTGACCTGGGCGACCGGCCAGGCGCGGATGGTCGTTATCTTCGGTGGTTCGGCCCAGTACCTGCGTGCGAAACGTCCGCCCATCGTCCTCAGAAACCCAGGCTTTCAGCACGGAGGCTTGGCCATCGAACATGCGCCACACCACGGCCACCCGCTGACCGTCGGAAATCACGTCGGCATGTTCGGCGGTGGCATCGGGCAATTCGATCGGCTCGCCTGAAGGCTGACCGTCTGCAGCCAGCAGCCCGTAGCGCACGGCAGCGCGCCCGGCCCGGTCACCGAACCAGACCGCGTGATAGCCGCCACGGGCCGCCGGGGCGAGACCCGGGCCATGATGCGGACAGGCGTCGAGGGCCCAGCCGTCGTGGCTCGCGCGCACTGGCAACCCGCGGGGCGGCTGCAGGTCGCCCACCTGCATGAAGGCATGGTCGCGCAGGTTCGGTTCGAAGACATGGCGCCACAGCGCGACCAGCCCGCCATCAGGCGCGGGGGCCAGCGCGATGCGACAGCACTCGCAGCTGTGTGCAGCCAGCAGGGTATCGGGGCCGAAGCTGCGCCCGCCGTCCAGTGACACGGTCCGATAGACCGCAGCGCCGCGCCAGGGCTGACCGGCACTGCGGGCCAACTCGGTGTCGCGCTTGTCGATCCACAGCACGTGCAAGCGGCCCCGTGCATCAAACTGCACCGACTCAAACCGGTGCGTGATGATCTGTCGATCCTGATGCACGGTAAACGGCGCACCGAACGTGCGCCCGCCATCGCTCGAGCAGATCATCCGGATCTCGCCGGTGTAAGGACGGCTCAACGGTTGCGTCCAGGCCACGACCACCCAGCCCTGCGGCCCGAAGGCCAGCTTGGGCCGGCTCTCGCCGTCGCTGGCCACCCGATCATCGCCAATGTCCGGATACTGAGGGGCGCCCCAGGTGCGCCCGGTATCGGTACTCGAGCGCAGCATGAGGCGGCCCTGTTCGCCAAGCCCCACTATCCACAGCGCGCCATCCGGCGCATAGGCCGCCGAACAGGCCAGGCCTGCACGCGGGGCATCGCGCCGGCCATGCCCGCCGCTATGCCCCCCGCCTTGCCCGTTACCTGGTGCACGGGCCTGTGCGAGCGCCAGCCCCGGCGCTCCCATCAGGGCACCCAGAACGGTTCGTCGGTCCATCACCATTTGACGTCGATGCCTGCGTAGAAGGTCCGTGGCAGGCCCGGCGAATACACCGCGGTGTTTGAGCTCACCTGCGCACTGTCGGCCCAGCGTTTGTCGGTCAGATTGTCGAGCCGGGCAAACACGCCCAATCGCTTGCTGAGTGCCCAGGCCGCGCGCAGATTGAAGAGGTCATGCCCCGCGTATTTGCCGTAGGTGGGCGAATTGCTGGCCTCCAAGAAATACGAGCCGATCTTCACCCACTCGAACTGCACGAATTGCGCTGGCCCGGGCATCCAGGTCAGTCGCGTGTTGGCCATGACTCGGGGGGCCGCCTCCATTTCCTTGCCACTGAAATCGGCCGTGGCAGTCACCCAATCCGCGTAGCGGTGGACGGCATAAGAAAACGCTGTGTCGACTCGCCAGGCCGAATGGAAGGCCCAGCCCAGACCGATCTCGATCCCGCGATGGGTGGTCTTGCCGGCGTTGACGTTGGTGGTGACGTTGGTGCTCAGATCGCGCTGCGAGACCAGGTCGTCACGCTTGGTCAGGTCGTAGACCACGGTCTCGTACGACAGCGCGCCTTGAGCGCCGCGAAATCCGAGCTCCACCTGATCTGCCTGAATGGGCTTCAGACCCACCGACAAGCCGGCCAGCGCCGTAGCCGACGCAGCGCTGGTTGCAACTGACGGGCGGAACAGTTGCGATTCCGAGGGCGCGCGGAACCCGTGGCTGTAGCCGACCCAGCCGCTGTGCGTCGGATTGAACGCCCAGGTGGCGCCGAACTTGGGGCTCCACTGCGAAAAACTCACCGAGGTGTCGCCCACCTGGCCGTACCAGGCGTTGGTGCCGGCCGCCCTGATGGCCGGGGCGTCAATGCGGTTGTCGAAGGCATACGAGAGATGGTCGTAGCGCAGACCAGCGCTCACGCGCAGCCGCTCCACCGGCGAGATTTCGCCGTGCACATAGGGCGAAGCCGCACGGAAATTCACGTCGTAGTCGTACACCCGCGAACCCACCGTGTAGGCGCTATACAGCCGCGACGCCCCGGTGCCGCTCACCGTGGGGCTGATGCGGTCTTCCTTGCGACCGCCCGGGCTGGCTTCCAGATCGACGCCAGCGATCAGCCTGGGCTGCAGCGCTCCGCCCCAGTCCTGGCGCCACTTGGCGGCCACACCGTACGACTGATTCTCTGCGGTAAAGACTGTCGGATCGGAAGGCAGGCTGAACGATGCCAGCAGGTTCATGGAGTTGTGACGCAAATAGGGCGTCACTGACAGCAGGCCACCACCCGCCAGTTCATGGTCCCACTGGCTGGACAGCCGCAGCGCATCGACCTTGCGAAACGCGATCGGCCGGTAGTTCGTGGTGGGTCGATCCAGATAGTCGTTCAGCGGCAGCGGCGAATTGGCACCGGTTTGCTGGTCGATACGAGAAAAACCAAAGGTGGTGCGCACCGCGGTGGCATCGCCCGCAGCGGCATCCCAGCGCAGCGTGCCGCTTTGCCGGTTGTAGGACGTGGCGTCGCGCCAGCCGTCGGTGTGCGTGACATTCAGATCGGCGCGCGCGCCACCCCAGGCACCGATGCCGGTATCGAACCCGGCCAGCACCCGCCACCAGCCATGGCCGCCGAGTTCAGCGCGCGCATCCGCGCCGAATTCGCGGGCCGGCGGCCGGGTCATAACGTTGACGATCCCGCCGATGGCGTCAGAGCCGTAGAGCGCCGTGCCGGGGCCTCGGGTCACCTCGACCCGGCCCGCCTGCGGCAGGTTCACTTCATACAGCGCGTTGTGGTTGAAAAAGCCCGTGGCCCGAATCGGGATGCCGTCTTCCAGGTAGAGGTAGACCGGCGCGGTGGTGAAGGGCTGACGGATCGCCGTGGTGTGGCCTTCGCCGTTGGTGACCGCCACCGCCACACCCGGGATCTGCCCAAGCAGCTGCGAGGGGTGAGCCGGCATGGTGCGACGAATAGTGTCTTCGCGGATAACGCCAACCGAGGCCGCCGTGCGCGACAGGGCTTCCGCTTCGCGGGTGCCCGTGATCACCACTTCCTGCAGCGGGCCGGGCTGCGCGCCGTCGGCGGCAGGACCTGCCTGCTGAGCCCAGGCCATAGCGGGCAGGCCGCTGAGGGCGAGCGTCAGGGTCAGTAATTGAAAAGTGCCGGCGCCCGGCCCGGCTCGATGGGCCGCACGATCACGGGGCAGGAGAGGCAGGGCAGCGGGCGTTGATGGACCGCGGCGCGTGAGGCGCGAGGCAGATCGAACAGACAGTTTTCTGGCAATGGAAGTCGAGGGCATGGCAGAGCCTCCTGGCCCGAGGGATCGGGCGTCGTCATGAGTCACTGAGGGGCGGCCGGCGAGAGAACAGGCACGCAAAGTGGCCGCAGCCCATCAGGGCACGGCAGGGCGGTCAGTGAATCGAGACGGGGGGTCCGCGAGACTCCGGGGTACGCCAGTCGGCCGACGAGGGCGGCGTCGCAGGCTCGGCGCGGGCCACGAGCGTGCCGCCGGGTGCCTGGACATGGGTGAGCGCTGGATCGCCGCTCGGCGTTGAGGGAGCAGCCGAGACCCCGCACAGGGCACAATGCCCCGCATGACCGGCATGGGCAGGTACCGATTCATCGGCTTGTACAGTCGTCGCCCCGGTCGCTGTCAGACCATTGGAGGCGCGATGCGCATCGCCAAAGCAAATGTCGCTGAGCCCAAGCCCGCCCAGCGGACCGGTTGAATCGGCCACCCGCGCAAGCACGCCCCCTGGCACGAGCGCCTGCCAGAGCAGCGCGAAGACCAGGGTCAGAAAGACAGAGCGTGAACGATTCAGGCGAGCCATGGGTCGAGAACTTAACCCGATCGGATGGGGCGCGACAGGACAGAATCGACAAACGGCCATACGACGTTGCATGGAATCGACAGACGGCCGCGTCGACAGCGTGGTCGCTACACTCAGTCCTTTCGCTGTAGGCGGCACAGGACAGGCGGCACAGAACATGACGACACACGAGACGACACACGACCTGGTCATTCTGGGGGGCGATGTCATCGACGGCAGCGGCGCGCCGCGCTATCGGGCAGACATCGGCGTGACCGGCGATCGCATCAGCGCGATCCGCCGCCATGGCGATCCCTTGGCCGGCCCGGCGCTGCATGGGCGCACGCAGATCGATGCCAGCGGACGGATCGTGGCACCCGGCTTCATCGACGTGCACACGCACGACGACACCGCGCTCATCACCAACCCTGGCATGGCGATGAAGGTGAGTCAGGGCGTGACCACCGTGGTGTGTGGCAACTGCGGCGCGAGTGCTGCGCCCGTCGTGACCGATCAGTTGCCCGCGCTCCTGAGCCTGATCGTGCGCGACGCGGCCCACGTCGCCGCCGATTTCGCGGGCCTGGCGGCCAAAGTCGAAGCCGCGCATCCGGCGGTCAACAGCGCCTTCCTGATCGGGCATTCCACCTTGCGGCTGGCGGCGATGGGCGAGGATCTGAAC
>JBIKKG010000125.1:0-9204 GCA_044360485.1 Burkholderiaceae bacterium | reverse complement strand
AGGGCACTCACGAATCTGCGCCTGATTGCCGGAGAGTTTGGACAATCGGTCACGCCGATCGGCATCCTTCACCGCAATCACGCTCCAGGTCTGAAGGTTCGAAGACGTGGGAGCAGACTGCGCTGCAGCGACCATGGCCTCGAGGGTCCCGGTGGGCAAGGGTCTGGAATCAAAGGCGCGCACCGTGCGGTGCGCGAGCATGGCGTCGAGCACCGGTGTGGCGGGCAATGGCGCACGCGGAGCGTCATGACCATAGCGGGCCTGCAGGGCGCCGGGGGCGGGGGTCTTCATCGATGCGGTGTCGGACATAGGGATCTCGGTCTGCTGAGTCATGGGCAAGGGCAAGGGCTGAGTATAGGAGCCTGCCGCGCCCTCCGTGTGGATCGGGGCGCCTGATGCGCGCCTGGGCATTTCACGGATGGCGTGTCGTGGCGGCTTGTTTTGTGATCGCTTCGGTCACCTGGTCTCTCGGCCTGTTTGGTGCAAGCGTCTATCTGCAGGCAGTCACGGCGGAACACGGATGGGCCATTTCCACCGTCGCCTCGGCCATCACAGTGTTCTATCTCACGAGCGCGGCGCTTCAGCGCACAGTGGCGGCGCAGATCGAACGCCGCGGCCCACGCCCGGTGCTCACGATCGGCGCGCTATGCATGTGTTGTGGTGTGGCTCTGATCGGTCAGGTGTCCCACCCCTGGCAGTTGTACGGCTGCTTTGTGCTGGTGGGCATCGGGTGGTCCTCCTTATCGACGACTGGTCTGAGCGCCACAGTGGCTCCGTGGTTTGAGCGCCATCAGGGGCGCTCCATGACGCTTGCAATCATGGGGGCAAGCCTGGGTGCCATGCTCGGCGTGCCGGCGCTGCTGCATGCCGTGAGCGCTCTGGGGCTGTCGCGTGGATTGGGCGCTGCAGCGCTGATGGCTGCGCTGATTCTGCTGCCGCTGATTCTGTATGTCCTGCGGTTCAGGGGACCGGAGCAACTCGGCCTTGAACGAGATGGCGGATTGCCTGCGGACCAGACCGTGTCATCGAAGGCGCCGATCTTGCCGGTGGCTGCATCCGGGCATCCGCGCATCCTGCTCTGGACTGCTGCCAGTGGATTCGCGCTGGGACTCATGATGCAGATTGGTTTCGCCACGCATCATGTGGCGCTGGCAATGCCCCTGATGAGCATGCGCGATGCAGGGCTGCTGGTCAGTGCAACCGGATTGACCGCCTTCATCGGTCGGCTGGTGCTTGCGCGCATCGTGGACCACGTGCCGGTCAGAATGCTCGCGGCAGCAGCCATGGTGGTGCAGTCGCTCTGCCTGCTCGCCGTGGCCTTGTGGCCCAGTGTCGAGGTGCTCATCATCGCCAGCCTGTTTTACGGCTATTGCGTGGGTCATGTCACCACGCTGGGTCCGGTGGTCGTCAGACGCGAGTTCGGTGCCCAGGCGTTTGCCCGCACCTATGGTTCAGCGGCCACGCTGATCCAGTTCACTTCGGCGATGGGCCCTGCCGTCTACGGCTTCATGCGCGACGGCTTCGGTGGGTACGGACCAGGCATGATCATCGCAGCAGCGGTCACGATGCTGGGAGCGCTGAGCCTGCTTGCAGGGTCGCGCTGGGGTCTGTCAGCGACGCGCCCGCGATCGACCTGAGTGGCGAACCGCCTGGGGTCAGGCGGTCGCAGTCATGCGCTTGACGAGGTCGCGTGTGGCCGCACAAAACTGGTCAATCTGCGCCCGCGTGTTCCAGATGCAGGCATTGACCCGCTGCGGATGATCCATCGGTGCAGGGGCCAGCGAGGCGGGGTCGCGATTGGGGATCGTGCCAGGCGGAAATGCGGCCGCCTCCGGATCAGGCTTTCGGGTCAGACCGTTATGGCCGACACCCAGTCCGCTGATCCGAAACCCATACTCCTTGAGCATGCGGTCACGAAACGCCACGTTGAGCTTTTCATCCCGCCGCTGTGCCGCCGTAGGAAACGGATTGAATGCAATGATCCCCGACTGCAAGGCAGGATCGTTGAGCGGGCGCAGAACGCTGGCCTCACCGAAGTGCGCTACCAGCTGTTTGCCGAAGTAATCACCCAGGCGCATGTGCCAGGTCTGAATGCGCTGGCGACCGATGCGATCCCACATCAGACAGGCATCGGAGAGCGCGCGCCAGTCGGCACTCTCTGGAAACCCATAGAGCTGCAGGGCGGCGCCGATATCCCAGTCGCCCCGTGAACCATCAAAGGGCACCTCGCGAGATTGGCTGCGTGTGATGTGAAACCGAGGCATATCGGTCATGTTGCTCGGCAGCCGTCGGTTGCGGATGTACAGCGCACCCGTTCCGCCCGGCCCGTTTTGCCACTTGTGGCCACACAGCGCAAAGAAATCAATGCCGGTCTGATCGAGCTGCGGGTCGATCATGCCGTTGTAGTGCGCGCCATCGACCACGGTGATGGCACCGGCCTGCTGCGCAAGCTGCGCAATGCGGTTTTCGGGCAGACGCATGCCGGTGGGCCATAACGGACTGCTGAAAAAGATCACCTTCGTCTTGCCAGGTACGATCCGCCGCTGCAAGGCCGCCAACACTTCGTCGGCCGTCACGTTCGGCCCGCTGGGGATGCCCCACTGCCGAATGACCACGCCGTAGCGGGCAGCAATCCGTAATGCAATGGTGATGCCGGTGGGGTGCTCCAGCGGGCTGATCAGCAATTCATCGCCGGCCTTCCACTCGATGCCGTTCATGGCCAGCGACAGGGCATCGGTGGTGTTCCGGGTGATGGCAATCTGATCGGGAGTGGTTCCGTAGCAGCGTGCAATGGAAGCGCGCATCGCGGCGGAGGGCTCCACGTACACCGGAAACGGATCTTTAGCCCCCTGATCCAGCCCGGCCTTGTAGCGGGCCATGATGCTGCGCGGCACCGAGCCCTTTTGCGCCGCCATGAAATAGACCACCGACGGGTCCAGCGTACATTCGTCTCTCGCCCACTGCGCAAAGAACGGCTCCTCGCGCTCGAAGTAGCTGGCGTCATCGGCCGAAGATCCCAGCGGCGTCGCCAGCGCCTCGCCTGTTCGACCTGTCGCCCCCGCCTGTGCCCAGACCCCCGGCGACTGCAACGCGGCAAAGCCCGCGCCAGCCCCCACCCCGATACGCCCGATGAGCCCGCGACGCCGCGCATGCCATACATCCAGGGGCGGCCTGCTGTCTGCGGTCATCGCCTTGTTCCCGATAAAAGAACCAATTGGGGTCAGATCACATTTAAACGGTCATCAACCGTTCGCGGTCGATCTCTAACGCTCCCGATTTGAGACGCGGAATCAGTTCGCGCCCAAAGTCGGTCACATCCGCCACCGGATCAAAGCCGCGAATCAGAAACGAACTGATGCCCAGCTGGTAGTACTTCAACATCGCTTGCGCCACTTGCTCAGGCGTGCCGACCAGACAAGTCGAATTGCCACGCCCTCCAGCCAAGGCGGCCACCGGCATCCAGAGTCGCTCGTCATGCACGTCACCCCGAGAGGCAATATCCACCAGCCGCTCTGCCGACGCATCCAGTGCGCGGGTCGGCAACGCTCCCCCTGCTTTCAGGTCCTGGAGCACTTGCGCGGCCTTGTCCCAGGCCTCGCCCTCAGTGCGACCGATAATCGGGCGAAAGGACATGTTGAAGCCCGGTGGTGGGCGGCCTGCAGCAGTCGCCATGGCGCGAAATTCAGCCATCCGTACGCGCGTCTCAGCAAGCGGCTCGCCATACATCGCAAACACATCGCAATGATGTGCCCCCATGACGAGCGCACCGGGCGACGACCCCCCGAAGAACAACGGCGGATACGGCTGCTGCACTGGACGCGCATCGGTGCGCACATCCTTGAATTGGTAAAAGCGACCCATGTGATCAAAAGGCTCGGTCGACGTCCAGACCTTGCGCATCACTTCGAGGTATTCGGCTGCGCGCTCGTAGCGCTCGTCCTTAGGCGTGAAATCGCCATCTCGCTGCATGTCCTCATCCGACACGCCCGCGATGACGTGCAGCGCCAGCCGCCCGCCCCACAAGGCATCGAAAGTGGCCACCGTCCGGGCGGCGAGCGTGGGCACCACAACACCCGGCCGATGCGCAATCAGATAGCCCAGCCGTTGCGTATGGGCCGCCGCATAGGCCGCCACACCAAAGCCATCAGCCGAGCTCGAGTAGTAGCCCACCAGCACCAGATCGAACCCTGCCGTCTCATGCGCCTGGGCAAATTGCGCGAGAAACCCAGGGGAAATTCCGCCGGCGATGACATGCAGCGTATTGCCCTTGGGTGGATCGACCCCGATCATGCCGATGACGCGAACGGGCATGATCGGCTCCTATGCGCTGACCGGTGCCTGCTGTTGCCCGCGTACCAGGCGACCCGGCAAGGCGCCCGTCGCTTGCCCGTTGCGATAGGTGACCTGACCGGAGACGATCGTGGCCACATAGCCGTCAGCCAACTGCCGCAGGCGGCGCCCACCCGCAGGCAGGTCATAGGCCACGGTGGGCACATGCACCTTCAGACGCGCAAGGTCGATCACGTTGATATCGGCCTTGTGGCCGACAAGCAATCGACCGCGATCGTTCAGACCCGCCAAAGCCGCTGGCTCGCTGGTGAGCGCCGCGATGGCTTTCGGCAGATCGATCCGATCTGGCCCTTGCGCATCGCGCGCCCATCGCGTCAGAAAATATGTGGGGAAACTGGCGTCGCAAATCATGCCGTAGTGGGCCCCGCCGTCGGCCAAACCAACCACTGAATCAGGATGGCCGAGCATGGCTCGCACCGCATTCAGATTGCGGTCACGGTAATTGGCGCCAGGCTGATAAAAGATGGCCCGGCCCTCTCGCTCCAGCAGCAACTCGTACGAAAACGCCTCCACCGACTGCCCTGCCGCCTTGGCCAGATTGTCGATCCGATCTTCAATGCGCGGCTCGTAATCGGGCTCCTCACCCCACACGTAACAGAACTGAAAGGCCCGAACGGTCTTCAGATTCACCGGATTGGTGTCCTCGGCCTGCTCGCAGAGCAACTGCTCGCGCATGACCGGATCTTTCATGCGTGCTACGCGCTCAGCCAGGGGCAGATGCGCAATCGCCTTGTAGCTCGGGTGATACGCAAAGGGGTGAAAGCTCAGATCCAGGCCATAAAACATCCCCACCGGACGCGGGGCCACTTGTGCACGCATCTGCAGGCCCGCCTGAGTAGCATCGCTCAGCGCATCAAGCGATGTGCGCCAGGCGGTTTCGTCGCCAGCCGGCATCTGGATGAGGGTGTAAGAAAGCGGGCGGCCGCTGCGCTCGGCTAAGCGACGCATGAGCGCAAACTCGGAGGCGGCATCGCCCATGGGCGCCGGAATGATCTGAAACACGCCTTTTCCGGCATCTTTCAGGCCTTCTGCCAGCGCAGCCAGCTCGTCTTCCTCGGAGAAGAGGCTGGGCGCGAGCTCTCCGGCCTTCGTACGGTGCAGCATGTTGCGTGAGGTGGTGACGCCCAGCGCACCCGCGCGAATCGCCTCGGTGGTCAATGCACGCATCTGTGCCAGATCGTCGGCCGAAGGCGGCTCCTGCGCCGCCGCGCGCTCACCCATCACGAACACACGCAGGGCCGAATGCGGCAGTTGCGCCGCCACATCCAGATCGAACTGACGCTGATCGAGTGCATCGAGATACTGCGGAAAGGTCTCCCAATTCCAGGGGAGGCCTTCGGTCATCACGACCTCAGGAACGTCCTCGACGCCCTCCATGACCTTGACCAGGATGTCCCGCTGATCGGGCTTGCACGGCGCAAACCCCACCCCGCAGTTACCCATCACCACAGAGGTCACGCCGTGAAAGGACGATGGCGCCAGACGATTTTCCCAGGTCGACTGGCCGTCGTAGTGCGTATGCACGTCCACAAAACCGGGCGTCACCAGCAAGCCCTGGGCATCGATTTCCTGCGTCGCGGTGCCGCTCACCTGGCCGATCGCCGCGATCCGACCATCCTTCACCGCCACGTCGGCTGCCATTGGTGGGTTGCCCAGCCCGTCATGCACGCTGCCGCCCCGGATGATGAGATCGTAGTTCGCCATATCGCCACCTTTTTCGCACTTGGTCATTGGAATAACCCTAGCTTACTCCGCCACACTGCCCTTAGGGCATCACCCGCACTGAAGTCCGTTTCAAAGGCTCAAGGACCAGGCCAGCGCCAGGTCACGCAACGCGTTCAACCCCAGGCAGAACGTAGCGACGCTCAAGAAGCGCCAGGCCGGGTTCATACAGTCTCCAGCTCAGCGAAAAAGGCCCCTCGGGAGCGGGTAACCAGTTCGACCGTTCCGAACGCAGCGCCGGGGCGTGCGCTTGCAGAACAATGGTCACGCTGCCATCAGTGTCCCTGTGCAGCCCAGGCGTGCGGTCACCCACGGTGTAACGCTGCATCGGGTTCTCCACGAAAAATGCGCGGCCATCCGGCATGTCCTGATACATCGAGAGCGACCAGAAGCCCGACACCGGCAGATCGGCCGGTACGCGCAGTCGATAGCTCGCACTGCCAGACAGGCGCGCCCCATGGCCATCGACATACGCCGACGCGTAGATCGCCTCTTCTCGCGGCAATGCGCCCAATCCCCCGAGCGCAATCCGTGCGCGATAGGCGTGATCGCTACCAAACCGCCCGATATGGTCCAGTCCCGACATCCAACCGGGGCCGATCAGGCGTCGATAGGCCGGGTCGGGCGTCTGCAAAGACTGGCGCAACACGGGCAACAGGCGCTGCCACGCAGATTGCACCGGTGCATCGAGCCGCGACCAGCTATCAGACTCGCCTGGAGACAAGCCCACACCTTTCAGGCGTTCCAGAAGTTCAATGTCACGCGCAAGGACCGGGTTGCGGCCAAGCGCTTCGTTGACAAAGGCCAGGAAGCGCTGTGGATCCTGTTCATCCGGCCTCGTGATCCAGGGCCGGCTGACCTGCGGCGCGCGTAATTGCATCGCGTCTTGAAGCGCCCGCACTGCGGGGATGTCGTCAGGCCCATCCACCAGGATGCGGGCCAGCATCCACACGTCATCACAGGCCAGCCTCAACGGCTCAGCATCAGCGGGAGGCTCGCCTGACCAACGCTGCGATGCGATCCAGAGCGTGCGTGCGCCGCCCCCTGAAGTGCGCCGTGACAGACAGGCCTCGTTGTCGGTGAACGGATCCATGCACGCCAGGCTCCAGTACCGCTGTCCGAACGCAGGCAACGACAAGAGCACCGGCCCTGCCGAAAGATCCAACCAGGCGCTGCTGTACAGCGTGTCATTGTTGGGCCGTGTCACCCCACGGTCACGGGCAGTAAGCAACTGACGTGCGTGCCCGAGCGTATTCACAGGCAATCGGCCGAAGGCCGGACCGGCACCCGTCGCCCTCCATCGCACACGAGCCAGGTCGTGGACCGCAAACGCATAAAAATACGCCTGCGTGATCGCCGCATCCAACGACTCTGCTCGCTGTCCTTGCCCCCACGCAGCCGACCCGGCGAAAGATGCCGCCCCGAGCCCCAGCGGCCACTGCAAGCACGCGCGACGTTGCAAAAAACGCTTGAATCGATCATCAGGCACGCAGACTCCTCAAAGGACTCGGATTTCTTCGCAAGACATGGGTTCCGGGATAATGACGGCGTCATCATGTTCCGCGTCAAAACAAGCGCTGACCCACCCCAGGGAGACACCCCTTGAGCCAAAACACGCATCCCTCGTCCACCAACACCCACATTCTGTTCGTCCAGCGCCCCGATGGCTGGCCAGACGCCTCCTGCTTCAAGACCGAATCGTGCCCCGAGCCTGAGTGCGGCCCGCAAGATGTGGTGGTGCAAGCATTGTGGCTGTCGCTGGACCCGTATCTGCGGGGTCGCATGAATGCAGGCACGTCCTATGCGCCGGGCTTCGTGCTGGGTAAGCCGATCGTGTCGCGCGTGGTGGCGCGGGTCATCGCCTCGCGCAACGACCGTTATCGTGAAGGCGACTATGTCTGGGGTTTTCTGGACTGGGCCTTGCGCATGGTGGTGCCGCGCGGCGAAGGTCTGTATCGGATCGATCCGGCCCTGGGGCGTCCTAGCCTGGCGATCTCGGCACTCGGCATGCCGGGGCTGACCGCGTGGGTTGGCGCGATTGAACTGGGCAAGCCTACGCCGGGCGACACGGTCTATATCTCCTCTGCCGCCGGCACGATCGGACAACTCGCCGGCCAGTTTGCCAAGCAGACCGGTGCGCGCGTGATCGGTTCAGTAGGCAGCGATGACAAGCTCGCTTTCGTCGTGAAGCACTGCGGCTACGACGCGGCGTTCAACTACAAGACCCGCAACATGGACGAAGCGCTCCAGGAACTGGCTCCCAACGGGATCGATGTGTACCTGGACAATGTGGGCGGCACCACTTTGGAAGCGGCCCTGCGACATGCCAACGTGGGCGCGCGCTTTCCGATCTGCGGCATGATCTCGCGCTACAACGAGACCACCGATCCCGGGATTCGCGGCATGCAGCTGATGGTGTCCAAGCGCATCAGCATGACCGGATACATCATCAACGACCATGTGCACAAACTGGCGGCCTATCAGCAGCGTGCAGCGCCATGGTTTCGCTCAGGAGCCATGCAGTTTCACGAAGACATCGTGCACGGCCTCGAACAGGCCCCGGCTGCACTGATCGGCATGATGCAAGGCGAGGCGATGGGCAAACGCCTGGTCCAGGTGGCAAACGCCTAGTCAGCCACCATCCAGTAAGATCGAACCGCCTGCACCCCATGTGCAGAGCGGGCCCCAACCAATGTCCATCCAGGAGACCCCATGTTCAGTCATGTCATGCTCGGAGTGAGCGATCTCGAAGTCTCACGCAAGTTCTACGATGCGCTGCTCGGCACGCTGGGTCTTGGCCCAGGCGTGGCCAACAAGAACCGCTACTTTTATCGCAGCCCGGGTGGCACCTTTGCGATTTCCACCCCGATCAATGGCCAGCCGGCCACCTATGGCAATGGCAGCACGCTCGGGTTTTCCATGGCCTCGCCCGAGCAGGCAGACGCCTTTCATGCCGCTGGCGTGGCCAATGGCGGCACCACCTGCGAAGACCCACCGGGGTATCGCGAAGGACCCGCCGGCAAGATCTATCTCGCCTATCTGCGCGACCCCGACGGCAACAAGCTCTGCGCACTGCACCGTCCGGCCAAGTAATCCGCCGCGCACACCGCCTCCCGATCACCGCAGGAGCCC
>JBIKKG010000124.1:0-9251 GCA_044360485.1 Burkholderiaceae bacterium | reverse complement strand
GCGACGGCCTGGGCAGCCACCTTCGCCTGTGCGGTGCCTGTCTTGCTGGGCTTTCTGGTGCCTGCCGGTCTGCTGTTGCGCGCCGCTTTGTCAGGGCAGACAGCGATCGACCCGCGCATCGGGGCCTGGGCGCTTCACACGGCGGGCCTGTCGCTGCTGGCGGTGGCGGTCGTGGTCCCACTGGCGCTCGGGTTGGCCTATGCAGTGCGTCTGACTGCGCATCCTGCCATCCGGGCGATCGCGGGCGTGGCGGGTGCCGGCTATGCGGTGCCGGGCCTGGTGCTGGGCGTCGGGTTGCTGGCCGTGGTCGGGGGCATCGATCGGCTCATCTACGGCGCCTGGGGCGCAGGGTTGGTGTTGGGCGGCACCGCGGTGGCTGTCGTGTACGCCTATTGCGTGCGGTTTCTGGCGGTGGCTCAGCAGGGGCTCGATGCCTCGCTCAGGCGGATCAGTCCTTCCATGGATGCCAGCGCGCGTACGTTGGGGGCAGGTCCCACCGAAGTACTGCGTCGCGTGCACTGGCCGTTATTGCGCCCAAGCCTGGCGACGGCCGCGCTGCTGGTGTTCGTCGATTGTCTGAAGGAACTGCCTGCCACCCTGGTGCTCAGGCCCTTCAATTACGACACGCTCGCAGTCGTGGCCTACCAGTTTGCATCGGACGAGCGACTGGCCGAAGCCGCCGTGCCGTCGCTTGCGATCGTTGCGGTGGGACTGTTGCCGGTCGTCATTTTGGCGCGTAGTTTTCGCAGGCATTGACGGTTTCCGAGAGGTTTTCCCGGCGCCTCGCCCGTGCTGTCAGGTACACGGCTGCTGCCTCATCCGCGGACCCACCATGTCCAGAGCACCGTGCCCCAGGTGAGGGCGGTCAGCATCAGGCTGAGCAGCACTGCGGCGCTGCCCAGGTCTTTGGCACGTCCGGACAATTCATGGTGCTCGAGCCCGATCCGATCCACTGCGGCTTCGACGGCTGAATTCAGAATCTCCACGATCAGCACCAGCAGCAGGCTTGCGATCAGCAGCAGGCGCTCGATCGGACTGACCGGCAGCCAAAGCGCCAGAGGCACCAGCCCCATGCACGCCGCCACCTCTTGCCGAAAGCCCGACTCATGCTGCCAGACCGCGCGCAGGCCATGGATTGACGCTCGCCAGGCGCCCGCAAGCCGCCGGATACCGGAGGGGTTCTTGGACCATGTCGTGTCCGGCTGTGCCATAGGTCGGCTCGCATTCGAAGGGATGACAATCTTTGCTATCATCGCTGACTTGCAGGCGCGTAGCTCAGCTGGTTAGAGCACCACCTTGACATGGTGGGGGTCGTTGGTTCGAGTCCAATCGCGCCTACCAATTCCCGGAATGCATGCGGGCCGGGAGGATTCCCCGGCTCCCATGGTTCCTCTGGGGAGTTGGTCGTCCAGCCTGCTGCGCCGTGGCCTATGCGTCTGCTGCGACGCCGACTGGAATCCAACTTGATCCGAATCTCTCTGCCGGACGGCTCCGTCCGCGAATACCCCGCACCGCTCACCGTCGCCGAGGTCGCCGCCTCGATCGGCTCCGGCCTGGCCAAGGCGGCGCTCGCCGGCAAAGTCAACGGGGAGCTGGTCGACACCTCGCATCGCATCGACGCCGATGCACGCCTGGCCATCGTGACCGACAAGGATGCAGACGGACTGGAGGTCATCCGCCACTCCACCGCGCACCTGCTCGCCTACGCCGTGAAGGATCTGTTTCCGGACGCCCAGGTGACCATCGGCCCGGTGATCGATGACGGGTTCTATTACGATTTTTCCTACTCGCGCCCCTTCACGCCTGAAGATTTGCAGGCGATCGAAGCACGCATGTCTGAGCTGGCGCGCAAGGACGAGGCGGTGGTGCGCGAAGTCTGGAATCGCGACGACGCAGTGGCCTTTTTCAAGTCGATCGGTGAGCACTACAAGGCCGAGATCATCGCCTCCATTCCTGCCACCGACGACATCCGTCTGTATCGCGAAGGCGCGTTTGTCGACCTGTGTCGCGGCCCGCACGTCCCGTCCACCGGCAAGCTCAAGGTCTTCAAGCTGATGAAGCTGGCCGGGGCCTACTGGCGCGGCGATTCCCGCAACGAAATGCTGCAGCGGATCTACGGCACGGCCTGGGCAAAAAAGGAAGACCAGGACGCCTACCTGCACATGCTCGAAGAGGCTGAAAAACGCGACCATCGCAAGCTGGGTCGCGCGTTGGACCTTTTCCATCTGCAAGACGATGCCCCGGGCATGGTGTTCTGGCATCCGAAGGGCTGGGCGCTTTGGCAGCAGGTCGAGCAGTACATGCGCCGCGTATACCAGGACAATGGCTACCAGGAAATCCGCTGTCCGCAGATCCTGGACCGTACGCTGTGGGAGCGCTCAGGGCACTGGGAGAACTACAAGGATCACATGTTCTCGACGGCCTCGGAGAACCGCGATTACGCGGTCAAACCGATGAACTGTCCGGGGCACCTGCAGGTCTTCAATAGTGACTTGCGCAGTTATCGCGATTTGCCGCTGCGTTACGGCGAATTCGGACAGTGCCACCGCAATGAGCCCTCGGGTGCGCTGCACGGCATCATGCGGGTGCGTGGCTTCGTGCAGGATGATGGACATATCTTCTGCACCGAAGATCAGATCCTGGATGAGTGCACGGCCTACACCGAGCTGCTGCACAACGTGTACCGCGATTTTGGCTTCACCGACATACTCTACAAGGTGGCCACCCGGCCGGAAAAGCGTGTCGGCGCCGATGAATTGTGGGACAAAGCCGAATATGCGCTGATGGAGTCGCTGCGCCGCTCAGGCTGTGAATTCGTCATCGCCCCCGGTGATGGTGCCTTCTATGGCCCGAAGATCGAGTACACCTTGCGCGACGCACTGGGCCGGCACTGGCAGTGCGGCACGATGCAGGTTGACTTCAACATGCCGCAGCGACTGGGCGCTGAGTACGTGGCTGACGACAACAGCCGCCGGCATCCTGTCATGCTGCATCGAGCGATTGTCGGATCGCTCGAGCGATTCATTGGCATCCTCATCGAGAATCACGCGGGCGCATTTCCGGCCTGGCTGTCTCCCGTACAGGTGGTGGTCCTGAGCATTACCGAAGCGCAGTCAGAGTATGCCGCGAGCGTTGCACAAACGTTGAAAAAACAAGGGTTTAGAGTCCAAACAGATTTGCGGAACGAGAAGATCTCTTATAAAATCCGCGAGCACAGCCTGCAGAAAATGCCGTACTTGTTGGTGGTGGGTGACAAGGAGCGTCAGGCTGGTCAAGTGGCAGTACGGGCACGTGGTGGCGTCGACCTCGGGGTGATGAGCCTTGATGTATTCGCCTCCCGGCTGGCCGGTGAGGTGGCTCATCCTCGCGGAACATCGCACTGAATGGATGTTTCTTCCGGTCTGCCTGCGCACCGTTGGGCTGCCTGAGCTGATACCCGCCGACTTCGGAGAAAACAGCATCGCTACTGCGAACGAACGCGAACGTGCACACCGGCTGAACGCCGAAATCAACGTTCCTGAATTGCGTCTGATGGGGATCGAGAACGAACCGCTTGGCATCGTGTCCACGCGGGAGGCCCTCAGAATGGCCGAAGAGGCCGACGTCGACCTGGTCGAAATTGCTCCCACTGCGCAGCCGCCCGTGGCTCGCCTGATGGACTACGGCAAGTTCAAGTACCAGGAACAGAAGCGCGCCCACGAGGCCCGCCTCAAGCAAAAAATCATCCAGGTCAAGGAAGTCAAATTTCGCCCCGGCACGGACGACAATGACTACGGCGTGAAACTGCGCAACCTTAACCGGTTCCTGGAAGAGGGCGACAAGGCGAAGATCACTCTGCGGTTTCGCGGTCGCGAAATGGCCCACCAGGAGTTTGGCGTGCGCCTCCTTGAGCGCATTCGCACTGACCTGGAAGCGGTGGGTCAGGTGGAGTCCATGCCCAAGCTCGAGGGTCGACAGATGATCATGATCATCGCGCCCAAGAAGAAGAAATAAGGCGTGACAGGGGCTGAGTCTGGGTGGGCTTGAGCGCCCGGCCTGGCTCCTGCTACAATCGAAGGCTTCGCAGGGTCGTTTGACTGGCGAACAAGAAGCCGCTCGGGTTCCCTAAGTGCCTGCCCGGATCGCCTCGCTGGTGCAGCGGTGCGTGATCAGGCCACCTGGCAGCGGTGTATGACGGAGCATTTTCATGCCCAAGATGAAGACCAAGAAAAGCGCGGCCAAGCGCTTTCGGGTGCGCGCAGGCGGCTCGATCAAGCGAGGCCAGGCGTTCAAGCGCCACATCCTTACCAAGAAAACCACCAAGAACAAGCGTCAGCTGCGCGGCGCTGTTGCGGTCCATGAGTCCGACGTCGTGAGCGTTCGGGCCATGATGCCCTACGCATAACGGGAGGCCGACATGCCACGAGTCAAACGCGGTGTCACCGCCCGAGCCCGCCACAAGAAGGTGCTCGCCCTGGCCAAAGGGTTCCGAGGCCGTCGCAATAACGTCTACCGGGTTGCCAAGCAAGCGGTCATGCGCGCCGGGCAATACGCCTACCGCGACCGCCGCACCCGCAAGCGTGTGTTCCGGGCGCTCTGGATCACCCGCATCAATGCGGCTGCGCGCGAACATGGCATCAGCTACAGCCGCTTCATTGCCGGGCTGAACAAATCTGCCATCGGTCTCGATCGCAAAGTGCTGGCCGAACTTGCTGTCAACGACAAGCCCGCGTTTGCGGCCATCGTTGCGCGGGTCAAGGCCTCGATCGGCGCCTGAGCGGGGCTCACGCTCGACTGTGGAAGCCCCGGCGCACTGCAAGGTGGCTGGGCGCTTTCCCGAATCAGACAACGGGGCCCGCTGGGCCCCGTTTTTCATGTGGGCATGTCCATGGATGACTCCGCACAACAGCTGATCGATCAAGCCCGCGAGGCGGTCGGCGTCGCATCTGACGCCAATGCCCTGGCGATCGTGAAGGCCCGGTTCCTGGGTAAGGACGGGCTGCTTACGGCGCGCATGAAGGCACTGGGCGGCATGTCGCCGCAGGATCGTGCGCAGGCCGGCAAGGCACTCAACACGATCAAGCAGTCGATTGAATCGCTGCTGACCGACCGCCAGCGTGCCCTGGAGGAGGCTGAGCTGCATGCGCGGCTGGCCGAGGAATCGATCGACGTCACGCTACCCGGCCGCGGGGTGGGGCAGGGCGGTCTGCATCCGGTCACGCTGACCATCGAGCGCATCGAAACCATCTTTCGCTCGATCGGATTCGAGGTGGCCGACGGCCCGGAAATCGAAGAAGACTTCTTTAATTTCACCGCGCTGAATACGCCACACAATCATCCGGCACGCTCGATGCACGACACCTTCTATGTCGAAGGTGAAGATGACGCCGGCCGCCGCTTGCTGCTGCGCACCCACACCAGCCCGATGCAGATCCGATATGCGCGCATGCATGCCCCGCCGATCAAGGTGATCGCACCCGGCAAGACCTATCGGGTCGATTCAGACGCCACACACTCGCCGATGTTCCATCAGATCGAAGGGCTGTGGATCGATGAAGACGTGTCCTTCACCGACCTGAAAAACGTGTACACGTCGTTTTTGAGACGCTTTTTCGAGCGCGACGATATCGATGTGCGGTTTCGTCCGTCGTACTTTCCGTTTACCGAACCGTCGGCTGAAATTGACATGCGCTTTGCCGACGGCCCTCTGGCCGGGCGATGGCTGGAAGTCTCGGGAGCCGGTCAGGTGCACCCCGGGGTGGTGCGCAACATCGGGCTCGACCCTGAACGCTACATGGGGTTCGCGTTTGGCTCGGGCATCGAGCGTCTGGCCATGCTGCGCTATGGCGTGGGCGATTTGCGGCTTTTCTACGAAAACGATCTGCGTTTTCTCGAACAATTTCGGGACTGAAGGCCATGCGATTTTCCGAGCGGTGGTTGCGGGCTTATGTGAATCCGGCCTGGTCGAGCGAAGAGATGGCCCATGCCCTCACCATGGCAGGGCTGGAAGTCGAAGAGCGCGAGCCGGCTGCGCCACCCTTTGCGCAGGTGGTGGTCGCGCAGGTGCGCTCCGTGACCCGTCATCCGAATGCCGACAAGCTCAATGTCTGCGAAGTCGACGTCGGTGGGGCGGAACTTGCGCAGATCGTGTGCGGCGCGCCGAACGTGGTCGCTGGCATGAAAGCACCCTGTGCACTGCCGGGAGCCGTGTTGCCGGGCGGCATGAAGATCGGTGTGGCCAAGATGCGCGGGGTGGAAAGCCGCGGCATGCTGTGCTCGGCCCGTGAACTGGGTTTGTCCGAGGACCACGGCGGATTGCTGGTGCTGCCCGAGTCCGCCCTGATCGGACAGTCCTTGCGTGAGGCGCTCGCCCTGGACGATCACGTCTGGATGCTCAAGCTCACGCCCAACCTCGCGCACTGCATGTCAGTCACCGGGGTGGCCCGCGAAGTTGCTGCGATCAGCGGGGCTAAGCTGACGCTTCCCGCCCATGAACCGGTGGTCGCCGCCATTCCTGATCACCTGCCGGTACACATTGCTGCGCCTGATCTGTGCGGACGGTTCAGCGGTCGCATCATCCGAGGCGTCAATGCCCACGCGCCTACGCCCGACTGGATCAGGCAGCGCCTGGAGCGCAGCGGGCAGCGCAGCATCTCTGCGTTGGTCGACCTCTCCAACTACGTCATGCTCGAGTTGGGACGGCCCACACACGTATTTGATTTGGCGAAGATTCATGGTGGTCTGCAGGTCCGATGGGGGCAGGCCGGCGAGTCGCTCAAATTGCTGAACGGACAAACCATTGCCTTGGAGCCCGATGACCAGGGGCTGGCGGTCGGCGTGATCGCCGATGCGCAGCAGGTCGAGAGTCTGGCGGGCATCATGGGTGGCGACGCCACGGCGGTTTCGCTCGACACCACGGACATCTATGTCGAGGCAGCTTTCTGGTGGCCGCAGGCCGTGGCTGGGCGGGCGCGTCGCTACAATTTTTCGACCGATGCAGCACAGCGTTTTGAGCGCGGCGTTGATGCCTCGACCACGGTCGAGCATCTGGACTACCTCAGCCGGCTCATCCTCGATGTTTGTGGCGGGCAGGCGGGGCCGATCGATGACCAGATCACCGCGTTGCCGCAGCGCAAGCCGGTCGCGATGCGTTTGTCCCGCGCGCGCAAGCTCATCGGTGCGGACATCAGCCTGGCCGATTGTGAAGGGGCGTTCGAGCGGCTGGAGCTACCGTTCGCCGTGGCCAAGACTGCGACCGAGACAGTGCTGACCGTGACGCCTCCGGCTAACCGGTTTGATCTGGAGATCGAAGAAGACTTGATCGAAGAGGTGGTGCGGGTCTGGGGGTTTGAGCGTTTGCCGATCCGGCCCGCGCGCATGACCGCGGCACTGGCAACGGTGCCGGGCGACCGGCGCACCGTGCTCGCGCTCAAGCGCCAGTGGGCCGCACGCGAATGGCAAGAGGTCGTCAATTTTTCGTTTGTCTCGGGACAGATCGAAGCGCTGCTGGGCACCGGGCATGCGCCCATCGCTTTGCGCAACCCGATTGCCGAACATCTCGATGTGATGCGCACCAGCTTGTGGGGCGGGCTGATCGGCAACCTCAAGCACAACCTCAACCGCAAGATGTCGCGCGTGCGCCTCTTCGAAGTGGGTCGGGTCTTTCTGCGCGATGCGCAGGCCCGCTCCGGACCCCTGGAGGTGGCCGGCATCCGTCAGCCGATTCGCCTGGCTGGTCTGGCATTCGGATCTGCCCTGAGCGAGCAATGGGGCGCGGCCGTGCGTACGGTCGACTTTTTCGATGTCAAGGCCGATATCGAGGCAATTGCCGGTCGAGGTTTCCGCTGGTCCAGTGCAGCGCACCCCGCGCTGCATCCCGGTCAGTCGGCGTCAATCACGGACGCAACCGGTCAGCGCATCGGTTGGGCAGGCGTGATGCACCCTCAATTGATGCGTGCCCTGGACCTTGCGCAAGCGCCTGTCCTGTTTGAGTTGGAACTCGCGCCGCTGTTGATCCAGGACCTGCCTCAGTATCACGAGCTGTCCAAGTTTCCGCCGGTGATCCGGGACCTCGCGTTCGTGGTATCCCAGGCCGTACCGGCAGCTGAACTGCTGGAACAGATTCGCGATTTGCAGCAGACCGACAGCAGTTTGGCGCCGCTCCAGGATGTCATCCTGTTTGACGAATATCGCGGTAAGGGGTTGGAAAATAAGGAAAAAAGCCTTGCATTCAGATTTCGCATGCAAGATACTCGGATGACTTTGTCCGACGCGCAGGCCGATGCCGCCATGGCCGCCGTCGTCGCCCGACTGGCCGCCTCTCATGGCGCAAGACTACGGTCTGCCTGAGTTCAGAGTCTGAGCTGATCATGACCCCGAGTACCTTGTCGAACCTGATCGACGATTCGAACGCTCCCGACGCCGACATCGGAGCCCTGCTCGGGGCCAATGGCCGGGCGGTGTCGTCCGACACCGGTTTCACGCTGACCAAGGCGGAACTGGCTGAAATGCTTTTCGAGCGCGTGGGCCTGAATAAGCGCGAATCCAAAGACATGGTCGAGACTTTCTTCCAGGAAATTCGCGACGCGCTGGAGCGAGGCGACAGCGTCAAGCTCTCCGGTTTCGGTAATTTCCAGTTGCGTGACAAGCCACAGCGCCCGGGGCGCAATCCCAAGACCGGCGAGGCGATCCCGATCTCTGCGCGCCGCGTGGTCACATTTCATGCCAGCCAAAAGCTGAAGGCGCTGATTGAGCGCCTGCCTCAGCAGACCTGACCCGCATGGCCACCGCCGCCACACAAACTGAGCGTTCGCCATTGCCGGCTGCGCTGCCCTCCATTCCGGCCAAGCGCTATTTCACGATTGGCGAAGTCAGCGAACTGTGCGGAGTCAAACCGCATGTGCTGCGCTACTGGGAGCAGGAGTTCACGCAGCTTCGTCCCATGAAGCGTCGGGGCAACCGGCGCTACTACCAGCATCATGAAGTGCTCTTGGTGCGTCGTATTCGCGATCTGCTCTACGAGCAGGGCTTCACCATCAGTGGTGCTCGCAACCGACTGGGCGATGCGGCCGGCACGCAGCGACGTCGGGACGACTCGGACCCGTCACACGCCGCCGCGGTCTCCTTGGCCTCTGCCTCGGCGGAGCTGCTGACGCCTGATCTGACCGATCCCTTGCCAGGTATTCGGCAGGACCTGCTGGACGCTTTGAAGTGGCTGGAGCCCGGCCTCGGGCCGACCGATTGAGACACTTCGTCGCCACGATAGGGTCACG
>JBIKKG010000018.1:0-28883 GCA_044360485.1 Burkholderiaceae bacterium | reverse complement strand
GCGATTTGCGCAGCGCTGCTGAGGCGCTTTCGCAAGGGGCGTGGCGCGTTTCTGGATGTCTCGATGCTCGAGTCGCTGCTGGTGGCCGACGACATCAACTTTTCCGCCTTGCTCAATGGTGGCGTGGCCGCTCGGGCACCACGCGCCGGGATGGCGATCGTGCCCATTGGCGATCGGCATGTGGCGATGCAGATTGGCGGCGCGCCGGCGATGTGGCCTCGCCTGGTGGAACTCATCGAACGCCCCGATCTGCGCGACGATGCGCGCTTCACCACGTCGCAGGCCCGTCGTGAACACTGGGGTGCGTTGCAGGACATTCTGGCTGAGTGGCTCAAGGGATTCAGTACGCCTGATGAGGCGGTCGCGAAGCTTGCCGCAGCCCGCATGCCCGGGGTGCCGGTACTGATGCCGGAAGAAGTGATCCGGCATCCGCATCTGGCTGCGCGAGGCGTGTTCCCCAAGGTGCCCCATCCGGTGTCGGGCGAGGCTCAGGTGACGGCTCAGCCATTCCAATGGGACGGTCGCGCCGTGACGCCGGCTGGCCCGGTGCCGTATCGCATTGGCCAGCACACTCACGAAGTGCTGGGGCAATGGCTGGGTTATTCCAACGAGCGCATCACTGCGCTGGCCGATCAGAAAGTGGTGGCGCTCGGGTGAAGCGGCACGGCGCTGATGCGCTGTCCGATGACGGCGGTCGCGCCCGGTGCCAGGCTCACCCGGTCCAGCGGCGCGCAGTTGCCGGCCTCGACGCACACGTACTGGTACCAGTCCTTCACGGGGACATCGCCCAGGGCCGCAATGCCATCGGCGCCCGGGTTCCACACCACCGCGCTGGCGCTGTGTGCGGATTCGATGTGAATCGATCGCCCAAGCACCGGATCGTCGATGCGCTGATGCGCGCTGGCACGCAGATAGATGCGGTCGCAGGCACCTTCGAAGATCCAGGCATCGTCTTGCGTGAAGGCGTTGAAGTCGCGCAGCTTGTCCAGGTAGGACAAGCCCTGCAGGCCGTTGATCCCGATGCGGCGTACGTCGCCCACACGAAAATACGTGTGCAGCGCCTGGGTGAGCGAGACGGTGTCCTCGCTGTCGTTTCGGGTGAACAACGCCATCTCCAGTGCCTGGCCGATGCGCACTTCAAATTGCGGTGTGCAGGAGGCGGGCCAGTTCAATCCCTCTGGCCAGCCACTGAGTGGGGCGCTGAGTGCCAGGACCACGCGGGCTTCGCCTTCAGATGATTCGCCAAAGGAGTTCACCGTCCAGTGCATCTTGCGCACGAAGCCATGCTGCACGGCTGAATCAGGCTTGTCCTGTTTAGCAAACCAGGGCCAGCACAGAGGCACGCCGCCTCGCACCGGGCGCCCGGGTGCAAGCGTTGCCGGCGAGCACCAGAGCAAATCGCGGCCATCGTTGCGCGGAATGAATGAGAGCACCTGCGCGCCATACAGAGCGATTTCGCAGCGCGCAAGCGGTGTGTCGATCAGCAGAGTCTCGAGACCCTGAAAGCGGGAGCGGACGATCATGACGACGAAGCCTCAGAGGATGGCCGGGTGGCGCACTGCGCACGCGTGGCACAGCGGATTCGCGATGATCCACTAAACTGCGGCGTCCGGCTGCCCTGGCGCGGCCTTCGTCTGCTTGCGTGCCATGCCTGATCCCATCGTTCGTACTCGTTTTGCGCCGTCGCCCACAGGTTTTCTGCATATCGGGGGGGCGCGTACCGCGCTCTTTTCATGGGCCTATGCACGCCATTTCGGCGGCACGTTCATCCTTCGCATCGAAGACACCGATGTGGAGCGCTCCACGCCTGAAGCCGTGCAGGGGATCCTTGATGGCATGCAGTGGCTCGGCCTGCAACCCGACGAGGGGCCGTTCTATCAGATGCGGCGCATGGACCGCTATCGGGAGGTGATCGGGCAGATGCTCAAGGCGGGCACGGCCTACCATTGCTGGAGCACGCCCGCTGAGCTGGATGCGATGCGCGAAGCGCAGCGCGCGCGCGGTGAAAAGCCGCGCTACGACGGGCGCTGGCGGCCGGAACACCGCAGCCGACTCGGATTGGTGCCGCCCGATGGCGCCCAACCTGTCGTGCGTTTTCGCAACCCCGACGAGGGTGCTGTGGCCTGGACCGATCTGGTGAAGGGTCCGATTGCGTTTGCCAATGCCGAACTCGACGATCTGATCATTGCGCGCTCCGATGGCACGCCCACCTACAATTTTTGTGTGGTGGTCGATGATTGGGACATGCAGATCACGCAGGTGATTCGCGGCGATGACCATGTCAACAACACGCCCCGGCAGATCAATATCCTGCGCGCGCTGGGCGCCGTGCCACCGCAGTACGGTCATGTGCCGATGATCCACGGATCGGATGGACAAAAATTGTCCAAGCGGCATGGCGCGGTGTCGGTCATGCAGTACGACGAGGATGGGTTCCTGCCGGAGGCGGTGATCAATTATCTGGCTCGGCTGGGCTGGAGCCATGGCGATACCGAAATTTTCAGCCGGGCCGAGCTGGTGTCATGGTTTGATGGCTCGCATCTGTCGCATTCACCCTCTCAGTTCGACACTGACAAGCTCAAGTGGCTGAACAATCATTACCTGAAGGCGATGCCCGATGACACGCTGGCAGCGATGATCGCGCCGCGCATGGGTCGTCGCGGGGTCTCGGTCCAGGCACCGGGATCGCCCGATCTGGCGGCTACTTGCGGTCTCTTCAAGGATCGCGCGGGCACGCTGGAGGAATTGGCTGATCTGGCCTCGATGCTGTGGATCGAACCCGCTCTGGACAATCCTGCGCTGGCCGCGGAACTGGCGGCGCAACTCAAGCCAGAAGCGGTGCCTGCATTGCGCACCCTTGCGGACCGATTGGCGTCGTGTCAGTGGGACAGGGCCTCTATTGCTGCGGTGATCAAGGATGTGCTGACGGCACATGGTCTGAAGATGCCGCAAGTAGCAGTGCCCGTCCGCTTGAAGGTCTTTGGCCGGGCGCAGACGCCTTCAGTGGATGCGATGCTCGCGCTCATGTCGCGTGAGGTGGTGTTGCGGCGCCTCGGCTGAGACGCCGCACACCGTCTTCAGTCGAAATGCACGTCGCCGGTGACGTGCTCGCGACCATCGGCGCCCCGCACCCAGACCTTGCTGTGGCCAGCGCCCAGATTGGCGCCGCCGCAAGTGATGGCGTGTCCGACAAAGGCGGGCTGCAGGTTGCGAAACTCAAATTTGCGAGGCGTTTTGCCAGGATGGGCGTCGCGCCAGGCGTCGAGCATCAGCGTGCCCATCAGCGGGCCATGCACCACGAGGCCCGGGTAGCCTTCGACTTGCGTGGTGTAGGGATGGTCGTAATGGATGCGATGAGTATTGAAGCTCACTGCGCTGTAGCGAAATAACAGTGGTTCGGTCGGCGTGGAAGTGACTGCCCAATCGCCTGCCGGAGGGGGCGGCACTGTGGTGACCGCTGGTGCGGATGCGGATGCGGGCGCCTGTGCGTCCGCCGCTTCGCGATAGACCGACATTTGCAGCTCGTCGATGCCGCAGGTGTCGCCGTGATACCAGCGGTTGCGCAAGCCAACGAAACCCAGCGTGCCGCTGCGACCGGTCTTGATCGTGACCGACTCGATCGTGGAGCGCACTTCCAGGGTGGCATCAAGCGGCAGCGGCGCCAGCCATTCGATGGTACTGCCTGCCCACATGCGCCGCGGCAGCGGCCAGGTCGGGACCAGCGGGCCGCGCGGGCCATGGCCGTCGCCGCTGAGGCTGGCGGTGGGCCAGGCTGGCGGCGCGAAGATCCACAGCCAGTGGCGCAGCGGCTCAATCAGCGCGCCTTCTTTTGGCGCTGCGCGATCGAGGCTGGCCTCCAGCAGGGCAGCCCAGTCGCGGCTCGCACGCAGCACCCGACGGTCGGTACGGCCGACCCAAGCGGTCCAGTCGGTGGCAGCCAGTTGCGTTTGCAGTTCGGCTGAAGCGCTCATCGGTCAGTCCAGTTTGAGTTTCTGTTCGGCCACGACTTTCTTGTAGACCTCGAATTCGGCCGCAATTTGCTGCGCGAACTGTTGCGGCGTGTTGCCGACCACCAGGGACCCTGTATCGGCGATGCGCTTGGCGACGCCCGGATCTTCGAGGCTTTTGCGCGCTGCGGCGTTCAGTCGTTCGACCACAGCAGGCGGCAGCCCCTTAGGGCCGAGCAGTCCGTAGTACGCCATGCGATTGACCGGCTCCAGTCCCACTTCCTTGAACGTGGGCACATTGGGCAGCACGGGCAGTCGTGCCGGGGCCGCCACCACGATTGGGATCAGTCGGCCGTCCCGGATGAAGGGCAGCGCCGAAGGCATGTTGTCGAAAATGACCGGTACCTGCCCTGCGACCACGTCGGCCAGCGCGGGACCAGCGCCGCGGTACGGGATGTGCGTCATGAAAGTGCGGGTCAGCGACTTGAACAACTCGGTCTGCAGATGCCCGATACCGCCGGTGCCGGAACTTGCGTAAGAGTACTTTCCGGGATTGCGCCGAATTTCCTCGACGAAGCTCTTATAGTCGCGCGCCGGAAAGGACGGGTGCACCGCAATGACGTTCGGTGTGGCGGCCAGATTGATGATCGGCGTGAAATCGCTGTTGGGGTCGTAGCCGATTTTCGCGTTGATCGCCGGGTTGGCTGCAGTGGTGGAGACAGTGGCCATGCCCAGCACGTAGCCGTCGGCCGACGCACGCACCACTTCCAGCGCGCCGATGGCGCCGCCCGCGCCCGCCTTGTTCTCAACCACGACGCTTTGACCCAGGTTGTCGCGCAGTTTGTCGGACACGACGCGGGCCACGATATCGGTGGTACCGCCCGGTGCAAAGGGCACGATGAGCCGCACGGGCTTGGTTGGGAAGGTTTGGGCCACGGCCAGGTGCGGGGCCAGCGCCGACAACGCAGCGCCCGACAACAGGCGACGACGAAACAAGAAACGCTCGGACATGGGGTGAGACTCCGTTCGTTGAAGATACAATTGAGGGCTCTTCGGCCCGCCCCGCAAGCATAGCGCGATGTCTGGAAATACCCTCGGGCACCTCTTTACCGTCACCACCTTTGGCGAATCGCACGGCCCGGCGATCGGTTGCGTGATCGATGGCTGCCCGCCCGGGCTCGAACTGGATATCGCCGATATCCAGCCCGATCTGGACCGCCGGCGCCCTGGTACGTCGCGTCATGTCACGCAGCGCCAGGAAGCCGATCAGGTGGAAATCCTCTCCGGGGTCTATCAGGGGCGCACGACCGGCACCCCGATCGGACTGCTGATCCGTAACGAAGACGCTCGCAGCAAGGACTATTCGGCTATCGAGCGTACCTTCCGCCCGGGCCACGCCGATTACACCTACTGGCACAAATACGGCGTGCGCGACCCGCGTGGGGGCGGGCGTTCGTCGGCTCGTCTGACAGCGCCCACGGTGGCCGCAGCGGCGGTTGCGCGCAAATGGCTCAAGCAGGCTTACGGTGTGCAGGTGCGCGGGCGCATGAGCCAACTCGGGCCGTTGCCGGTGCCGCTCACCGACTGGTCACAGGTGCCGCTTAATGCCTTTTTTGCTGCTGACGCATCGGTCGTGCCGCAACTGGAGGCTCATATGGACGCGCTGCGACGCGCCGGCGACTCCTGCGGTGCGCGCATCGAAGTGGTGGCCGATCATGTGCCCGCGGGCTGGGGCGAGCCGCTCTTTGACCGACTCGATGCCGACATCGCACACGCGATGATGGGTATCAATGCCGTCAAGGGCGTGGAGATCGGCGCCGGGTTTGCATCGGTGGCCCAGCGGGGCAGCGAACACGGCGATGAGCTCACGCCTGACGGATTTGCCAGCAACCATGCGGGTGGCGTCCTGGGAGGTATCTCCACGGGGCAGCCTCTGGTTGTTTCTATCGCGATCAAGCCAACCTCCAGCATCCGGCTCATGCGCCGATCGGTCGACATCGATGGCGCGGCCACCGAGGTACAGACTCTGGGGCGTCATGATCCCTGCGTGGGCATCCGCGCCACGCCTGTGGCTGAGGCCATGCTGTTGCTTGTCCTGATGGACCATGCCTTGCGCCATCGTGCCCAGTGCGGCGATGTGCGCGTGACGGCGCCTCCCATTCCCGGGTCGCTCGCCTGAGCACCTGGACGGCCCGCGCCGCAGGGCGCCCGATGGCGGGCGCACGGGCGATGTTCTTGACGTATTTCGCGTATGTGGGCCTCATGGGGCCCTATTTCGGCTTGTGGCTCGAGTCGGCTGGCATGTCGATCGTGCAGATCGGCCTGCTGCTGTCAGTGCCGCCGTGGCTGCGGATCGTGGCGCCACCGTTCTGGGGGTGGCTTGCCGATCGCACAGGTCGCCAGGTCGGGCTGTTGCGCATCAGTGCAGTCGGTTCGCTGGCCCTCATGCTGATGCTGCCGTGGGTTTCCGGGATGCCCGCTCTCATGGCCTGGCTGCTGATCCTGGGCTTCGTGAGTGCGGCGCAGGGGCCGATTGGTGAGGCGCTCGCACTGAAACAGTCCAACGGAGAGCCCGGTCGATACGGGCGCATCCGACTGTGGGGCTCGGTGGGTTACATCGTGACGGTCACGTTGGGGGGGTGGGTTCTGGACCGCGCCGGGGTGCACACATTGCCCTGGATGATGGCCTGCGGACTGGCCGGCTTTCTGCTTGTGACCCTGCTGATGCGCGACCCGCCCGCAGCCTCACGCAGGGATGTCGTGCGTGCGTCGCTCGGACGCCGGCTGCGCGAGCCCGCCGTGCTGGCGTTTCTGGCGTCTGCTTTTCTCATGGTGTTTGCCCATGGGGCGCTTTATGCGTTCTGGTCGATCTACCTGGAGCGCCAGGGTTACAGCCGCACCGCCATCGGCTTGATCTGGGCACTGGGCGTGCTGGCCGAGATTGCGCTGTTTGCCTGGCAGCGGGTGCTGTTTGAGCGCGTCGATGCCATGCGCGTGCTGCAGCTGAGTTTCGTGGTGTGTGCGCTGCGTTTTGCGCTGATCGGCTGGTCGGACAGTGCACCGTGGGAGCTCGTGCTGGGCACACAGTTGCTGCATGCGATCACGTTCGGCGCGCATCACAGCGCGTCCATGGCGGTGTTGCACCGTTGGTTCGACGCCAGTCAGCAGGCACGTGCGCAAGCTGCTTTCATCGTGGTGGCCTATGGCCTGGGGGGCGGATTGGGGGCGGTCGGCGCCGGGTGGCTGTGGACGCATGTGTCGCCCAGTGGTGCGTTTCTGGGCGCGGCCGTGGCGGCCATGCTGGGTGGTGTCGCCATCTCGCTGGCTGCGCGCATGCCATCTGGGTCCGGGCCGCAGCCGCTTTAACGGACGCGTTGCAGCGTCGGTCTTGCAAGGCGCCAGTGCGCTACGCTTTGCAGGGCCGTCGCAAACAGACCGCATGGAAGGAGGGCGCAGTGGGCAGGGCAGGGGCAAGGGCCGCAAGGTCACGGCGCATGGCAATGCTGGGGATGCTGGTCGTCTTGGCGGGTTGCCAGTCTGGGCGCGGGTTGGGCGTGGCCCCGCTCGGGCTTGAGCGGTCCTCGCAGCGCATCCCGCTCGTTCTGCCCGAGTCTGAGGTGCAAGGCGCCGCGGCTCAGGCTTATCAACGCACGATTCAACAGGCCCGTGAAGCTGGTCTGCTCGAGACCGATCCCAGCGTGGTCACACGGGTGCGTGAGGTATTCCGGCGCCTGGTGAGCGCCACCGCTGCGTGGCAAACCGATGTGACCGCCTGGCCTTGGGAGGTTCAGGTGGTGCGCGCAGAGGATGTCGACGCCTGGTGCCTGCCAGGTGGCCGCATGATCGTCCATTCCGGGGCCCTGACGCGCGCCGGACTGACCGACGATGAACTGGCCGCCTTGCTCAGTCACGAGATGGCCCATGTGCTGCGCGGTCATCCGCGCGAGCGCATGGCGCAGCAGGTCGCCCAGGGGGCGTCGGGCGCCGGCACAGGGACTGTGATGACACGTGCCGCGGTGGGTGTTGCCGGGCCATCGGCCCCGCCCGACTTGCGCCCAGATGCCTATTTGCCGACTGTTCAGGCCCCGTACAGCCGCGCGCACGAGGCCGAAGCCGACCGCATCGGGGTGGAGTTGGCCGCGCGTGCCGGATTCGATCCGCGGGCGGCCCGTTCCATGTGGGGCAAAGTGCAAGGCCTGCCCCAAGCAGGCACGTCGCGTTGGCCGGGGGGGCATCCGGGAGTGTCGTCCAGACTCGATGCGCTTGACACGTATGCCCAGCGGGTCATGCCGCTGTTCGAGCAGGCCGCACGGCCCTGAGCGCATCGCACGCTTGGCCTTCAGCCAGATGGGTGGATGGCATAATGTCGGGTTAGTTCAACGTATCCGATCCGACGCTATTGAGTGGATGCCATGCACGCCCGAACGCTCTACGACAAGCTCTGGGACGCCCACGTCGTCCATCAGGAAGAAGACGGCACCTGTCTCGTCTACATCGACCGCCATCTGGTCCATGAAGTGACCAGTCCGCAGGCCTTCGACGGGCTCAAGCTCGCCGGACGCAAGCCCTGGAGGATTTCGGCCAATCTGGCCGTGGTCGATCACAACGTGCCCACCACCGATCGCAGTGCCGGCATCGCCGACCCGATTGCCCGTCTGCAGGTGGAAACCCTGGATGCGAATGCGCGCGAGCAGGGCATCACGTATTTTGATATCGCCGACAAGCGCCAGGGCATCGTGCATGTCATCGGGCCCGAGCAGGGCGCCACGCTGCCGGGCATGACCGTTGTGTGCGGCGATTCGCACACCTCCACCCATGGTGCGTTTGCGTGTCTGGCCTGGGGTATCGGCACGTCCGAGGTCGAACTGGCGCTGGCTGCGCAGTGCCTCACGGCCAAGAAGGCGCGCAACATGCGCGTCCTGGTCGAGGGGCCGCTGGCGCGGGGCGTCACGGCCAAGGATGTCGTGCTGGCCGTGATCGGACGTATCGGCACGGCGGGAGGCACGGGTTTTGCCATCGAATTTGCCGGCTCGACCATCCGTGCGCTCAGCATGGAAGGGCGCATGACGATCTGCAACATGGCCATCGAGGCGGGTGCACGATCGGGCATGGTTGCGGTCGATGACCACACGATCGCCTATCTGAAGGGCCGGCCGATGTCGCCCACTGGCCCCGACTGGGACCGTGCGGTGGCCTACTGGCGCACCCTGCGATCCGACGAGGGGGCGCGATTCGACGCCGAAATCCGCATCGATGCCACGCAATTGAAGCCTCACCTCACCTGGGGTACATCCCCTGAAATGGTGGTGTCGATCGAGGACCGGGTGCCTGATCCCGACAAGGAAAAAGATGCCGTGCGGCGCGAAGGCATGGAGCGCGCGCTGGTCTACATGGGGCTGACCCCTAACACGCCGATGTCCGAAGTGCGTATCGACAAGGTCTTCATCGGCTCCTGCACCAACTCGCGCATCGAAGACCTGCGCGATGCGGCTGCGGTGGTCCGCGGCCGGCGTCGGGCCGACAACGTGAAACTCGCCATGGTCGTGCCGGGTTCCGGGCTGGTGAAAGCGCAGGCCGAGGCCGAGGGCCTGGACCGGATTTTCCTTGACGCGGGGTTTGAATGGCGTGAGCCGGGCTGCTCGATGTGCCTGGCCATGAATGCCGACAAGCTGGAGCCGGGTGAGCGCTGCGCGTCCACCAGCAACCGCAACTTCGAAGGTCGACAGGGGGCGGGCGGTCGCACCCATCTGGTCAGCCCGGCCATGGCGGCAGCGGCTGGCGTATTCGGCCATTTCGTCGACGTGCGCCGTCTCTGATCCCGCACCGTTACGGACCCCGGAGGACTCAAGCATGCAAGCATTCAATGTGGTGCGTGGCATCGTCGCCCCGCTTGATCGCGCCAATGTCGATACCGACGCGATCATCCCCAAGCAGTTTCTGAAGTCGATCAAGCGCACCGGGTTCGGACCGAACCTGTTCGATGAGTGGCGTTATCTCGACCGCGGCGAACCCGGCATGAACAATGCCGTGCGCCCGCTGAACCCCGATTTCGCCCTCAATCAGCCCCGCTACAAGGGGGCCTCGGTGCTGTTGGCCCGCAAGAACTTCGGCTGTGGCTCGTCGCGCGAGCATGCGCCCTGGGCCCTGGACGACTACGGTTTTCGAGCGGTCATCGCTCCCAGCTATGCCGACATCTTCTTCAACAATTGCTTCAAAAACGGCTTGTTGCCGGTCATTCTCTCGGAATCGGAGGTCGATCAGCTGTTCCATGCTGTCGCCGCTTTCCCTGGGTTTGAAGCGATCATCGACCTGCCGCGCCAGGTGGTGACCAGTGTCGATGGCTCGCTGGCGTTCGGGTTTCAGATCGACCCGTTTCGCAAAGACTGCCTGCTCAACGGCTGGGACGACATCGGACTGGTGTTGCGTCATGCCGACCGGATCCGCGAGTTTGAAAGCCGTCGGATGCACGAACAACCCTGGCTTGGCAAGACGCTGGCCGGCTGAGTCGCGCGCGGTCTGGTCCATGCGGGCCGATGCGATGCGACGATGTGTTTTCCCGCGGTGTTGTTTCCCCGCGATGTGTCCACGATGTGCTGCCCTATTCACCGCTAGAGAACGTCCAGAACAATGAAGATTGCAGTGTTGCCAGGCGATGGCATTGGCCCCGAAATCACCGCGCAGGCGGTGCGTGTCATCAACGCCCTCGGGCTGGGCATCACCATGGAGACCGCCCTGGTGGGTGGTGCCGGCTTTGATGCTGCGGGCGATCCCCTGCCGCAAGCCACCCTGGAGGTCTGTGAACGGTCGGACGCGATCCTGTTTGGCGCCGTCGGCGGCCCGCAGTACGACGCCTTGCCGCGCGCACAGCGCCCTGAACAGGGTCTGCTGCGTTTGCGCAAGCACTTCGACCTGTACGCCAACCTGCGCCCGGCGCTGGTCTATCCCGAGCTCGCACACGCCTCGTCGCTGCGCCCTGAGCTGGTCGAGAACCTTGATCTGTTGATCATTCGCGAACTGACCGGCGATATCTATTTCGGTCAGCCGCGGGGTGTGCGCGTCAATGAAGCGGGTGAGCGCGAGGGCTTTGACACCATGCGCTACACCGAGCCAGAAATCCGGCGCATCGCCATCACGGCGTTTGAGGCGTCGCGCAAGCGCCAGCGGCGGGTCTGCTCGGTCGACAAGGCCAATGTGCTCGAGACCACGCAGTTCTGGCGCGACGTGGTGATCGATGTGCACAAGGCGTATCCGGACGTGGCGCTCACGCACATGTACGTGGACAACGCCGCCATGCAGCTGGTGCGCAACCCCAAGCAGTTCGATGTCATGGTGACCGGCAACATGTTCGGCGACATCCTGTCCGATGAGGCCTCGATGCTGACCGGCTCCATCGGCATGCTTCCCTCGGCATCCATTAATGCCAAAGGGTTTGGCATGTACGAGCCCATCCATGGTTCAGCCCCCGACATTGCGGGCAAGGGCGTCGCCAATCCGCTGGCCACGATTCTGTCAGCGGCCATGCTCCTGCGGCATTCGCTCAACCAGGAAGACGCCGCCAGGCGGATTGAGGCGGCCGTCCGGAAGGTTCTCTCGCAGGGCTTGCGGACTGCTGATATCACCGAGGCGGGCTGCAAACAGGTGGGCACGGTTGCCATGGGCGACGCAGTGCTCGCTGCGCTCTGAGTCTGCGGTTCGCGGAAGGAACGGTCATGATGAAGGTGGGTTTGGTCGGTTGGCGCGGCATGGTGGGATCGGTCCTCATGCAGCGCATGCGCGAAGAGGGCGATTTTCCGCTGTTCGAGCCGGTGTTTTTCAGCACCTCGAATGCAGGCGGGCCGGCACCCATGGGTGGCGGGCGGCTGGTGTCGGCCGATGACCTGAGCGCTCTGGGCAAGATGGACGTGATCCTGACCTGCCAGGGCAGTGACTGGACCAAGGCCGTGTATGGGCCGCTGCGCAGCGCGGGTTGGAAGGGTTACTGGATTGATGCGGCGAAAACCCTGCGCATGCAGGACGATGCGGTCATCGTGCTCGATCCGGTCAACCGCAAGGTGATCGATCAGGCGCTCTCAAGTGGTGTGCGCGACTATATCGGCGGCAACTGCACCGTGAGTCTCATGCTCATGGCGATGGGCGGGCTCTTCGAGCACGATCTGATCGAATGGGTGTCTGCCATGACGTATCAGGCGGCCAGTGGCGCCGGTGCTCAAAACATGCGCGAGCTGCTTGAGCAGATGGGTGCCTTGCATGCTTCGGTGGCCACCGAGTTGGCCGATCCGGCCAGTGCCATTCTGGACATCGACCGCAAGGTCACTGAAACCATGCGCGCGTCGGCCTTGCCGACCGCCAACTTCCGTGGCGTGCCACTGGCAGGCAGCCTGATTCCCTGGATCGACGTACCGGTCGAGCATGGGCAGAGCATGGAAGAGTGGAAGGGCGGTGCCGAGTGCAACAAGATTCTGGGTCGACCGGCGTTCCGGTCGCCTGGCAGTGTGCCGATTGACGGCTTGTGTGTGCGAATTGGCGCCATGCGGTGTCACAGCCAAGGGCTGACCATCAAGCTTCGGCGCGATGTGCCGATCAACGAGGTCGAGGCGATGCTGGCTGCAGGCAACGATTGGGTCGATGTGGTGCCCAATGAACGCGAGGCCAGCGAGCATCGGCTGTCGCCGGCTGCGGTCACGGGAACGCTGAAGGTGCCGGTGGGGCGCTTGCATACGCTGGCCATGGGCTCGCAGTATCTGGGTGCGTTTACGGTGGGTGACCAGCTGTTGTGGGGCGCTGCCGAGCCGTTGCGCCGGATGCTGCGCATCCTGATCGAGCGGTAATTCAGGCGTCGCAGCTTGACAATCATCTTGAGCTTGATCGCTTAAGTCATTGATGGGAAGATCAAAACTTATGTCCGGAATCAGGAGGCTGCTGTGAGGTCAACAGGTTCGCCGCGCCACACCGCGCCCTCCCGTCCATTGTCCGGCTGGGGTGGTCGACCCCGCACACTCGTGTTGGCCCTGTGTCTGGCACTGGCGCCCCTGGCAGGCCCCGCCCATTCGGCCGGTCTGGGGCGACTGACCGTCCAGAGCGCGCTGGGGCAGCCCCTGCGCGCAGAGGTGGAGGTCACCTCGGTTAGTCGTGAAGATGCGCAGTCTCTCGCGGCCAGGCTGGCCTCCCCGGATGCGTTTCGGCAAGCTGGCCTTGAGTACAACACGGCGTTGAACGGTCTGCGGTTTGCCATCGAGCCGCGTGGCGAGCGCATGTTTCTCAAGATCACCTCGAGCCAGCCGATCAACGAGCCGTTCGTGGACATGCTGGTCGAGTTGAGTTGGGCCTCGGGCAAGCTGCTGCGCGAGTACACCTTCTTGCTGGATCCTCCCGAGGGGCGGGCGGCTGCCGCGCCGCAGGCTGATGCGACCGCGCGGCTGGCCGAACCTACCTCGCCGGTGGCGGCGCCCGCGGGAGCGCCTCGCGCCAATGCACGCGCCTCCGCGCAGGTTGCACCACGGCCTGCACCGGCGCCTCGTGCGGCCGCTGCGGACACCTCCACCGCTGCGCCGGCCCCGGTCGGCAGTGCCGCATCGGGTCCGGTGGATGTGCGTCGGGGCGACACGCTTGGTCGTATTGCCGGCACCGTGCGCCCGGACGGGGTCAGCCTGGAGCAGGCGATGGTTGCGATCTACCGCGCCAATCCGTCAGCGTTTCTGGGCAATCTGAATTTGCTGCGTGAGGGATCCCGTCTTGATATCCCTGACGCCTCGCGCATGTCCGCTATCGCGCCCGCTGACGCCGGTCGCGAAGTGCGCATGCAGGCGACCGATTTCAACAGTTATCGCAGCCGTTTGGCCCAGGCCGTGCCCCAGGTCGATGCACCCCGTGCGGGGCAGACTGCCAGCGGGGCGGTCAGCGGCCAGGTACAAGACAGCGCGCGGACGGAAACAGGCGATCGACTCTCGCTCTCCAAGCCCGCAGCGGGCGCGGGTGGTGCGGCAGGCGGCGCCGTGGGCGCAAAGTCAGGTGCAAGCGCCGTCGAGCAGTCGGTGGCCCGCGATGCAGCCGTCAAAGAGTCTGAGGCGCGCATTGCCGAACTGGAAAAGAACGTCCAGGACCTGCGTAAGCTGCTGGATCTGCGCAACCGTTCCATGGCCGACATGCAGCGCCAGCTTGAGTCGACGCGTGCAGGGCAGGCGCCTGTGAGCGGTGCAGTGGCCAGCGCACCGGCGCAAGCGCCCGCCGCAAAAGATCAGTGGATGTATGGGCCGGCCGGTACGCCATCGGCGGCGTCAACGCCAGGGGCTTCGCCCGAGCCGTCGGTGGCAGCCCCTGCCGCCTCCGCTAGCGTGACGGAGGCGGTCGGCGCCAAACCCGATCCGGCAGTGAATCCGGTATCTCCAAGCGTGGGTGCGGCGCCCGCCGCTGGCGGTGCCGAGGCCAGCGCCGATCGTCCCGCCCAGCCGTCCGAAGGCGCAGTGCCTGCGCCGCCCGCCGCTGCAGGCGGCAAGCAGCCCTCCGCACCCGCGGAGCCGATTGCGCAACCCGGTCTGCTTGACGACCTGCTGGAAAATCCTCTGCTCCTGCCTGGACTCGGTGGCATTGCCGCGCTGGGCGCCGGCTACGCGCTGTATGCCATGCGGCGCCGTCGCAAAGTCGATGCCTTCGAGGACAGCCTGACTACCTCGGACACGTTCGCATCCAATTCGCTCTTCGGCTCCACGGGCGGCCAAAGCGTCGATACCAATCAGGGGGCCTTTGCGTCGCCCGGTGCAGCCGACGTGCCCTCCACCGAGGTCGATCCCATTGCTGAGGCCGATGTCTATATCGCCTATGGGCGCGAGGCTCAGGCCGAGGACATTCTGCGCGAGGCACTGGTTCGCCAGCCCGAGCGTCAGCCGATTCGCTTCAAGCTGCTGCAAATTTGCGCCGCTCGGAATGATCTCGACGCGTTTGAGGTGCTGGCACGCCAGATGCACGAGATGACCGACGGGCAAGGCGAAGACTGGGAGAAAGCCGCCGCACTGGGTTTGTCGCTCGACCCGTTGAATCCGCTCTATGGCGACCCGGCCGCGGGCTTGCCGGGTGCGGCAGGTGGCTTGAGTCAGGTTGCCGGCGCCAGAGTCGACTCGGGGCGCGACTTTGATTTTCCCGATCTGGAACTTGATCTCGGTGCACCCCGGGCGGCGACGCAGCCAGGTGAGGTGCCGCCTGAGTCTTTGATTGACGCTGCGGTGACGCATCTTGAGATGGTCGCAGCCCCCAGTGCGATCGAGCCTCTCGAGGTGCCGGCGCCGCTTAGCCATCCTGCTCCGGCATTCGCTGAGGCGGCTAAAGCCTCGCCGCCAGCGGCTACTGCCGCCTTCTCAGCCGATGGACTGCCAAGCCTCGATATTGATCTGGATCTCGACCTGCCCGCCAAATCGGTCTCGATGGCCTCGGCTCAGACCCCGGCAGGGCGCGAGCCCGCCGCCGGCGCATCAGAACCGTCGATGGATTTCGATCTGGATCTGGCCGCGCTCGAGAACATCACCCAGGCGCGTCCTGAACTTGCGACGGCCGACGCCCGAGGGTTGCCAAGCTTCGATCTGGATCTCGACCCTGTTGCGGTGCAGGCCGATCCGGATACCCTTTCGGCAGGCGGCTCGGCACGTTGGCAGGAAATGTCGACCAAGCTCGATTTGGCCTCGGCCTACGAAGAAATTGGCGACAAAGAAGGCGCGCGCGAATTGCTCCAGGAAGTCATCAGCGGCGGCGATGGCACGCAGCAGCAAAAGGCCCGTGCCATGCTCAGCAAAATTGGCTGAGGGTGTGGTCGTTTCAGACCGGCCATGAGGCTTGCCCTCGGGCTGGCCTATGACGGCACCAGCTTTTCCGGCTGGCAAACTCAGCCAACTGGCGATGCAGTCCAAGACGCCCTCGAGCGCTCGCTGTCTGCGCTGGCCGGGCATCGCGTCGACACGATCTGCGCCGGTCGCACCGATGCGGGTGTGCACGCGTTGCAGCAAATCGTTCACTTCGAGACCTCGGCACAACGACCCTTGAATGCCTGGGTCCGGGGCACCAATGCGCGTCTGCCTGCGACCGTGGCAGTGCAATGGGCGCAAGCCGTCGCACCGGATTTTCATGCCCGCTTCAGTGCGCGGTCACGCACCTACCGCTATCTCATCCGCTGTGCACCGGTTGCGCATCCGCTGTGGCGCGACCGGGCGGGTTGGGTCTTTCGGCCGCTCTCGATTGAGTCGATGCGCGAGGCGGCCGCACACCTGATCGGCGAACATGATTTTTCCGCCTTTCGCTCGTCGCAATGTCAGGCGGCGTCGCCGGTGCGCACCGTCTCGGCACTGACCTTGAGCAGGCGTGGCGATTTCGTCGCGCTCACCATCACCGCCAATGCCTTCTTGCATCACATGGTGCGTAACATGGTGGGGGCCCTGGTCTATGTGGGGACGGGTCGTCAGCCTGCCGCGTGGACGGCCGACCTGCTGGCTGCGCGCAGGCGTGCCTTGGCGGCCCCCACCTTTTCGCCTGCGGGGCTGTATCTGGCAGGGGTGCAGTACGACCCGGTGCATGCGCTCCCGCAGCCAGCACCGGTCGATTCATGGTCTGAGCCGCTTGCGCAATGGGCCGATCCGGGCGAGGGTTGAGGGATGCGTACCCGAATCAAGTTCTGCGGCCTGGTCCGCCCCGAAGATGTGGACACTGCCGTGGCGCTGGGCGTCGATGCGGTGGGTTTCGTGTTCTATGCACGCAGCCCCAGAGCGGTCGACGCCCCGCTTGCCGCTGCGCTGCGGCGCCGTTTGCCTTCATTCGTGAGCGCGGTCGGGCTGTTCGTCAACGAGACGCCTCAGACCGTGGCGGCCACCGCTGAGGCTGTCGGCCTGGATGTGCTGCAGTTGCATGGTGACGAAGATCCCGCCGAGTGCGCGACGATCAGCCAGCTTGCAGGTGGCTTACCCTGGTGGAAGGCCATTCGCATGAAGACGCAGGCCGATTTGTTATCATCGTTCGTTCCGTTTGGTGCTGCCGAGTGCCTGCTGCTTGACTCATTCAGTGAGGGGTTCGGCGGCAGCGGCAAGACCTTCGACTGGACCTGGATTCCGCCGCAGCGGCCCGTGCACATCGTGATGTCCGGTGGGCTCGACGCCCGCAGTGTGGGCGACGCGATTGCGGCGGTCAGGCCGTTTGGGGTCGATGTCTCCAGCGGCATCCAGGGTGACTCTCCTCGAATCAAGGATCCTGTGCGAATGGAGCAGTTTGTGAACGCCGTTCTCGCAGCTGATGCAGGCCGACCATGAAACCGTATGACCTTCCCGATGCCCGTGGCCACTTCGGCCCCTACGGCGGTACTTTTGTTTCCGAGACGCTCATGCATGCGCTCGAGGAATTGCGTCAGGCCTACGACCGCTACCGCGTCGACCCTGAGTTCATCGCTGAATTCAAGGACGAGCTGAAATATTTTGTGGGGCGCCCCAGCCCGATCTATCACGCCAAGCGCTGGTCTCAGATGCTGGGCGGTGCACAGATCTATTTCAAACGTGAAGACCTGAATCACACCGGCGCGCACAAGGTCAACAACACGATCGGTCAGGCTTTGCTGGCCAAGCGGATGGGCAAGCCGCGAGTCATCGCCGAGACCGGTGCCGGCCAGCACGGCGTGGCCACGGCCACGGTGGCGGCCCGCTTCGGCATGAAGTGCGTGGTCTACATGGGCGTGACCGATGTGGCACGTCAGGCTCAGAACGTGTATCGCATGAAGCTGTTGGGCGCTGAGGTGGTCCCGGTCGAATCCGGCAGCAAGACGCTGAAGGACGCGCTCAATGAAGCGATGCGCGACTGGGTCACCAACGTGGAAGACACCTTCTACATCATCGGTACCGTTGCGGGTCCCCATCCCTATCCGATGATGGTGCGCGACTTCAATTCAGTGGTCGGCCAGGAGTGCCTGTGGCAAATGCCTGAGCGCATTGGGCGTCAGCCCGACTATGTGCTGGCTTGCGTGGGCGGAGGCTCCAACGCCATCGGCATTTTCCATCCTTATATTCCGCATGAATCCGTGAAGCTGGTGGGCGTGGAAGCGGCAGGCGAGGGCCTGCATACCGGCCGTCACGCCGCCTCGCTCTCGGCAGGGGTGCCAGGCGTGCTGCATGGCAACCGCACCTACCTGCTCCAGGATCAGAACGGCCAGATCATCGATACGCATTCCGTGTCGGCGGGTCTGGACTATCCGGGCGTGGGCCCCGAGCATGCCTGGCTCAAGGACATCGGCCGCGCCTCGTATGTGGCCATCGACGACCGCGACACGCTCAAGGCCTTCCACGATTGCTGCCGCATCGAGGGCATCATCCCGGCGCTGGAATCGAGCCATGCGCTGGCCTATGCAGCCCAGCTTGCGCCCACGCTGCCGCGCGACAAGGTGATTCTCGTGAACCTCTCGGGGCGCGGCGATAAGGACATGCACACAGTCGCGCAGGCCGGCGACGTGTCGCTCTGATCGGGGCCTGCTGTCCATGACCCGGATCGCCGCCACATTCAAGCGCCTGCAGCAGTCGGGTCGCAAGGCCCTCATCCCATACTTCACGGCGGGTCATCCCAGCCGTGAACATGCCGTGCCGCTGATGCATGCGCTGGCCAGTCACGGGGCCGACGTCATCGAGTTGGGTGTGCCCTTTTCCGACCCGATGGCCGACGGTCCAGTCATTCAAAAGTCAGGCGAAGCGGCGCTGGCCCTGGGTGTCGGGTTGGGCGATGTGCTGCAGTGGGTCAGTGAGTTTCGCCGTACGGACACCACCACACCGATCGTCCTGATGGGCTATCTGAATCCGATCGAACGAATGGGGGTGGAAGCGTTCGCAGCCCGTTGTGCCGAGGTCGGGGTCGATGGCGTGCTGGTCGTGGATCAGCCGCCTGAAGAGGCTGAGGTCATGGTGCCGGTCCTGCGTGCGCGCGGCATCGATCCCATCTTTTTGCTGGCGCCCACCTCCACGCCCGAGCGCATTGCACAGGTCGGCAAGCTCGCCAGTGGTTACGTCTACTATGTTTCGCTCAAGGGCATCACCGGAGCGGGGCATCTTAATGTGGACGACGTCCTGAGTGCGTTGCCTGCGATCCGCGCCGCTACGGGCCTGCCCGTTGGCGTGGGGTTTGGCATTCGCGATGGCCAGACGGCGCGCGCCATTGCCCGCAGCGCCGATGCGGTGGTCATCGGCACCCGACTCATCCAGGAAATCGAGGCCGCCGGCCCGCAGCATGCTGTGGAGAAGGCCGGTGCGTTCATCCGGGGGATACGCGACGCCATGGACGCCGCCACCCCCACTACCAGGGAGACGACGACATGAGCTGGCTCGAAAAACTGCTGCCGCCCCGCATCAAGCGCTCGGTGGCTTCGGCCGAGGCGCGCCGCTCGGTGCCCGAAGGCGTCTGGGTGAAATGTCAGAGTTGTGATGCGGTGCTCTACCGAGCGGATCTGCAGGGCACGCTGAATGTCTGCCCCAAGTGCGACCATCACATGCGCCTGGGAGCGCGGGCGCGCATCGATGCGCTGCTCGACCCGGAAGGCCGGTTTGAAATCGGTCAGGAAGTCCTGCCGGTTGATGCACTCAAATTTCGCGACAGCCGCAAATACCCGACCCGGTTGCAGGAAGCGATGGAAAGCACCGGCGAGACCGATGCGCTGGTAGTGGTGGGCGGTGCGATCCGGTCGTTGCCGGTCATCGTGGCGGCCTTCGAGTTCGAGTTCATGGGCGGATCGATGGGTTCGGTGGTGGGCGAGCGGTTTGCGCGCGGTGTGCGCAGCGCTATCGAACAGAAAGTGCCTTTCATTTCGGTAGCCGCTTCCGGTGGCGCGCGTATGCAGGAGGGTCTGCTGTCTCTCATGCAGATGGCCAAGACCACCGCGTCGCTGACGCAGCTGGCCGAGGCCAAACTGCCCTACATCTCGGTGCTCACCGATCCCACCATGGGTGGCGTGTCGGCGAGTTTCTGTTTCCTGGGCGATGTGGTCATTGCAGAGCCGCGCGCCCTCATCGGTTTTGCCGGACCGCGCGTGATCGAGCAGACCGTGCGTGAAAAGCTTCCCGAAGGTTTTCAGCGCGCTGAATTCCTCCTTGAAAAAGGCGCGATCGACATGATCGTGCACCGTCGGCAGATGCGCGACGAGATCGCCCAACTGCTGGCACTGCTGCAGAGGCAACCGTCGGAGGCCCTGGCCTGAAGCCTGAGACGCCCGAATCGGCCGGCGCGCTGAGCGACTGGCTGTCGCGCATTGAAGGCTTGCATACCCGGGTCATCGACCTCGGTCTGGAGCGCGTGCGTGAAGTCGCAGGCCGTTTGGGACTGAATCTGCCCGGGGTCACCTTCGTGGTCGCGGGCACTAACGGCAAGGGCTCGACCTGCGCCATGCTCGAGTCGGTCCTGATGGCGGCCGGTTATCGGGTGGGTTGTTACACCTCACCGCATCTGGTGCGTTTTAACGAGCGAGCGCGCATCAATGGCGTACCGGCCGATGACGCTGCCTTGGTCGAGCAACTCCAGGCCGTGGAGGCCGCACGCCAGGGCGCTCCGCTCACCTGGTTCGAATTCACCACGCTGGCCATCTTGAGGCTTTTTCAGCACAGCGCGCTGGATGTCAATGTGCTGGAGATCGGGCTGGGCGGGCGTCTGGATGCGGTCAACCTGATCGATGCCGACTGCGCGATCGTCACCTGTATCGACATTGATCACGCCGAATTCCTGGGCGATACGCGCGAGCTCATTGGCCTGGAAAAGGCGCATGTTTATCGGTCGGACCGCCCGGCCATCTGCACAGACCCCCTGCCGCCCGCGTCCTTGGTCGCGCATGCACAGGCCATCGGTGCCGACCTGTGGCTGTTCGGGCGCGACTTCAACTATTCGGGCGACCGCCAGCAGTGGAGCTATGGCGGGCGCGGTCAGCGACGCAACAGCCTGGCCTACCCGGCCTTGCGCGGTGCCAATCAGCTGCTCAATGCGTCTGGCGTGCTGGCAGCCATCGAGTCCGTGCGTGATCGCCTGCCTGTGAGCGCACAGGCGGTGCGTCAGGGCTTTGCCACGGTGGAGCTGCCCGGGCGCTTTCAGGTCCTGGCGGGCCGCCCGGCCGTGGTCCTGGATGTGGCACACAATCCCCACGCTGCTGCACACCTGGCTGCCAACCTCGACAACATGGGGTTCTTCCCCCAGACCTTTGCCGTCTTTGGCATGCTGGCTGACAAGGACATCGACGCCACCGTGGCCCACCTGCGCCAGCGGGTCGATCATTGGTTATGCGTCGACTTGCCGGGGCCGCGAGGCTCGAGCGCTCAGTCCCTTGCAGACCGACTCTGTGCCGCCGGTATCCGGCCCGGGCACGGCGATGACGCGCAACGCACCATCACCTGTTGCGCTTCGCCGCGTGAAGGCTTGCAGCGGGCGCGGGCGCTGGCTGAGGAGAATGATAGGATTGTGGTCTTCGGTTCGTTCCTCACGGTTGCCGACGTGCTGTCGGACCGCTCCGGACAGACGTCCTGACCGACCATCCACCCCATGGCCCGAGCCCAAACGTCACGGTCCCGATCACCGGAGACCCCGTCTGACGACGCCACGGTCGATCCGGCCCTGCCGCAGAAAAAACAGGCACGCCACCGCCTGATCGGCGCGGTGACGTTGTGCCTCGCAGCGGCCGTCGTGGTGCCCCTCGTACTGGAGCCTGAACCGACCCGGTCGCCCGCGGACGTCGCCGTGGTGATTCCGTCGCGCGATACGCCGTTGCCGGCCCGATCGTCAGCGAGCGCGGCCGATGGCGGAAAGGGCGGTGCCGATGCACCACGGCGTCCACGCGTGAGCGCTGAGACGTCCTCGACCCCTGCAGTGCCCCCGCCTGTGCCGGCTGATGCACCGCCTGCGCTGGAGGTCCGCGTGCCTGAGGCGAGAGTTTCTGAGGCGCGTGCGGGCGACGACAGCGGAGCCGTCCCGCGTGTGGCTGCAAAGGCAGATCCGAAGGCAGATCCGAAGGCAGATGCGCAGACTGACAGCAAGGTCGACCGCAAGACCGATGCCAAGGCTGATGCGAAGGCTGATGCCAAGCCCAAGGGCGAGCCCAAGGTCAAGGGCGAACCCAAAGCGGACAGCAAGAGCAGCGCGAAAGCCGATGCCAAGCCGACGCCGAAGGCCGACGCCGCTTCGCTCTCTCGCACCGAGCCCAAGTCCGACGCCCGCACCGACGCCAAGTCCGACGCCCGTCCCGCACCTAAAGCTGATCCGAAAAAGTCCGCTCCCAGCGACGAGATCGAGAAGCTGGTTGACGCCTCGAAGGCCCGTCCCGCTGCCCCGACGAATCGAAAGTACGCCTTGCAGGTGGGCGCCTATTCGGCCGAAGCCAGTGCCAGTGCGGCGGTCGACAAGCTGCGTGCAGCCGGCGTGCGCGCCTATACCGAGCGCATAACGACCGATCGGGGCGAGCGAATCCGAGTGCGAGCTGGCCCTTTTCCCTCGCGGGAGGCGGCCGATGAGGCACGAGACAAACTGAAGGCGGCCGGGGTCACGACCGCGCTGATCCCGCAGTGATGGGCGCGCTGACCGGATGGGACTGGTTCGTGCTCCTCACCAGTGTGTTGTCACTGGGGCTGGGTTTGCTGCGCGGACTGGTGCGCACCGTGTTTGCGCTGGCGGGTTGGGTGGTATCGCTTCTGGGTACGCCGCTGGTCATGGGCTGGTCGCAACCCTGGGTGCCTCAGGCCTTGCCCATGCCTGTGCTGGCGGTGGTGATCTTCTTAGTGCTCCTCATCGGGACCCGACTGCTTGGCGGTCTGGCTGCTCGGGCGTTGCACGGTGTCGGATTGGGTGGGCTCGACCGACTGTTGGGTGGTGCGCTGGGCGTATTACGTGCTGGCATCATCATTCTGCTGGTTGCGCTGGTCGCCCATCTGAATGGGATGTCTGCGGAGCCGGCCTGGCAGCAGGCCTGGTCCAAGCCTCTGCTCGATCGCCTGGTGTACTGGGCAGAACCTTTTTTACCGGAACGCCTCAGCGGCATCCGGCAGACCTGATGCCGCGTGGGCGGCAGAGGTCGGACGCAACAATCGGAGGCTAGATCCATGTGCGGGATCCTCGGTGTGGTGGCGAAAACGCCGGTCAACCAGTTGCTCTATGACGGGCTGCTGTTGTTGCAGCATCGGGGCCAGGATGCAGCCGGTATCGCCACGTGCAGCGGCAAGACCTTTGCCATGCACAAGTCCAGCGGTCTGGTGCGCGATGTCTTTCGCACGCGCAATATGCGTGGGCTGCCCGGTCTCACCGGGATTGCGCATGTCAGGTACCCCACGGCCGGTTCGGCCAACAACGATGAGGAAGCTCAGCCTTTTTATGTGAATGCGCCCTTCGGCGTCACGCTGGCCCACAACGGCAACCTCACGAATTCCGAGCAGCTCAAGGAAGAAATGTTCCGACGCGATCGGCGTCATGTGAACACCGAGTCCGATTCCGAAGTGCTGCTCAACGTCCTCGCCAACGAGCTGCAGGAAGCCGCCGTGGGCGTTTCACTCGACCCGGACACCATTTTTCGGGCGGTGGCCGAGTTGCACAAACGCGTGCAGGGCGCCTATGCCTGTGTGGCCGAAATCGCCGGCTACGGCGTGCTGGCTTTTCGCGATCCGCTGGGTATTCGCCCCTTGTGCTACGGGGTGGCCGAGTCCCAGCAGGGCACCGAGTATCTGGTGGCGTCAGAGTCGGTGGCGCTTGAAGGATTGGGCTTCAGGCTCGTGCGCGATATCGCGCCAGGCGAGGCAGTGTTCATCGATGTCGAGGGCAACTTTCATGCGCGGGCCTGTGCGCCCGGCGCCTCGCTGAACCCTTGTGTGTTCGAGTATGTGTACTTCGCCCGACCCGACTCGGTGATCGATGGGGTGTCGGTGTACGACGCGCGGCTCAAGATGGGCGAGTACCTGGCCGAAAAAGTGCGCCGCGAGTTGTGGGCGGGTGATATCGATGTGGTCATGCCCATTCCAGACACTTCCCGCCCCTCGGCGCTGCAGCTGGCGAATCGACTGAACCTGGACTATCGCGAGGGGTTCATCAAGAACCGCTATGTGGGGCGTACTTTCATCATGCCGGGGCAATCGGTGCGCCGAAAATCCGTGCGCCAGAAGCTCAACGCGATGAGTATCGAGTTTCGCGGCAAAAACGTGCTGCTGGTGGATGACTCCATCGTGCGGGGCACCACGTCGCATGAGATCGTGCAGATGGCGCGCGAGGCGGGTGCCAACAAGATCTACTTCGCCTCGGCTGCCCCGCCGGTGCGCTACCCGAATGTGTACGGCATCGATATGCCCACACGTGCCGAGCTGATCGCCAGCGGGCGCAGCGATGACGAGATCCGTCGTTCCGTGGGTGCGGATGCACTGGTCTATCAGGACATCGAGTCGATGCAGCAATCGATCCGTGACCTGGGCCCGCACCTGGGGCGTTTCGAGGCCTCCTGCTTCAACGGCCAGTACATCACCGGCAATGTCTCGCCTGAGTACCTTGATCGGATTGAACGTACCCGGCTCGGTGTCGATCGGACGACCGAAGAGCCGGTACGCAAGGCACAAATGAATCTGCAATTCAATTCGGCCAGGGACTAAGTCATGGCGGGTGTGCCGCACGATCCTCGCCCTGGGGGCGCTGGATACGCTGGCCATTCGTGAAGGCATGCCGCGCACGGCCTGTCTTGAGCGCAACGAGGCGCCCGTTCTGAGCTCGAGTGTCGTGTGACAGAATGCCGGACGGGTTGCGGCAAGTTTTGCGGGTGATGAAGACCGGCTCATCCTGTCAGACGCGCTCGATGCGCGCTTGGAGCGACGGTCACCAAATGCGCTCGCACTGGCCCGCTCACGCGCACATCAGGCCACCGCGCCGAACAGCTTGCCTGCACCCCAGGTCAGGCCCATGGCAATGGCCCCCCAGAACACGACCCGCATCGCGCCACGCGTGGGCGAGGCGCCGCCGACCTTTGCAGCCAGCGCCCCGAGTGCAGCCAACACCATGAGTGATGATGTGGTCACCACCGGGGCTAGCTGAGCAGGCGGGCTGGGCAACGCGGCCAGCAGCGGCAGGGCCGCTCCGAGCGCAAAGGTGGCCGCTGAGGCGAGGGCTGCCTGCACCGGGCGGGCGCGTTGCAGGTCGTTCATGCCGAGTTCGTCGCGGGCATGTGCCCCGAGCGCGTCATGCGCCATGAGCTGATCGGCCACCTGCTGCGACAATTCGGCATCCAGCCCGCGCGCCTGATAGATGGCGGCGAGTTCTTCGCGTTCATGCGCAGGGCTGGCAGCCAGTTCCACGCGTTCGCGTTCCAGGTCGGCTTGTTCGGTGTCGGCTTGCGAGCTGACCGAGACGTACTCGCCGGCCGCCATCGACATGGCGCCGGCCACCAGGCCCGCGACGCCGGCCACCAGGATGGCGGTGCGATCGGCGCCTGAGCCGGCTACCCCCAGCACCAGGCTGGCAGTGGAGACGATGCCGTCGTTGGCGCCCATGACGGCTGCGCGCAGCCAGCCGATCCGATCGGCGCGGTGTCGTTCACGATGGCGCGAGGCAAGCATGTGGGTGGCTCAGGTGGCTAAGGTGGCTAAGGTAGTGAGGCAGTCTCAGGCAGTCTCAGGCGCGGTGCCGCCCAGGCTGAGACGGGGCCGGAAGATGGCGTAGTTGCCATTGGCCTGCGCCACGAGCGTGTCGCCGACGTAGACCTTGGATTCAATGTTGGCCACCGTGCGGCCACGGTTGAGCACTTCGGTGACACAGTGCAGCGGGCCGGTGGTGACCGGCTTGAAGTAGTTGATCTTGATTTCGATCGTGGCGCACAGTTCGCCATCGGCCAGGGAGGGATAGAGCGCCAGACCCATGCCCGTGTCGGCGAGGGCATAGATGACCGCGCCGTGCACCACGCGATGTGGGTTCAGATGCTTGTCTGCCACGGCGAGTGAGCATCGGCCATAGCCCGCGCGCTGCTCGTCGATGCTCAGGCCGATGAGGTCAGCAAAGGGATGATGATGCATCGCAGAGCGCTCTTGCTGAGGGGATCCGACGATCGTACTCCTGTACCGTGCAGCGTCCAGCGCTCATCGGAAATCGCGGCTGCGTGCGGTGAGTTCGCCCAGCAGCGCGGTGTGATCCACCACCCGGCGTGCGACCAGGTGCATCACTTGCCCGCCCGTGGCGTGATCGGCCTGCCAGATACCGAAGACGGTCATCAATCGGGCCCCCAGGATGTCCTTGCGGTAGCGCTCAAGCAGATCGGGCCACACGATGACGTTGACCGATCCCGTGTCGTCTTCGAGGGTGATGAAGACCACGCCCCGTGCGGTGGACGGGCGTTGCCGGTGGGTGACCAGCCCGCTGGCGCGCGCAAGCCGGCCATCGGGGTAGCTGCGCAGCACGGCCGCCGGCTGCACCTGGAACCGATCAAGCGCCTGGCGCAACAGCGCGACCGGGTGGCGCCCCATGGGTAGTCCGAGCGAGGCGTAATCGGCCAGGGTCGACTCGGCTTCGGATGGGGCAGGCAAGGCGAGCGCAGGCTCGGCATTGTGCGCATCGGCCAGCAGTGCGGGCATGGGCTGAACGGCAGCAGTCTGCCAGGCGGCCTGTACGCGATGCCCGGCCAGGGCCGAGAGCGCATCGGCCTGCGCGAGGGCTTGCAGGTCATCCCGATGGAGTCGGGCTGCGCGTGCCAGGTCTTCGACATCTTCGAAGACCGGCTGTCGCCCACCGGCGATGCGCCGCGTGCGTTCAGCCACCAGCCTCAGGGCAGCCGCTTCGGACAGACCGTGGATGCGCTGCAGCCCGAGCCGCACGGCAGGCTGTGGTCGGTAGTCCACTGCCTCATGCACCTGGGGCGTGGCGTTGCGCTCTTCGAGTCGCGAGGCCCAATCACTGGCCAGGACACAGGGCGCGCGCACCTCGATGCCGTGCTCGCGTGCATCGCGTACCAGCTGGGCTGGTGCGTAAAAGCCCATGGGCTGGGAGTCGAGCAGGGCGGCCAGAAAGGCAGCGGGTTCGTGGCGCTTGATCCAGCAGCTGACATAGACCAGCAGGGCAAAGCTGGCAGCGTGGCTTTCGGGAAAGCCGTACTCGCCGAAGCCCTCGATCTGCTTGAAGATGCGCTCGGCAAAGGCGAGATCGTAGCCGCGCGCGAGCATGCCTTCGATCACCTTCTGCTGAAACCCATGCAGACCGCCCTTGCGCTTCCAGGCGGCCATGGCGCGGCGCAGCTGGTCGGCTTCGCCTGGCGTGAAGCCAGCCGCCAGGATGGCGATCTGCATGACCTGCTCCTGGAAGATCGGCACGCCCAGGGTGCGCTCCAGTGCCGGTCGAATTTCATCGCGTGGATAGTCGACCGGCTCCAGGCCCTGACGTCGGCGCAGGTAGGGATGCACCATGCCGCCCTGGATGGGGCCCGGACGCACGATGGCCACTTCGATCACCAGATCGTAGAAGCACCGTGGCCGCAGCCTGGGCAGCATGCTCATCTGCGCGCGCGATTCGATCTGGAACACGCCCACGGTATCGGCCGCGCTGATCATTTCGTAGGTGTCCGGGTCTTCGGCCGGGATGTCCTGCAGACGAAACCGCTGCGGGCCCTCGAGCGTGCCGTGACGGCGCAAAGTGATGAAGTCCAGTGCGCGGCGGATGGCGCTGAGCATGCCCAGTGCCAGCACGTCGACCTTGAGCAGGCCCAATGCGTCAAGGTCGTCCTTGTCCCACTGAATGACGCTGCGCCCCGGCATGGCCGCGTTCTCGATGGGTACCAGACGGGCGAGCGAATCGCGGGCAATGACGAAGCCCCCGCTGTGTTGCGACAGATGCCTGGGAAAACCGATGAGGGTGTGCGTGAGGCTCATCCAGTGCCGCACCGTGGGCGATTCGGGGTGGAAGCCTGCCTCTGAAAAGCGCTCGGCCTGAATGCTGCGACCGTCCCACCACTGCTGGCTGCGTGTGAGCAGGTCGATGCGCTGGGGCTCGATGCCCAAGGCCCGACCGACATCACGCAGGGCCGAGCGCGGCCGATAGCTGCTGATGGCCCCGGTGAGGGCCGTGCGCTCGCGCCCGTACTTGGTGTAGAGGTATTGGATGACTTCTTCGCGGCGTTGGTGTTCGAAATCGACGTCGATATCGGGCGGCTCATTGCGCTCGCGGCTGATGAAGCGCTCGAAGAGCACGCTGGTGCGGGCGGGGTCGACTTCGGTGATGCCCAGGCAGTAGCACACGGCGGAGTTGGCAGCGGAGCCGCGCCCCTGGCACAGGATGCCGCGCGAGCGGGCAAAGCTGACGATATCGGCCACCGTGAGGAAATAGGGCTCGTAGTGCAGTTCGGTGATCAGGGCGAGCTCGTGCTCGATTTGCGCGCGCACGCTGTCCGGCATGCCCTGCGGATAACGGCCAGGCGCACCGGCGTACGTGAGGTGTCGCAGCCAGCTGGCCGCTGAGTGGCCAGACGGCACAATTTCATCGGGGTATTCGTAGCGCAGCGCATCGAGCGAGAAGCTGCAGTGCGCGGCAACCTCCAGGGTTTCTTCGAGCAGCTCGGGTGGATAGAGCTGGGCCAGACGCAGGCGGCTGCGCAAATGCTGCTCGGCGTTGGCGGCGAGTGCAAAACCCAACTCGGCGACCGGGCGTGCCAGCCGCGTGGCCATCAGGACGTCGTGCAGGCGCCTGCGTGAGCGCAGGTGGTAGTGCACATCGCCCGCGGCGACCAGCGGCAGGCCGCTGTGCCGTGAGGCCTCACGCAGCCGGGCCAGCAGGGGCAGGTCGTGACCGCGTGCCAGCAGCTCTGCTGCCAGCCAGGCGCGGCCACCGAAGCGCTCGCGGATAAAGCGCGCCTGTTCGTGCAGACGGGCCTGTGCACTGCCGGGCTCAGCCGTTTCGTCGGCGGCCTGCGTGGCGACTTCAGGGCAGGGCACCAGAAGCGCCAGGCAACCCGGCACGCCG
>JBIKKG010000123.1:0-9329 GCA_044360485.1 Burkholderiaceae bacterium | reverse complement strand
GGCCGCGCAACTGGGGATTGAACGCGAGGCTGCGAAGAACTGGATCGAGCGTTATTTTGCGCGCTACCCCGGGGTGGCGCGCTACATGAATGACACCCGCGCGCAGGCCAAGGCGCAAGGCTATGTGGAAACCGTGCTCGGGCGGCGTTTGTGGTTGCCAGAGATCAATTCACCGAATGGGCCGCGACGTGGTGCGGCCGAGCGTCAGGCGATCAATGCGCCGCTGCAAGGGACCGCCGCCGACATCGTGAAGCTGGCGATGGTGGCGGTGCAGGGCTGGCTCGAGACCGAGCAGTTAGGCTCGCGGCTCATCATGCAGGTGCATGATGAGCTGGTGCTGGAGGTGCCTGCTGGTGAACTGGAGCGTGTTCGTTCGGAGTTGCCGGCGCTGATGGGTGGGGCACTGGTATTGGCGGTGCCGCTGCTGGTGGAGGTGGGGGCAGGGCCGAATTGGGAGCAGGCGCACTGAGGGACAGCGCTGAGGGACAGCACTGAGTGGCAGCACTGATGTCCAGCACTGAGGGGGGCTGGACAAAAAAAATACCGCCCGAAGGCGGTATGTTTGTTCGGGACCGGGTGCCTCAGCCGCGACGGCGTGCGCCGATGAAGCCGATGCCTGCCAGTCCCAAGCCCAGGAGACCAATCACGGACGGCTCAGCGATTTTCATGGCGAACTCACCCGAAACACGAACCGGAAACTCGCTGCCCACTTGGGCGCCCACTGCCGTGCCAGTGGCAAGGATGTAGTAGTAGCCAGACGTGATGCTGTTCCAGTCCAGCGACAGGCCGCGGGGTGACGAGGTGCTGTAGTCGGCAATTTTGGAACCGGAAGAGTACCCGCTGTCCGAAGAGTACAACGCGGCCCCAAACCCGGTGACGCTGCCAAATCCGGACCAGCTGAAGGTGCCGCTGAAATTGCCACCGTTCACCGACTGAAAGTTGTACTGCTGCTCGAACGCGCCGAGCGGGGTGAAGGCGCTCAGCGTGCGTGAGCCTGGGGTCGGGACAGCCGCCACGCCTGGGTCGAGTGTGCCAACGATCGGCGCCGACCATGCCGGAGACGCCAGCGACACTGCGAGAACTGCTGCACTCAAACCCTTGATAACGATGCTCGACATGGTTTTCGACTCCAAAAATGCGACCAGACCAACCTGGCCTTGATGTCGAAAGATGATGCAAGTCACATGCCACATGTGACGAAAGTCACAAAAACAATGGTTTGCATGATGCCAGGGGGTCGCGTCATGTCGTGAGTGTCAAAACGGCCGACACTTCCGTCACAGCACCCCACTCGCCGTGGGGACCGGTCAACGCCTGGCGCTGCGGGCTGCAAAGATTCCGGCGAGGGCTTGCCAACGTTCCAGTGTGCCCAGCGACTCGACGGCCGCGGGAAAGCGCTGACGCCAGTTGGGCCAGACGTCGGGCATGCCCGGCAGATTGGGTTGACGCACCAGGCCGGTCACATCTTCGAGTTGGACGATGGCCAGTCCGGCTGAGGAGGCCGCGAGCCAGCGGTGCACCCGTTCGGTGAGATCTGCACCCTGCAGGCCGCAGCGATCCAGGGTGGCCAGCACCCCGCGCAGCGCAAGCCGGCGTGCGTCGTGCTCGCGCTGCGCCCGCCCGGCGTCGAACTCGCCCCGCTGTGCCCGCTCGTCAATGTCCCGACCTTCGGCCCATCCGTCGATGGTCGGCAGATCGTGAGTGCTGGCGCAGGCCATGGACAGCTTGGGCAGGGACGCCGGATCGGCAAGCCAGCCGTCCGGCCCCCGCTCGAACCAGGCCACCTTGCAGGACAGCACGCCTGCGCCCGCCAGCCGTTCGCGCAGCCCGTCGCGGACGGTGCCCAGGTCCTCGCCGATGACCAGGCACTGATGTTTGTTGCTGTGGGCCGAGACCAGATGCAGCAGCGTGTCCAGTGGATAGGCCACATATGCGCCTGCGGCAGCCTTCTGACCCCGCGGGACCCAGAACAGGCGCTCCAGTGCCATGACATGGTCGATCCGCAGACCGCCGGCGCCGTTCATGGTCGAGGCCAGCAGTGCGGCGAAGGGGGCATGCCCCTGAGCGGCCAGCGCATCGGGTTTCCAGGGCGGCAGCCCCCAGGCTTGCCCGTCGGGCCCGAGCGGATCGGGCGGCGCGCCGAGCTCGTAGTCGGCCGCAAGCAGGGCCTGGCAGCCCCAGGCATCGGCGCCGCCGGGATCGGCTCCCACGGCGAGGTCGGCAATCGGGCCGATGGGTGCGCCAGCGCGCCGGGCGCGATCACCCACCGATTGCCACTGGAGCGCGGCCAGCCACTGAATGAACGCATGCAGACCGATCTGCTGTGCGTGCGTCTGTTCGAAGGCGCGCGAGCCTGCCCGGTCGGGGCGCGCATAGTCGGCGGGCCAGGTCCGCCAGTCGGGTTGCGCGAGGTGTTCGGCGAGCGCTTCGAAGAGCGCATGAGTATGGAGGCGCTCGCGCGCCTGGGTCCACCAGGCTTGATAGGCTTGCAGCGACGATGCATTGCCGGGCTCCTGCAGGTCCTGCCAAAGCGGTTCGAACGCTGCGCGCTTGAGCGTCACGACGCCCGGATAGTCGATGCCAGGCGCATCACGCGCTGCATTGAGTGCCGTCTGCGTGGACGGCTCAGCCAGCCAGGCATTGAAGTAAGGGGTCGTGTGCAGCCAGGCCGCCGCCGCCGGCAGGCTGACGAAGAGCGGATTGAGCGCCAGGCGACTGGAGGGCGAGTAGGGCGAGCCCCGGTCTAGCCAGGTCAGCGAGGGCGCATGCAGTGGCGACGTGAGGACGCCCGACGCGCCCAGCCCGGCGGCCGCCTCACACAGGCTGGCCAGGTCTGAAAAATCGCCGATGCCCCAGCTGTGTGCGCTGTGTAAGGCATACAGCTGCGCAGAGAGCGCCCAGGCGCCTGCGGGTCGCTGCACCACGGCGGGGATGAAGCAGCGTGGGGGGGCGACGTGCAATAGCCCTTCGTGCGACGCGAAAACGGGCGCCTGACAAACGGGCCACTGACCGGCTGCAGGGTGACGCAGCGGGTCGATCTGATGCAAAAAGACGCGATGGGTGCCTGCGGCCAGTGCGTGGCCAATGCGCAAGGCATGGCGCTCGAGTCGTTGCCCGTCGAGCAGCGCGGCTTCAATGAGCTGCGTGTCCCGGCACAGCACGGCGCGCATGGGGGCTGCCGTATCGCCTGCCTGCAGGGTCACGGTCGTCTGACCCACTGTCCGGGTATCGGCCGCGATCACACAAGCGATCTGTGCATCGGCATCGCCTGCAGCGAGTTCGCTGCCCGCCGCAAGTCCGGTATGCCAGCGGCGCAGCGCAGCCGCGCCCGCATGCCCGTCGGCGCAGACCACCACGGCCGGTCCTTGTACGGTCAATGCGGTGCCGGGTTGAAGCACGGTCTCGGCACGGGAGGTTTCCAACAAGCAGACCCAGGCGGTGCGCTCAGCGCCTGGCAGGGGCGCAGGCAGGGTGAACGTGATGGGCTCGTCTGCAGCGGTGAAACCCAGGAAGACGCGGTCATGCGGTGCGTTCGGTTGCGGCCGGCCGGCATCGAGCAGGGCGGCCAGCGTGTGGCGGGCCGAGTCGTGCCAATCGTGTTCGCTCAAGGGATGCCCGTCTGCACGCAGCCAGGTGATGTCAGGCAGATGCGGGTCATCACCGATCGGCCGGCCGACGAAGAAGTGATCGCGCCGCAGGCAGCGCAGCTCATGGCGCAACCGCGTCAGCGTGGCGATCAGGTCGCTCAGGTCAATCGGGTTGCCGTGGTCTGCATCAACCCCATCAACCCCATCAACCCCATCGGGCAGGGGCCCTGTGGCAAAAGGCGAGCCACCTGGCCAGCGCAGCCAGGTCAGCGGCCCGTCCTGGCAGTACGCATTGTTGTTGCCGGATTGCGAGGCGCCGAATTCATCGCCGGCACGCAGCATCGGTACGCCGCGTGCGAGCATGAGTGTAGCCAGCATCGCGCGCATGCGCCGTGCTCTGCGCTGTGTGATCTGAGGATCCGTGCTGGGCCCTTCGATGCCGCAGTCATCGCTGTAGTCGGTGTGGGTACCGTCCCGGTTGTCTTCGCCGTTGGCCTCATTGCGACGATGGCGGTATCGCACGAGGTCGGCCAGGGTCATGCCGTCGTGCGCCGTGATGAAATTGACGCTGGCCCCGGGCGTGCGCCCGCTGTGATCAAACAGATCGCTGGATCCGGCCAGACGGGTGGCCAGTGCACCGACCATGCCGGCATCGCCGCGCCAGTAGCGGCGCACATCGTCGCGAAAGCGATCGTTCCACTCGCTCCAGCCACGCGGAAACCCGCCCACGAAATGCCCGCCGGCATCCCAGGCCTCGGCCACCCATTTGCACCGTGCCAGTACCGGGTCGTCGTGGATGCCGCGCAGCCAGGGCAGCTGCGCATCGAAATGGCCGCGCGCATCACGGGCCACGGCGCTGGCGAGGTCAAACCTGAAACCGTCCACGCCGATGTCGACGGCCCAGTAGCGCAGCGCATCGAGCATGAGCTGACTGACCACCGGATGCTGCGCAGCCAGTGTATTGCCGCAGCCCGACAGGTTCAGATAGCCGCCGGGCCGGTGCGGATCGGGCCGGTAGTACGAGGCATTGTCCAGGCCACGCCATGACAGCGTGGGCCCACGCTCATCGCCTTCGGCCGTGTGGTTGAAGACCACATCGAGCAGGACCTCGATGCCTGCTTCGTGCAGTCGCTCAACGGTGTCACGCAGGGCCAGCGCGCCGCTCGGGCCCGCCAGCTCGGACTGCACAGCGAAAAACGACAGCGGGTTGTAACCCCAGTAATTGCGCAGCCCCTTGCGCACCAGGTGCAACTCATCGACCCACGCTGCAACCGGGAGCAATTCGATGCAGGTCACGCCCAGCCGCTTCAGGTGTGCAATGGCCGCCGGATGCGCCAGGCCTTCGAATCGCCCCTGCATGCTGGGTGGGATGTTGGGGTGCCGAGCCGTGAAGCCGCGTACGTGGAGTTCGTACAGCACGGTTTCACCCCAGGGGCGACCCGGCTTGGGCAGGCGCTGACCGATCGACAACAAGGACGCCGCCACCCGCGCCTTGGGCACGAAGGGTGCGCTGTCGCGCGTATCAAACGAAAAGCATCCGGCCGGATGCCCTTCCTCATAGCCCAGCACGGCCGGATGCCATTGAAAGTGCCCGACACATTCGCGCGCGTAGGGATCGAGCAGCAGCTTGTGCGGGTTGAAGCGATGGCCTTGCTCGGGCGCGTACGGCCCATGTGCCCGCAGCCCGTACACCAGCCCTGGCCCGGCTTCGGGCAGGTATCCGTGAAAGATGTCCCCGGTGCGACCCGGCAGGGTGTGCCGTGCGAGTTCGCGCTCACCCAGAGCATCGAAGAGGCACCATTCGATGCGCTCGGCACGGTGTGACCACACCGCCAGATTCACGCCGCCTTCGACCGCATGGGCGCCCAGGGGGCCAGGCTCGCCGATCTTGAGCGCGCTCATTGAGGTGCAGGCAGCGCGGGTTGGCCAGCCCGGTAGACGGCGCAGGCCGGGCGCCCTTCAGGCAGCAAAACGAGCGCAGCCAGCGGCGGCAGCCTCAGTCGCACGGAATGTGTGCGGCCATGCCAGGGGACGGCCTCCGCCTGCACGGCCCCCAGGTTGCCAGCGCCGCTGCCACCGTAATCGGCGCCATCGGAATTCAGACGTTCGATCCAGCGCCCGCCGTAGGGCACGCCGACACGGTAGTCCTCGCGTGGGACGGGCGTGAAGTTGCACACCACCATCACGGTGTCTTGTGCAGCGCTGTCGCCATCGGCTTTGCGTAGCCACGCCAGCACGCTGTGCGCTGTATCGTCGCAGTCGATCCATTCGAAGCCGCCCGCCTCGCAGTCGGACTGATGCAGCGCCGGATCGGTTGTGTAGAGCGCGTTCAGGTCGGTGAGCAGTCTGGAGAGTCCGCGGTGACGCGCCCCGTTCAGGGGATCGTCCAGCAGATGCCAGTCCAGCGTGGCATCGTGGTTCCATTCGCGCCACTGGCCAAATTCGCCGCCCATGAACAGCAGCTTCTTGCCAGGCTGCGTCCACATGAACGACAGGTAGAGCCGCAGGTTGGCGAAACGCTGCCAGTCGTCACCCGGCATCTTGGCCAGCAGCGAGCGCTTGCCGTGCACCACTTCGTCGTGCGAGAGCGGCAGCACGAACTGTTCCGCATAGGCATAGAGCTGACCGAACGTGAGCAGTTGGTGATGCCACGGGCGGTGGATCGGGTCGCGCGACATGTACATGAGCGTGTCATTCATCCAGCCCATGTTCCACTTGAAGTGAAAGCCCAGACCGCCCAGCCAGGTGGGGCGTGATACGCCAGGCCAGGAAGTGGACTCCTCGGCGAGCGTGATGGCGCCGGGCAACTCCTCGCCGATCTTCTCGTTCAGGCGACGCAGGAAGCCAACGGCCTCGAGGTTTTCGCGCCCCCCGTGCACATTGGGCTGCCAGGTGCCGGCGGGGCGGCTGTAGTCCAGATAGAGCATGGAGGCCACCGCATCGACCCTCAGACCGTCGAAGTGGAAGGTGTGCAGCCAATACAGTGCATTGGCGATCAGGAAATTGGCCACTTCGTAGCGACCGAAGTTGTAGATCAGCGTGCCCCAGTCGGCATGACGGCCCAGGCTCGGGTCGGCGTGCTCATAAAGCGCCGTGCCGTCGAAGGCAGCCAGACCATGCTCATCAGAAGGGAAGTGCGCCGGGACCCAGTCGAGAATCACGCCCAGGCCGGCGGCATGCGCGCGGTCGATGAAGCGGCGCAGGTCGTCCGGGTCGCCCCAGCGTGCGGAAGGAGCGAAGAGCGCCGTGGGCTGATAGCCCCAGGAGCCGCCGAAGGGGTGTTCGCTCACCGGCAGCAGTTCGAGGTGCGTAAACCCCATCTGCACGGCGTAGGGCACCAGCCGCTCGGCCAGCTCGCTGTACCCGAGCGTTTCGCCGTGCGGCCCGCGTTGCCAGGAGCCCAGATGCACCTCGTAGATCGCGATCGGTGTGCGGTGCGCGGCGGTGTGTGCGCGGCGTGCCATCCAGTCGGCATCGGTCCAGGAAAACGCGGTCTCGTGGCGCACACGCGATGCTGTGGCGGGTGGCGCTTCGGTCCAGCGCGCCATCGGATCGCTCTTGAAGCGCAACTGGCCCTGCGCATCCAGGACCTCGAACTTGTAGAGCGCGCCATGGGGCACGCCGGGAATGAAGATCTCCCATACGCCGGCCTCGCGTCGGCAGCGCATCGGGTGCAGTCGGCCATCCCACTGATTGAAGCTGCCAACGACGCTGACCCGTTGCGCATTGGGTGCCCACACGGCAAACGCTGTCCCGGTGACATCGCCCACGGTGTGGGCCCGGGCGCCCAGCACCTGCCAGCATCGCCAATGGTTGCCCTGCGCCAGCAAGTGCAGATCGAGCGCACCCAGCACCGGTCCAAACCGATACGGGTCTTCACAGACCTGCCAGTGGTGCGGAAACGAGGCCGCTTCGACGCGCAGCTGATAGGGTTGGTCTGGCCCAAGGTCTGGCACCGGCCCGGCAAACACGCCCGGTGCGAGCATCGGCAAACCGGCCAGGGTCTGACCGCGATGATCGATGACCTCGACCTGGCGGGCCTGCGGCTGCACACAGCGCACCACCTGTTGGCCCGAGGGCCCGGCATGAGGCCCCAGCACGCTGAAAGGATCGGCGTGGACTGCGCGCAGCAGCGCATCCACTGTGTCGGGTGCGGTGGCGCTGGCCTTCCAGGGATCGCTGTGTGACGGTGTGGGTACGGAAGACGGTGGCATCGAATGCAAGGGGGAAGGATGGACCGAAAGGGCTTCAGGAATATCCCCCGGTCCACGGTCAAGCTTTGGGCATGGCAACCGGCGGAATCGGGCAATACTGCGGGCCCCTTGCAGCAGCCTGCATGGCTGCAGTGCACGCACTGCATGCTGTGTGCACGGTTCAACCCGACGCTTCACCATAACAGAGGACTTCCCCTTGGACTCACGCTCTGATCACCACTTCGCATCGGCTGTCGCCCACGCTGACTTCAATGCGCTGGTTCCTGCGGCGGGCGTCGGGCGTCGCGGCTTCATGGCCGGATCGCTGGCGGCTGGGTTTGCCGCGTCGGTGGCGCCTTCGGGCGATCTGCTGGCGCAGGTCATCAGCACGCCGTCCGATGGTTTGCGCACCGGCGAAGCCCGCGTGCCGACCGCCGATGGCCTCTCGCTGCCGGTGTATTTCGCAGCGCCCGCGGCGCGCGAGAACGCGCCGGTCATCCTGGTGGTGCAGGAAATTTTCGGCGTGCATGAGCACATCCGCGACATCTGTCGGCGCTTTGCGCGCGAGGGATGGTTTGCTGTGGCGCCCGAGCTCTTTTTCCGTGCGGGAGATCCGTCGAAGGCCGAGGCCGCCGCACAGATTCTTCAGACCATCGTCCCCAAGGTGATCGATGCCCAGGTCATGACCGATCTGGACGCGAGCCTGGAATTTGCGCGTGCCAACGGCGCCGATCGTGCGCGCGTGGGCGTCACGGGGTTTTGCTGGGGCGGGCGCATCACCTGGCTCTACGCCGCGCATAACCCCGCGGTGCGGGCAGGCGTGGCCTGGTACGGCCGCCTGACCGGCGATACCGGCCCGGCTACGCCTCAGCATCCCTACGATGTGGCGGGTCGCCTGAACGGCCCGGTCCTGGGTCTTTACGGGGGCGTGGATGCCGGCATTCCGCTGGCCACGGTGGAGGAGATGAAAAAGCGCCTGGCGGCGGGCAGCGCTTCGGCGCGGGTGTCCGACTTCGTGGTGTACCCCGATGCACCGCACGCCTTTCATGCCGACTACCGTCCCAGCTATCGCAAAGAGGCTGCGGCGGACGGCTGGAAGCGCGCGGTCGAGTGGTTCCGTCGTCACGGCCTGGCCTGACGGGAATGGTCATGCGTGGACTGGCAGGGCAGGGCATCGACGGACAGTCGGGCAAACCGGTGGGCCGTCGGCGTGTTCTGAGTCAGGCGGCCGGGTTGACCACGGCCGGGGTCTTGCCGCAGACCGCCTTGGCGCAGTCCGCGGAATGGCCCACTCGCGGCTTGCGCATCGTCGTGCCCTTTGGGCCCGGCAGCACGCCCGATGTCTTTGCGCGTCTGGTGGCGGAACGGCTGTCGCCCGCGCTCAAGCAGCCGGTGATCGTCGAGAACCGCGCGGGCGCCGGTGGCAACATCGGCACCGATGCCGTGGCCAAGGCCGCGCCCGATGGCTACACCATTGGCGTTTCGATCACCGGGCCGCTGGTCAACAACACGGTCCTGTACCGCTCGATGCCCTACGACCCGTTCCGCG
>JBIKKG010000122.1:0-9339 GCA_044360485.1 Burkholderiaceae bacterium | reverse complement strand
ACTACAAGCAGATTGCGGAAAAGGTGTTCATGCTGACCGACGCCAAGAAATACATGGCGCAAGCCGGCTTCAAGCCGCCCGAGGGGGCGTACCGCAAGTTCAAGGTGATGGGCAAGGAGTTCGACCCCGCGCAGCCTGAGGCCTACGTCAAGAGCTTTGCGATCAGCAAGGCGGGCTGACCATGACCGGGTCCCTGCACATCAAATCGGCCGTGCTGTCTTTGCTCATCTTGCTGGGCATTCTGGGCATCTGGCATGTGGCCACCGTCCCTGCTGCAGCGACCGGTGGGACCGCTGCCTCTGCGATGACCGCCGAGCAGGCTGAATACGCCAAGCTCATGGGCAAGGACGCCGGTGCGCAAAAGACCAGCGGCTTTCCCACGCTCAGCCAGATGGGCCAGACCGTGGTCAAGCACCTGTCGGACCCGTTTTACGACAATGGTCCGAATGACAAGGGCATTGCCATTCAACTCGCGCATTCGCTGGGGCGCGTGGCCCTTGGCTTCCTGCTTGCCAGCGCAGTGGCCATCCCGGTGGGCTTTCTGATCGGCATGAGCCCATTGCTGTACCGCGCACTCGACCCCTTCATCCAGGTGCTCAAGCCAATCAGCCCCCTGGCGTGGATGCCGCTTGCGCTCTACACCATCAAGGACTCGGCTATTTCAGGCGTCTTTGTGATCTTCATCTGCTCGGTCTGGCCCATGCTGCTGAACACCGCATTTGGTGTCGCATCGGTGCGCCGAGACTGGCTCAATGTGGCGCGCACCCTCGAAGTCTCTCCGTTGCGCAAAGCCTTTCGCGTCATTTTGCCGGCAGCAGCACCGACCATTCTTACCGGCATGCGCATCAGCATGGGCATCGCGTGGCTGGTGATCGTGGCGGCTGAAATGCTCGTGGGTGGCACAGGGATTGGTTACTTCGTCTGGAACGAGTGGAACAACCTGTCGCTCACCAATGTGATCTTCGCCATCCTCGTCATCGGCATCTTCGGGATGCTGCTCGACCTCATCTTTGCCCGACTGCAAAAGCTGGTGACGTATGTGGAGTGATGCACGCCTTGAGGGTCCGACCGCCGCCGCGGTGATCCAACGCTCGCGGGAGCCCGCAGTGAATGCCTTCCTGAAAATCGAAGGGCTCTCCAAAGCCTTCTCTGCCGATAAGCCGGTCTTCGCCGATGTCAGCTTCACCATCGATCGCGGCGAGTTCGTGTGCATCATCGGTCATTCGGGATGTGGAAAAACCACCATCCTGAATGTCCTCGCAGGTCTGGATACTGCCTCGAGCGGTCTCGTGTTCATGGACGGGCGTGAGGTGGCCGGGCCGAGTCTGGAGCGTGGGGTGGTCTTCCAGAGTCACGCACTCATGCCCTGGCTCACAGTGCGCAAGAACATCGCCTTTGCGGTGGAGTCGCGCTGGCCTGAATGGCGCGCTGCGCAGGTCAATGCGCATGTCGAAAAATTCGTGGCACTCGTGGGGTTGTCGCACGCCATCGACAAGAAGCCGTCTCAATTGTCAGGTGGCATGAAGCAACGGGTGGGCATTGCGCGTGCCTTCTCCATTCAGCCCAAGATGCTGCTGCTCGATGAACCGTTCGGCGCGCTGGATGCGCTCACCCGCGGCACGATCCAGGACGAACTGATGGGCATCGTGCGCGAGACCCAGCAGACCGTGTTCATGATCACACACGATGTGGACGAGGCCATCTTGCTGGCTGATCGCATCGTGCTCATGAGCAATGGCAGTGAAACCGCGACGGGCTATGTGCCAGGGGGCATTGCGGAGGTTGTGCACAACACGCTGCCACGCACCCGTACCCGCGCCGGGCTCCATCACCTGGACGGGTACTACGAGCTGCGCAATCACATTGTCGACTTCCTGGTCAGTCGTGCCAGGGCCGGGCACTGAGCCCGTTCAACCTTGTGCCCGCCAAGACGGGCCATCTCTTTCCGGAGCATCCATGAACCGTCTGCACGTTACTGAAAAGATCGTCTCCACCAAGGTGTCCAAGGGCATCACCTGGGAATCGGTTGCCAAAAAAGTGGGGCAATCCAAGGAATGGACGACCGCGTTATGCCTGGGTCAGATGACCGCGACAGCAGAGCAGGCCAAGGTCGTCGGCAAGATCTTCGGCCTGACCGCCGATGAGCAGAAGTGGTTGCAGGTCGTGCCTTACAAGGGCTCGCTGCCCACGCAGGTACCGACCGACCCGCTCATCTATCGCTGGTACGAGATCGTGAGCGTGTACGGCACGACCATCAAGGAACTCATCCATGAGGAATTTGGCGACGGCATCATGAGCGCGATCGATTTCTCGATGGACATCGTGCGCCAGCCCGACCCCAAGGGCGACCGGGTGAACGTGGTGCTCTCCGGCAAGTTCCTGCCCTACAAGACCTACTGATCCAGCGGTTGATCCTCTTGCCCGCCTGCGCGAGCCGCCGATGCGTCCGGTACGCATCGGCCTGAATACTCCCAGTGCTCAGGCCGGGCCGAAGCGCGCGTAGCCTGCCGACATCGCAATGTCGCCACGATCGGTGTGTACATCAAAACTCACTGAATCGTTCTGCGAGCCGAGCGCTCGGATGCGCAGCGTATCGCGCGGCAAGACCGGCTTTCTGAACTGACCCTCGAGCAGTCTCAGGGTCCGCAGGCCCTCATCTCCCGCATGCGCCTGAGCCATGGCCACTGCAGCCAGCGACCAGGTGGCTGTCCCGTGCAGCAGGATGCTGCTCAGGCCCGCCCCGCGGGCCACGCGCTCCTCGGTATGAATCGGGTTCCAGATGCGCGCACACTCGGTGTACACATGCGGATACCCCGCGCCGACATGATGCTCATGGACAAAGGAGGGCGCAGTGTCCAACACCGGAGCAGATGCTGCTGATGGCATCTCGCCCAGTGATTCCGGCGCATCCGCGGTCATCGGCACGCCGCGAAACATGGTCCCCGACAAACTGTCCGTGAGCAGGGTGCCGCTTGCGGTGTCGTGGGTGCCATAACGCACCACCACATAGGTGCCTGCTGAGGTGCGTCGCATGTGCACGACTTCTGAAGTGGTGCGAACCGTCATGCCCGCACGGATCGGCGCCACAAACTCGGACCGTTGCCAGGCATGCACACCCTGGCGCAATTCGTCCGGCGTCAGCCCCAGGCTGGCATTGCGTGCCTTCAGCGCCACTTCCCATTCGATGCAGACGCAGAACATCGGCACCACGAACGGCCCATCGGGCTGTGCATCATCCAGATAGAGCGGATCGGTCAACCCTAGGCCCGCAGCATAAGACAGCACCCAGCGGGTATCGATGTGCTGTTCCAGTGCAGCCACAGCACCCAGTGAGGTTGGTTTGATCGGCATGACAAGTCTCCCTGCGAGCGATGATACGCTCGCAAAAATACAACATCCGCCCACGTCGACTGCGTTGAAGTTGGAGCCATGAATACATCACACCCTGCCGACGCCTCCGCCCGATTGATCCCGGCGGGTCAGGGCCGACTGGCCAACAAAGTGGTCTTTGTCTCGGGCGCCGGATCCGTCGGCCCAGGCTGGGGCAACGGTCGGGCGGTCTCGGTGCTGTTTGCACAAGAGGGGGCCACCGTCTTCGGCGTTGACCGTGAGGTGATCCGCATGGATGAAACCGCCCAACGCATCGCCGCACTCAAGGGCCATTTCACTTCAGCCGCCTGCGATGCCACCGACAGTGCTTCGATTGCCGCAGCCGTCGCCGATTGCATCGCCCGCTTCGGGCGCATCGATGTGCTGGTGAATAACGTCGGCGGCTCGGCACGCGGCGGGCCGATCGAGATGGACGAAGCCGTCTGGGACTCGCAGATCGACCACAACCTCAAGAGCGTGTTTCTCACCTGCAAGCATGTGCTGCCGCACATGCTGACGCTAGGATCGGGGTCGATCATCAACCTGTCGTCCACATCGGGTATCCGATGGACAGGCTCGGCCCAAGTGGCCTATGCGGCAACCAAGGCTGGTGTCATTCAGTTGTCGCGGGTGCTCGCCGTGCAGTACGCCAAGCAAGGCATTCGCGTGAACAGCATCGTGCCCGGCCAGTTGCATACCCCGATGGTGGAAGTGCGTCTGGCTGGCCAGCGCACCGGTGGCGATGTCGAGGCATTGCTGCGCCAGCGGCAGTCGCGCATTCCCCTGCCCTTCATGGGCGACGGTCGCGACACAGCGCATGCCGCGCTCTATCTGGCGAGCGATGAATCGCGCTTTGTCACCGGCACGGAGCTTGTCATTGACGGTGGCATGTCGGTGCGCTGCGACTGACCGATCAAGATTGCGCGATCAGTTCACGGTCGCGCCCGAGTCCTTCACCACCTTGCCCCAGCGCACGATCTCGCTGCGGATGAAGGCATCAGCCTCGGCAGGCGTACTGCCCCAGATGTCATAACCGAAGCCCTCGATCTTCTCCTTGGCCTCCGGCGCACGCATGGCCCGGATGATCTCGGCATTGAGCCTTTGCACCAGCGCAGGCGGCGTGCCGGCCGCTGCGAGCACCGAATACCACACCGACACATCGAAGCCCGGCATCCCTTGCTCGGCCACCGTCGGCACGTCCGGCAACACGCGCGAGCGGTCCTTGGAGGCCATGCCAATGGCGCGCAGTTTTCCGCCTTTGATCTGCGGCAGTGAAGATGACAACGAGTCGAACATGAAGTCCACCTCATTGCCCAGCAGCCCGATGATGGCTGGGCCACTGCCCTTGTAGGGCACATGGATCATGTCGAGCTTGAGCAGCGACTTCAGATACTCCACCGACAGGTGGCTGGTGTTACCAGGACCGGCCGATGCGAAGGTGAGCTTGCCCGGCTTCGCACGCGCGGCTGCGACCAGCTCCTGAAACGTCTTGATCGTTGAATTGGCTGGCACCACCACCACCAGCGGCAGGGTGGCTGCGATGGTGATCGGCGCGAAGTCCTTGACCGTGTCATAGGGCAGCTTGGGCATCAGCGTGGCATTGATGGCATGCGCCGACAGCATCATCACGATGTTGTAGCCATCGGGTGGCGACTTCGCGACGAAGTCGGCGCCGATGGTGGTGCCGCCACCCGGCTTGAAATCGACGATCACCTGCTGCCCGAGGTTCTTCGACAGTTCCATTGCGATCGGCCTGGCCAGGATTTCGGAGCTGCCACCGGGTGCATACGGCATGACGAAGCGAATGGGCCTGGTCGGATACGGCACCGCTTGCGAAGCAGTCTGGGCACCGGACAGAGCGGGCCATTGGGCGGCAGCGGTTGCGGCAGCACCCGCAAGCATCAGGCGGCGGCGTGTCGTCATCATGTGTCTCCTGAAGGCGATGGGTTGGTGAGCATCGGTTGAACCAGAGAGCGCGCTTCATGACACCGACGCTCAGCGATCATAAGCTGAACGAGGATGCTTGGCACCACTCAAATGGCTAGGGCGGGCCTACGCCCACGAAGGCCCCCATGATCGACAACGTGCGGGCGCCGGCTGCCAACATGCAGCCGGCCTCGTGGACGCAGCCGGCGCGAGTTTGAGCCCCCGGGGGTGCGAGGCGTGCGCGGTCAGGGGCGTGGTCTGAACAGGCTCAGCTCCGCCCTTCAGACTCCAGTTGCGTGCGCAGCACGGCCTTGTTGATCTTTTCCAGCGTCGAGCGGGGCAGTTCTTCCACGATGCGCACTTCGCGAGGTTGCTTGAACCCAGCGAGTTGCGCCGCACAGGCCGCCGTCACCGCAGCGACCAGCGCAGCACGATCTGCGTCACCGGTCTTCACGCTGCGCACGAACGCCACCGGCACCTCATCGAGCATGGGGTGCTTCTTGGCCACGATGGCCACCTCTTCCACGCCCGGCACCAGTTGAATCACGCGCTCGATCTCGGACGCCGCCACGTTCTCGCCGCCCACTTTGAGCATGTCCTTGGAACGGTCGGCGAAATACAACCAGCCGTCTTCACCCAGTGTCACGCGGTCGCCCGTGCGAAACCACCCCTCTGAATCGAAGGAGTCCGCCATGGCCTGGGGGTTGTTCAGATACTCGGCAAAGAGCGACACACCGCGCACACCCTTGATGAGGAAATCGCCAGTCTCGCCTGGCAGCGCCTCGCGTCCATCGACTTCGATGCGAATGCCGTACTCAGGCGCAGGCAGCCCCATCGACATGGATGCATTGGGCAGGTCCACCAGGCCAACCGTGCCATGCGTGATGGTTTCGGTCATGCCCCACCACCCCAGGGTCTTGACCTTGTAACGCGCATCCCAGGGCGGCTCACACACACCTGTGCCCCAGAGGCGGTAACGATGTGCCGGCACCTCCTGGTCCATCAGGGCGCGCGGGATGAAACCAATGACGGACGCCCAGGTGCAGCCTTCTTCCATCGACACCGGCCAGAACCGCGAGGCAGAAAACCGTGGGTTCACCACGGCCGTCGCACCCGCCCACATTGCCGCGAGCATCGAATAGGCCTGCGCATTGGTATGAAAGAGCGGCAGGGTCACCATGTGGATGTCATCGGCCCGCAGTGCCTGGTGCGTGGCATTGATGCGCGCGCCCCACAGTGCATTCGCATGCGTCCACAGCACGCCCTTGGGGCGCGAGGTGGTGCCCGAGGTGTACTGCACGCTGAAGGGCGCAAGCGGATCGTGGGGCCGCGTGGGCAGCGAGCCTGGCTCACCATCGATCGCATCAAAGGACTGCGCCGCCGACGGGCGGGACGTACCCGGGTCATCACCGTTGTCGGTCGTGGTGATCGCCAGCCACTTGAGTGCCTTGCACGAGGCGGCCACCAACGGAGCAAAGCGCGGCTGCGTGATGCCAGCCACACAGGCCGCATGCTCAGCGAAATAGGTCAGCTCATCGGCGCTGGAACGCGCGTTGGTGGTGACCGCCACTGCACCCATCCAGGCACAGCCAAACCACGCGATGATCGCCTCGGGGCAGTTGTCCAGATGCACCAGCACCCGGTCGCCTTCACGGATGCCTCGCGCGTGCAGACCGGCTGCAAAGCGCGCCACCGTCTGCGCGAATTGCGCATAGGTCCAGGCCTTGCGCGGGCCCTCGAAGGGTCGCCACACCAGATAGGGGTGGTCAGCGCGCAAGCGTGCCTGCGCCTGGATCAGAGTGCGAATGTCCTGGCCCGCGAAGGGATTGAAGTGACGCGATGCAAAGGGCGCACCAGGCAGATCGTTGAACGTGGTCATCAGGGTCTCCGTGCGGCCGGCTTGAGCAGGCTCGATGCGATGGGCGGACCGGCCAGCGAAAATCGGCCAGCACCCAGGTGATGAAGGGTGTGCAGATCAGCATTATCTTCGCGCATCGACCAGCGGCCGTTCTCGAAGACCCGCGCATCCGCCAGAGCCGAGACCACCTCGACGAACCAGGTGTCATAGGCTTCTTCAGTGTGTGACTCGCGAATGACGCGGCATTCCATCCAGGCGGCACAGTTGCTCACCAGCGGCAAGCCCAGCAGTGGTCCCTGAAACGTCTCGATCCCGTAGTGCGCAAATTTGTCGACATCCGGTGGCAGGTCGCGTGCACTGACGCTGCCCACGGTATAGGTGATATCCGCCAGCGCGCGGCCTGGCACATTGAGCGCCAGTACGCCGCTTGCACGTACCCGATCAGCGGTGACGGTGCGCTTGTCGATCACCACAGAGATGCGTGGCGGGGTGAACTCCACCGGCATCGACCAGGCGGCGGCCATCACGTTGCGCTGGCCCGCGTGCTCGCTGCTGACGAGCACGGTGGGGCCGTGGTTGACCAGCCGGCTGGCATGTTCGAGCAGCACGGTGTGTCTCATGTCTTCAATCGTCCTCGATCATGCAGACCGCAATCGCCGAATACACGTCCTCGGCCTTCAACGCTGCGCAGCGCCATGCAGCATCGCGTCAATCGCATGCAGGTCATCGAACGGCTGCAACGCATGCTCGGCCAAGGCATCGGCGGGATGCCGGTGCGCGAACGCGGCACGCCGCAACCACGCGGCTTGCAGGCCGGCGGCGCGCGCCGCCAACACATCCAGATGCGGGTCGTCGCCGATATGCAGCACCGCTTCGGGCGATGCATCGGCGATGTGGCAGGCCGCCTGGAAGATGCGCGGATCGGGCTTGGCGCAGCCGATCTCATGCGCGTTGACCGCGCCTGCGAACAGATCGCCGAGCCCTACCCGCTCGATATGGGCATTGCCATTGGTCACGGCCACCAGACGATAGCGCTGCGCCCAGCGCGTCAATACGGGGCGCACATCGTCAAAGCAGGTCACGCGTTGACGGGCTTCCAGAAAGACGGCAAAGGCCTGCTCGGCCAACGCCGGATCATCACCATGCGCACGCATGGCCCGGCGCAGACCCTCACTGCGCACGAAGTTCAGATCGTGGCTGCGGTCGGGGTGCTCCAGCAAGATCTGCTTGCGGATCGCCGCGCGGGTGTCGGGTGTGGTGCCCTGAGCCGTGGCCGGTGCATGGGTGCGCAGCCAGTCGTTCAGCACCTGTTCGGCCGCTACCAGGGTAGGGCCCACCGCCCACAGGGTATCGTCCAGATCGAGGGTGATCGCGCGCAAAGCGGAAGGGTTCTTCATGCGACGCATCGTAACGCGCCGCCGAGCCCACGCAGCGTGCTCAGACCATACTCGCATCCCGATGCGTTTCACGGTCTGCACGGGCATGCCATTTCCTCGCATCAGATCGCTCGCCACACGGAACTGACTCAGCCCTGAGGCACACTCGCGCCATGTTGCCCTCCCGTGCCCCGCTTGCTGTGTCCCTGTGGCTGGGTGGCGTGGTCGGCGCCGCATCGTTCGCGTACACCGCCATCCCGGTCCTCGCGCCCGAAGTGGCGCGTGATGCCAACCTGCCGATCACGTTCGTGGGGTGGTACACCGCAGCCGTGTGGCTGTCGCAGATCTTTTTGTCGACCTCCTCAGGTTCGCTCATTCCGCGCTTTGGTGCCTGGCGACTCACGCAGGTGTGTCTGCTGTGCTGCGCCGTAGGCCTGTGCTGCGCTGCCACCGGCACCGCCTGGGGCGTGGCCGCAGGCGCCCTGCTGCTCGGGCTGGGCCATGGTCTGGAGGGGCCCGCGTCCTCCCAGCTACTGTCGCAGTTCGTGCCACCGCGCCAGCAGCCGCTACTGTTTTCATTGAAACAGTCGGGTGTGCAAGTCGGCTCCTTCGTGGGCTCGGCAAGCCTGCCGCTGATGGCGCTGGCACTAGGCTGGCAACAGGCCTGCCTGATCGTGGCGCTGTTGCTGCTGGTCGGCATGGCGTCGATGCAGCGGGCCATGAGCGACTGGCCTGCTCCCCCCATGGAAGCAGGCCGACGCATCGGCTCGGTGGAATCATTGCAGCGCCTGGCGGCCTCGCCCGATTTGC
>JBIKKG010000121.1:0-9416 GCA_044360485.1 Burkholderiaceae bacterium | reverse complement strand
GGTTGGATGCGCGCCAGCGCCGCCCACAGTTCGATGCGGCTGAAAGGCTTGGCCACGTAATCGTCCATGCCGGCCGACAGGCACTGCTCGCGATCGCCGGACATCGCGTTGGCCGTCATGGCGATGATAGGAGTGTGTCCCTTGCCCCGCTGGCGTTCGATCTCGCGCAATGCGCGCGTGGCACTCAAGCCATCGAGCACCGGCATCTGGACATCCATCAGGATGGCGTCAATGCCCCCTTGCTGCCATTGCGCCAAGCCCTCGCGCCCGTCGGCAGCGGTGACGACCCTGTGGCCAGCCTGCTCAAGCAGTGCTTTCGCAAGGATCTGGTTGATCGGATTGTCTTCCACCAGCAGCAACTGCAGGGCAGGGCTCGGTGACGGGGGCCTCGTGACCGCGATACTGGGTTGCGTCAGCGCGTTGTCCTCGTGTGCAACGCTCAACGGCACTGACAGCGTAAAGACACTGCCCGTGCCCATGACACTGGTCACGGCCAGATCACCACCCATGGCACGCGCAAGCGTGCGAGAAATGGTGAGCCCCAGCCCGGTGCCACCAAAGCGGCGAGTGATGGACGTGTCGGCTTGCAGGAACGGTTCGAAGATGACGCTCAGCTTTTCTGGCGAAATGCCAATGCCGCTGTCTTGCACCGCGAATTGAACCAGAGGCGGCACATGCAGCGGGTCCGCCTGAACACGCAAAAGAATCTGTCCCTGCTCGGTGAACTTGACTGCATTCGCCAGCACGTTGCTGAGCACCTGTCCGATGCGCAGGGCGTCGCCCAGAAAGGCAGGTGCAAGCGCGGAGGCAACCTCGACGTGCAGCGTGATTCCCTTGAGTTGAGCCGACGAAGCATGCAGCCCAGCAATGTGCTGCACCAGATCGCGTATCACGAAGGGGCGCATTTCAAGCTCGATGCGACCGGCGTCAATTTTGGAGAAGTCCAGGATGTCGTTGATGATGGCCAGCAGGTTGTCGGCTGATGCACGTACCAACGTCAGGTATTCATGCTGGCGCGCCGATGGCGGTGTATCGAGTGCCAGGTCCGTGAGCCCGATGATCGCGTTCATCGGCGTGCGGATTTCATGGCTCATGTTGGCGATAAACGCCGCTTTGGCCCGGTTGGCTTCCTCGGCTGCACTCAAGGCCTGAGCGGTGCGCTCCTGCTGTGCGACGGATTCGGCGAGGTAGCCGCGCTGCAAGGCTTCACTGTGGGTGAGCTCGGACACCTTGCGCTCGATCTCGGTGCGCATGCGATCGAAGGCGCGCATCACCATTCCCAGATCGTCTTGGCGCTGCACGGGAAGCGAGACGGCGTAATGACCGGCATACACATCACGTGCCGCACTTTCCAGCAGCCGCAAAGGACGGGTCAGTGTGTTGTCGAGCCAGACCAGCACACCTGAGCTCAGGCCAAGCACGAGCAGTGCAATGACGCCCATGACGCCGGCGGCGTTCGCGCGCGTCTGCGCGAAGGGTTCGAGCGACATGCCGAATTGCACGCGCCCAAGGTGTTGCCCAGACAGGTCGAGCGCGACTTCGCTTTCGATCAGGTGACTCTCAGGCTGTTCGGTGTCGCCGATGGTGGAGATCGTGCGGCCTGAGGCATCCAGCACGGTGAGGAACGTGAATCCGCGCGCCTCCCGGCTTTCCGTCAGGATGGCTGCAACCGAGGCGTAATCACGCTGCGCCATAGGGGTGGCGAGCGCAGCATTCATGAAGGGACCGATTTGCTCGATCCGTTGCTGGGTTTCGCGGCGAAGATGCTCGTCGATCAGCGCCATGGCACCCAAGGCCATCAGCCCGAGCGCAACGCCCTGCAGCAGGAGTCCCACGATCAGCATTCGGGTGCGCAGGCGCAGTCTGAGCCAGGTTTGCCATGGCCGTGCCAGACGCCCTGGGCGTTCAGTCAAGATGGCAGCGCGCTCGGGCATAGCGTGTGACGGATCGATCCACGGGACAGCATTGCGTGGCCGTCAGGGCTTCAGACCCAGGCCCCGGCGAGTGAGGTCGTTGTACGGGTCAAGAAAGCGCAGGTCAGCGTCAGTCACTTCGCGGATGCCCGTGAAGCCGGACAGGCTGAGGAAACGGCGCCCGTCTTCCGTGGCAGGAAACCCTTGAACGAGAGACCGCAGTCGGCGACGCTGAGGTGCATCGAGCTTCGGGTTGGCCATCACAAAAAACCCAGGCACCTGAGCGATCTCATGGATGACCCGTAGTTTGGCCTGCATTTCGGGCGGTTTAGCCCGCAGCTCACCACGACTCATGATGGCAATCGGCGCCTCGCCGCTTCTGAGTACCGCTCCCAGGCTGTCGTCATTGGCGGTGACGACGGTTTTGAAATCAACGCCTGGCTGCAGGCCCTGGCTGCGCAGCCAGTCCAATCCGACCAGCGCCACCAGTGACTGAGGATTGGCCAGTGCGACCGATTTACCACGCAACTGCGCCGGGTTGTTGTCTGCATTCTCAATGGCGCCGACAGCAAGCGCAGGAATGCGCGGTTCATAGACGCCGAGCACTTCCCAGTTGGCATCGAGTGTGGCGACGCGTCCGAGATTCGGTGCGATCACGACCATGTCGTATTCGCCTTTCAGGGTGCGCTCGCTGAAGCTGCGAAATTCGGGTGCGGTAGCAATCTCGACCTTCTGACCCAGTTCGCGCTCGAAATGTTCACGCATCGGCTGATAGGCCGCGAAAATAATGCGCGCACTCACGTTGGGCAGGACGCCGATCGTGAATGGGGCGCTGGCCTGCGCTTGAACGGATAAGGGGGTGCCCAGAGTGAGTGCTCCCAGGGCGCCTGCCGCGCGGAGCCAGGAACGCCTGGGCGGCACTGTGCTGCGAAAAGAGGGGCGGGTGGGACGGAATGGCTTCATACGGGCTCGTGAGGCGAGTTCAACTGGTTTAAGCGCGCCAAGCTGTCGCGCCCAGTTCGAATGTAGCGTCGACGGCGACAATGCAACGCGACTAATGACACAGTTTAGCCCGCATCCGGTCACGGTTTCGGTGTGCCGCGTGCGATCGCGGCCAAGTCCGCGATTCACAATTTCCAACAATCAATGGCCCGCCCTGAACAATTGCGCTGGGGTCACGCGTTGTGGACGCGTCGCTACTGACCCTCTGACGCTTGTAGCGCAGCAGGAGCCTCCTGTCTGACCGAGCGCGTTTCGGCACCAAACCGCTGCTAGCGTGCAAACGATGGAAAGGTATTCATCGTTCGTACTGACAGCGCACGCCCGCACGACCAGTGCAGCCGCTTGCCGATTGAGCCAACGCGATCGCACCAACCCGGGTTCCCGCGTTGGTGCCTCGTCAACGGCCTCCCGACAAACGGTCGCCGGGATACGCGGTAAGCGTGACTTTTTGCGCATTCGACGCCGTTCATCGGGCTGGATGTGACGAACAGCACACTCGAATTTCCAGGTCGATGGGACGCTTGCACCCATGCGGTTCCGGTACTCCTGCAATGGGGTCTGGGTCGCACAGGCTTCGGCCGCAAACCTATCGACCCACTCTTTCCAAGGAACATGCACCATGAAATCCCTGAAACATTCGATCGACTCTTTTCTGACCGACGAGGACGGCGCCTCTGCCGTCGAATATGGTCTGCTGGTAGCGGTGATCGTCGCTGTCGTAGTCGTAGCGGCCAGAAGTCTGGGTACCCAGACCGCCAGCTCCATGGCCAAGGCATGCGAGGACATCAAAGGCTCGGCCTGCTAAGCCAACAGACAGTGAGCCGGGCCTGCTTGATCGGGCCCCGGTTCTCACAGAGGCGGCGTCTGATGGCAATCCGTCACGAACGCCATTTCGTGACGGCTTCCGAGATGTTTCAGAAGCCGTTTTTTTTTCACCGTGTCGCGAGTCTGAGTTGTAGACCAGCGGGTCGGTGCAACGCCGTTGGCGCCGATTGCAGTTTCGTTCTTGAGTTTCCCTTCGTGTTTCTGTTGCCCGAGAGCCGTTCATGCTGATTTCGACTTCGCTTCTCACAGGGGTTCTTGCCTTGGCTGTCTGGACCGATCTGAAGTCGCGCCGCATTCCCAACGCGCTGGTCGCGATGGGGTTGTGTCTGGCACTGGCCTCGGTCTCCATGGGTTGGGGGTCTGTGAGCCTCAGCCAGTGCCTGCTGGGCGCACTTACCGGCCTGGTGCTGTTTCTGCCGCTTTATCTGTTCGGGGCGGTTGGCGCGGGGGACGCGAAGCTCATGGCGGCGGTGGGCGCTTTCGTGGGTCCCTATGCGGTGCTCTGGGCTGCGGTGTACACGGCGCTCTTCGGCGGGGTGATGTCCATCGTGACGCTCATGGCGATGGGCGTCCTGCGCGAATCAGCGCAGCACCTGTGGGTCTACCTGCGTGCCTTGGCAGTTCGCTTTGCCGGCGTCGGTGCACCGACGCCATCGTATCTGCCGACCAGTAACGCGCGTATGCCCTACGCACTCGCCATTGGTGCGGGCACCCTGGGCTGGTTCCAACTCGGCCCGCTGCTCGGCTAAGGAGAACATTGAGCCATGCGTAGTTCCAGAACAGTGATGATGCTCGGCTTAGCGCTCTTGCTGGGCGGGGTGGCGGCCTATCTGGCGGTTGACTGGATCAACTCCCAGGTGAGTACCCAGGTGGCGGGCAAAACCCGCGTTCAGATGAGCAAAGTCGCCATCGCTGCAGGCGATATGCGTGCGGGCAAGCAATTGTCTGCTGCGGACCTCACCGTGGTTGAGTGGCCTACCACCACCGTGCCGACAGGTGCGGTGGCCGACCCCGCAACGCTGGTGGGTCGGGTGGTGCGCAGCTCGGTGCTCAAAGGAGAACCGGTCATCGAGAGCCGACTGGCCGCCAAGGGCGCGCGCGGCGGCATTTCATCGCTGATCGCTCCCGGCAAGCGCGCCATCTCGATCGCCGTGAACGACTCGGTGGGCATGGCGTCCTATGCGCTGGAAGGCAGCTATGTCGACATCATCGTCAACTCGTCCGAGTCATCGGAGGGCGATCGTCAACGCAGCATGTCCAAGATCGTGCTTGAGCGGGTTCATGTCCTGGGGGTCTCGAACGCTCCAGGCAACGACGTCCGGATTGGCGCAGTGATGCTGGAGGTCACCCCTTCCGAAGCCGAGACTCTGGATCTGGCCCGCAGCATCGGAACCCTGTCGCTGGCCATGCGTAACCAGCAGGAAGACCATGACACCAAGACCCGAGGGGCGACCCGTGAGTCTTTGTTTGGCTTGGCCCCCAAGCCCTCAGCGCCGGTAGTGGCCATGGTTCAGCCGACTGTCCTGGCGACCGCCCCGGTCGCCATGCCGGCCCCGGTCACGCGGCCTGCTGCGCCTCGGGAAGTCGTCAAGGACGTGGCGAAAGCCGAGCCGGCGCCGTTGGCTCAGGTCAAGCCCGCATCCCCCAAGACCTGTGTTGACGCGCTGATCGGTACTGAACGCCGCAGCGAATGCTTCTGACCTTGAAAGGCAACGAGATGTTTCGATTCGGGGCGCAAGGCCAATTCGGGTGGGCTCGACTTGTCGAGCGGGCTGCGTGCGCTGCGCTGCTTTCGGGCGCGCTGCAGGCACCGTTTGCACTGGCGCAAGGCACCGCCGGGCAGGCTCCCGCAGCGCGCGCTGCAGGCTCCGCTGCGACGGCCCGTGCCGACAGCCCGGTCGTTGCCGCAGACGGCGCGTCGCAGGGCGGCGGGATTGACACAGGCTCCACGCCCTCTTGCGTGGGCGGTCTGCCACGCCCGATCCCAGTGAGGATGAATGCGGGGAAGTCGACACTCGTGGACCTGCCCGAGGCGATCGTGCGGCGCACTGTCGGCGACCCACGCGTGATCGAGAGTCGGATGGTGTCCGAGCAGACCCTGTATCTGGCCAGCGGACGCATCGGTTCGACCAACGTGATTCTGCAGGGCAGGAGCGGCCGCTGCATGTTGTTGGATGTGGTGGTGAGCATCGACACCGACGCAGTGCAGTCCAAACTGTCTGAACTGCTGCCGCGAGAAAAGGATTTGCGCGTGGTGGCGGCGGGCGACAGCCTGGTGCTCATCGGAGTGGTTTCCGACGCCATGGCGGTCGATCAGGCGGTGGCGATCACCAACGCGTATCTGCGTTCCGGCGCGCTCGCTGGCATGGCATCGCAGGGGAGCCCGTCGATGGGCGGGGCGCCGGCTGCGCCCGTGATGGGTGGTGGGGCTGGTGCCACGACGATGCAGACCGCGGTGGCCGGCGGTGCGCCGCTGTTGGCGCGCGTCATCAACATGCTGAGCGTGGCCTCGCCGCAGCAGGTGATGCTTGAGGTCAAGATTGCCGAGATCTCCAAGACGCTGCTCGATCAACTGGGTGTGAACCTCGCCGGCTTCGCTACCAAGGGCAACATCAGCTACACCTTCGTAAGCAACATGGTGGCCAGTGCCCTGGCGGGCAGCCTCACGATTGGCGACAACAAGGGCAACAGCGCCGCCCTTCAGGCGCAAAAGACCGACGGCCTGGTGCGCATTCTTGCCGAGCCGAACATCATGGCCATCAGCGGTCAGGAGGGCAGCTTCCTGGCTGGCGGCAAGGTGCTGATCCCGGTGGCCCAAGGTTCATCATCTGGTCTTCCCGCTGTGTCACTGGAGGAGAAGGAATACGGCGTCGGTCTCAAATTCAGCCCAACGGTGCTGGGTGACGGCCGCATCAACCTGCGGGTGGCGCCCGAAGTGTCCGAGTTGTCCAAGTCTGGGGTGAGTCTGTCCACCGGCACGTTCTCCTCGACGACTCTGCCGCTGATCACCACCCGACGTGCCTCCACGACCGTGCAGCTCTTTGACGGTCAGAGCTTTGCCATCGGGGGCCTGATCCGCAGCAGCGGCGCCGCCACGGTCAACGCTCTGCCCGTGCTCGGCGAACTACCGATTTTGGGGGCGCTTTTTCGCAGCACGCAGTTCCAGGAAGACAAGAGCGAACTCGTCTTCATCGTGACCCCTCGACTGATCAAGCCGCTGCCACCAGAGTTTCCGTTGCCCACCGATCTGGTGGGACTGCCCGATCGCCGTCAGCTGATGCTCGATGGCCGTCTGGACAGCGTTCCCGATAGTCGACGCGCCCCCGCGCCCTTACCGATGCAGCCTGCGCCTTCAGCCGTGGTACCGGGCCCTGCGGCACCGGTGCGACCGATGGGGTTTGATATCCGATGAAGGCAATGATCATGATCAAGTCCGCCGCAGCCCTTGCCGTCCTGTGCAGCGCGCTGTCAGGGTGTACATCTCCCACACCGGCATTTGATGCCCGGTTTGGCGAATCGGTGCGGCAACTGAGCGCGCAGCAAACGCTGCACCCGCAGGCGACGCTGACCAATCGGGACCGCATTCCAGAGGGTCTGGAAGGGCGCCCCGCCCGGGAAACGATCGAGCGCTACCACCGCTCATTCGAGTCGGCCCCGCAACCGATCCAGAACATCATGATCGGGAACTCGGGCGGTGCTCAGGGTGCCCGATGACGTTCGCCCTTCATGATCTCGTTGCGGTTGAAGTCTAGCCATGAGCATCGATGATTCACTCGCGGCCGTCATTGTGGCGTCCGACGCCTCGTCACTGGAGGCACTCCAGCGTCTGAGCAAGACGGTAGAGGGCTTGCGGGTGTCGGCGACCCAGGTCGGTGCGGTGCGCGACGCAGAGAAGTTGCTGCGCGCCGAAGACCCTGACCTGCTGCTGATTGCCGCCACACCGCTGGAGATCGAACAGGCCCGGTCGTTCCTGAGTCTGAGTGCGGCGCATCCTGCAGTGGATCTGGTGCTCTTCGTCCCGGAACTGAACAGCGCCAGCCTTCAGGGCGCTCTGCGTGTTGGCGCGCGCGAAGTGATCGCGCTCAATGGCACGCCGGCTGATATTCAGGGCGCGGTGAGCAGGATCCGATTCCGCAAGGAAGCGACCCGGACCCGCCAGGGTCGGATGATCACCTTTGCCTCCTGTAAGGGCGGCAGCGGATCGACCTTCGTGTGTGCCAACCTCGGCTACGCGATGGCCGCGATGAGCGACCAGCGCATTCTGCTGATCGATCTGAACTTACAGTTTGGTGACGCGGCGCTGTACCTGACCGATGCCCGCCCCACCAGCACGGTGGCCGACGTGGCCGCCGATGTGCAAAGACTCGATGCGGCCCTGCTCAAGGCATCGACCCTGCAGATCCTGCCGAACTATTCGCTGCTGCCCGCGCCACTGGATCCAGCCAGCGCTGCGGGTGTGCAGCCCCAGCAGATCGGCGATCTGCTGCGATTTGCCAGGACCCAGGCAGACGTCGTGCTGCTGGATCTGGGGCGCAAGCTGGATGCGGGCACCCTGGAAGCGCTCGACCTGTCGAATTCGATCTTCCTGGTGCTCCAGCAGACCCTGCCCTATCTCCGGGATGCGCGCCGAATGATCGAGATGTTTCGCGGGCTGGGTTACAGCAGCGAAAAAGTCAAAGCGGTAGTGAATCGCTTCGATCGTCACGCCGATATCAGCCTCGAGGATCTCGAAGACGCGCTGTCATCGAGCATGTACGCGAGCCTGCCCAACGACTACAAAGTGGCTTCGGCATCGGTCAATCAAGGCATTCCGGTGCATCGCCTGGCGCCAACGAGTGCACTGGCTCGAGGCTTTGGCGACTTCGCGGTCAAGCTGGGCGCAGCGCGCCCCACTGATCTGTCGTGGTTTCAGCGTGTGCTCAAGCGAGCCTAAGGCGAGAGGGATCTGTGATGTCACTTCGTGAGCGTCTTCAGGCGATCGAGTCGGTTCCCCGGCCAAACCCTTCGGGGCTGGTACGTGACGATCCGCCCTCAGGTGGCCGGTCGATCAGCGATTTGAAGCAGAGGGTGCACCAGGAACTGCTGGACCGGGTTGACCTGGTCCGTTTGCGCAATCTGCCCGCGAAGGCCACGCGCGACGAGGTGCGCATGCAGCTCGACCAGATTGTGGAGTCTGCTGGCGTGCCGTTGAATGACATTGAGCGGCGCACCCTGTTCGAGGAAGTCCAGCACGAGATGTTCGGCTTCGGTCCGCTGGAGCCGTTGCTCGCCGATTCCGGGATCAGCGACATCCTGGTCAATGGTCATGCGCATGTCTACGCCGAACGATCCGGCAAGCTGGAACGCACAGCTGTGCGCTTCGACGACGATGAGCATCTGATGAATGTGATCGAGCGTATCGCCTCACGCGTCGGACGTCGTGTCGATGAATCGAGCCCCATGGTCGATGCCCGTTTGCCCGACGGTTCGCGGGTCAACGCGATCATCCCGCCCTTGGCGCTCGACGGGCCGGTCCTGTCGATCAGAAAGTTCTCCAAGGTGCCGCTGCGCATGGACGACTTGGTCGGTCGCAAGTCGGTTCCCCCGCCCATGGCAGCCTTTCTGCGTGCGATCGTCATGGGCAAGATGAACATCGTCGTGTCGGGTGGAACGGGTAGCGGCAAGACGACGCTGCTC
>JBIKKG010000393.1:0-2512 GCA_044360485.1 Burkholderiaceae bacterium | reverse complement strand
GTAGCGGTTCCAGTACCAGGTGCCACCGAAGTCGCCGCCTTTTTCAATGATGCGCACATCGCTCACGCCGGCCTCGACCAGTCGGGCGGCTGTGGCCAACCCGCCAAAGCCCCCGCCAATGAAGGCAAAGGTGACATGGTCAGTGCGCGGTGCACGCGCGGTGACTGGCGTATACGGGTCTTTCAGGTAATGGGCGAAGGCGCCCTTGACCTCGAGGTATTGCGCATTGCCGTCCGGGCGCAAGCGCTTGTTGCGCTCTTCCAGGTATTTGCGACGCAGCGCGTCCTTGTCGATCGCTTGAGCAGTCATGGTGTGCGGTCCGGTGGGGCCTGTGCGTGAGGCATCATGGGTGATTGTGGCGCATCGTGTGCCTGAGTGCGCCGGGCAGGCCGGGTGGGCCGATCCATAAATCGGCCTGAAACTCTGGATGACCCCGCCCCAATCGGTCAGAATCAACCTGATCCGGCTCGCGTTGTTGGCGCAGCCAGGCCTTTTGTCCCTTTGTATCCGAGAGTGACTCCGACATGACGCCCCCCATTCGCATCGACGAGGCCACAGGCCAGAAGCGCTTTAACACCCGCGCTGCCAAAGCCACTGAACGGATCGCTGGCAAGGGCTATTCCGCCATTTCAGATGCCTCGCTGAAGGTGCTGCCCGATGCGCCCGCTGGCGCGGTGTTCAATGCGCAGGAGCAGGCCCGTTACCGAGAGTTCAAGGAGGCGCGCCTTGGGGCGGCCGACTACATCGCCATGGAAGGCGAGTTCTCGAAGTATCTGGAGGACGTGTATTCAGCCCCACCCGTTGAGCGCGAAGCCCTGACCGATGCCTGCGACATCGTGGTGATCGGTGCCGGCTTTGCGGCGCTGCTGCTCTGGTACAAGCTGCGCCAGGCGGGCTTCAAGGACGTGCGCTTTTGCGAGAAGGGCGGCGATGTGGGCGGCACCTGGTACTGGAACCGCTACCCAGGCATTGCCTGCGATGTGGAGGCCTACAGCTACCTGCCGCTGCTCGAAGAAATGGGCTACTTCCCGACCATGAAGTTTGCGTCGGGCTTCGAGATTCTGGAGTACTGCCAGAGCATGGCCGAGCGCTTTGGCTTTTATGACCAGTGCCTCTTTCACACGACGGTGGAGCGCACCGACTGGGACGAAAGCACGCGGCGCTGGACCGTAAGCACCGATCGGGGCGATCGCATGCAGGCCCGGTTCGTGGTGCTGGCCAACGGGATCCTGACCACGCCTAAGCTCGCACGCATCGATGGCATGGAAACCTTCGCGGGTCAGTCGTTTCACACCTCGCGCTGGAACTACAACGTTGACCTGGCCGGCAAGCGCGTGGGGATCATCGGTACTGGCGCCACCGCTGTGCAAGTGGTCCCCGAGATCGCCAAGGTGGTCAAGCACCTGTATGTCTTTCAGCGCACACCCTCGACCATTGATGTACGCGATCAGCGGGCCACCACGCCCGAAGAAATCGAGGCCTGGTCGAACGAGCCCGGTTGGGCGCGCGCGCGGCGCGACCGGCTCGCGCAAATTTCATCAGGTCGCACGGCCTTGCAGGGCAACGATGATTTTCTGTCGGGCAAGGTGGCCGACTTCAAGGCGCGCAAGCAGTACGAGCGCCCGCTCACGCCCGAGGAAATGATCCAGAAGCAGCTGGACACCAATTTCCGGATCATGGAGCAGATTCGTGCGCGGGTGGATGCGATCGTGCAGGACCCTAAGACGGCCGCGGCGCTCAAGCCGTATTACCCCTATGGCTGCAAGCGGCCCACGTTCCATGATGAGTATCTGCCGAGCTTTAACTTGCCGCAGGTAACGCTGGTGGATACCGCGCCGCTGGGTGTGAGCCATATCAATGCCCGCGGGGTGGTGCACGACGGGGTGGAGTACCCGGTGGATGTGCTGATTTATGCCACCGGTTTTCAGTGGATGGCCACTTCCACCTTCAACATGATCACCGGGCGCGGCGGCCGCACCTTGCGTGACAAGTGGAAAGACCAGGGCGTGAGGACGTTTCTGGGGATGCACAGTGCCGGCTTTCCCAATCTCTTCATCATGTCCGGCCCGCAAGGCGGCGGCGGTCAGTTCAACTTCACGCTGGGCGTCGAGTCGCACACCGACTATGTGGTCTGGATGCTCAAGACCCTGCGTGAACGAGGCGCAGAGATCGTCGATGTGAAGGCCGACCCTGAAAACGCCTATGCGCAGCATTGCCGCGATGCCGATCTCATGACCCGTCCGTTGCGTGACTGCCTGTCGTATTACAACGGTGAAGGCGCGGCTGAGCCGGGTAGCCTCGCCTACTACGGGGGGCCGCAAAAGTGGCATGCCCTGCGCGAGACGGCGCAGACCACGCTCGACCCGTACGTGTTCGAGACTGCACGCGCGCCGGCTCAGCCCGCATGATCCTGCGGCGGTGCGCCGCATCCGGCGCGGGTGGCCTGGTCAGTTGTGTGCCGGCCTTTGTGGGATGGCCCCACGCCACCGAATCACGCTAAGGCGAGCATCCG
>JBIKKG010000392.1:0-2519 GCA_044360485.1 Burkholderiaceae bacterium | reverse complement strand
CCCCGGCGCAAAAAGCTTGTCCTGCACCGGTCAGTACGGCCACCCGTGCGCCCTCATCGGCCTCAAACGCCCACAGGGCCTGCGCCAGCGCCTGTGTGGTCTCACGATCGAGCGCATTGCGCACCTCGGGGCGATTGATGACGAGTGTGGTCACCGGCCCATCGTGCGACACCTTCAATGTGTGAGTCATGCGTCTTCCCGCGTGTGTGCAATCCAGTGGACTGATCGTACAAGATGGCCTCATATGGTTCGCTGTCAGGTGCGTTGCACGGTTCGTTTTTAGAGCGGTGCCTCCACCCTTGGATGCGTTGGCGTGCCAGCATCGCCACCTGTGCCGCCCGGCATGCATGAACCCACAGTCCACAGATCACCGCATCAGGAGACCGACATGCTGCTTGACTGGCTGAGCACAGTGCGCGCCCTGACCACGCTCGCCACCGTGAGCAAGAGCGCCGCCGCTGGTTGCGCATCGCCGACACGGCGGGCTGCGCATGTGGGTCAGGCACCGCTCGTCATGGAAGAGTTCATGGTGCCTGGTGGCGACTCCGGCATCCAGCTCTATGTGCGTAACAAGCGGCTGGCTACGCTCAACACGTTCAGCGCCGATAACGTGCTGCTCTTCGTGCACGGTGCCACCTACCCGGCCGAGACGGGTTTCGATCTGAGACTCGATGGCGTCTCTTGGATGGATGTACTGGCCCGCCAGGGCTTCGACGTCTACCTGGTCGACATCCGTGGCTATGGCCAATCAAGCCGCCCTCCGGAGATGGACCAGCCTGCCGAGGCCAATCATCCGATCGTCGATTCGGAAGTGGCCGCACGCGACTATGCCGCCGCCGCCGACTGGATCCGCACCCGACGCCAAGTGCCGCGCATCAATGTCATGGGCCACTCGTGGGGCACCGTGATCACGGCCCGCTATGCCTCGCAGCATTCCGACAAGGTCAGCCGCCTGGTGCTCTTTGCACCCGTATGGCTCAGACAGGACGGTGCCTCGCTGACCGACGCCGGTGGCGCACTGGGCGCTTACCGTACGGTCACGATCGAGGCCGCACGCAAGCGCAAGGACACCGGGCTCAGACCAGGCGTCAAACCACAGCCCGACGCCTGGTTCGATGCCTGGGCACAAGCCACCTTCGCCAGCGACCCGGTCGGCTCCCAAGCCAACCCGCCTTACGTCCGGGCACCCAACGGTGTGGTGCAGGAAGGGCGACACTTCTGGAATGCGGGCAAGGCCGTCTATGACCCGGCACGCATTCGGGTGCCCACGCTGCTGATCCTTGCCGAATGGGACGCCGACACACCGCCCTACATGGCGCAGACACTGTATCCGCTGCTGGTCAATGCCCACCCCAAAAAGCTCGTGCTGCTGAGCCAGGGCACGCATGGCATCATGAACGAGCTGGAGCGCTTCTCGCTGTTCGATGAGGTTGACCGATTTCTGTCGGACGGCTGGAAACCCTGAGCGCCGCACACCACCCCAATCCTCATCCATTTCCAAGACGCTATGCACACCACTCGAAACACTTCACGGCGCAGCCTGCGCACGATACGACTCAGTCTGCCCTGGGCACTGGCGGCCGTATGGGCGCTGAGTCTGATGCCTTCACTCAGCCAGGCGCAGACCGCCGCAGCGCCGGCCCCTCAGGCCTATCCAACCAAGCCGATCAAGGCGATCGTGCCGTTTGCTGCCGGCAGCGCGACCGACCAGATCGGCCGCGCCTTTGCGCAAAAAATGTCCGAATCGCTCGGGCAGCCGATCGTCATCGAAAACAAGCCCGGCGTGAACGGCATGCTCGGTGCTGATGCCGCAGCCAAGTCAGCCCCTGACGGCTACACGCTGCTGATCGGCACCAACAGCACCAATGCCGCGCTCAAGAGCCTGATGAAGAAGCTGCCCTATGACCAGGACACGGCCTTTGCGCCGGTAGCCTTCCTGGGCCAGGTACCGCTGATTGTCGGCATCAACAACGATGTGCCCGCCAAGACATTGCCTGAGCTGATCGCCCTGGCCAAAGCCAGGCCCGGTCAGCTGAGCTTTGCCAGCGCCAGCACCTCGCAGCGCGTCTCCAGCGAAATGCTCTTCAGCATGGCCGGCGTGCAGCTGAACTATGTGCCTTATAAAAGCGGGCCTGCTGCCATGACCGACCTGATCGGCGGACAGGTGAACCTGTTCACGGCAGATTTCGCCGTGATGCTGCCGCAGGTGAAGGCGGGCAAGGTGCGCGGGTTGGCCGTCACGTCCACCCAGCGCTCCAAAGCCATTCCTGAGCTGCCCACGGTCAATGAAGCCCTGGGTTTGAAGGACTACGAGCTGATCGCCTACTTCGCCATTTTCACGCCCGCGGGCACACCGGCCGACATCATCCAGAAGCTCAATCGGGCGGCCAACGCGGCAGCAACCGACAAGGAGCTGCTGGACAAGTTTTCCTCGATCGGATTCGAGACCGCACCGGCTTCACCCGAAGCCCTGGCACAGCGCTCGCGCACCGAAACCGCCAAGTGGGCGAAAGCCATCC
>JBIKKG010000120.1:0-9510 GCA_044360485.1 Burkholderiaceae bacterium | reverse complement strand
GCCCACTGCGGTGATTGTTTCGTGTGGCAACTGGTACAGGCATCGGGTGTGCCCAGCCTGGCCGACACATCGGGACGCGGCACACGCAGGCTGTGGTCTGGTCGGTCCTGGATGCGCATGTAGGTCTTGGCGGGCATGTGGCAGGCCACACACTGAGCGCCGGCCGACCCTGCGGGGTGGCGATGATGGGCGGGTGCATCGAAGCTGCCCGCTGCACTGGGAAAGCGGGTATTGGCCTGCGGTGCATGGCATTGCGTGCAGACCGCATTGCCACTGGCTTTGAGCTTGCCGGTGTGAGCATTGTGGCAATCGGTGCAGCCCACGCCCATGCGGTACATCCGACTCTGGCGAAACGAGCCATCCACGAAGACCTCGTCCAGCTGCTGACCGTCGGGGTGGTACAGCCCCGGGGTCAGCAGGCTGGGCAGGTAATGGTCGAGCTTGGGTTGGCCGGGGACCGGTGTGGCCGTGAGTTCCGTGCGACGCGAATGGCAGGCGGCACACACGTCGACCTGCCCTTTGGCACCCTCTCGCTTGAAGTCCACGAGCAGGCCCATCACCTCGCTCGAGGGCGAAGGCGACGACTGCGCGCCCGTGGCGCGGGCCTTCGCCCAGTGCACGTGTCGCTCGCCCGGACCATGGCACGACTGACAGGACACATTGGGCTCAGTCCAGGTCGAGGCGAAGGTGTCGGCGCGGGCGTCGTAGCGCTTTTCAAAGCCGGTGGTGTGACACGACAGGCACATCGTATTGGCGGTCTGATAGCGCCCGGTCCAGTGCAGGACGTCCCCGGGCGGCGCCTTTTCATTGGGCAACAGATGAAACCAGCGGGCGCGCGGCGCATCCCATGCCACCTGCAGCGGTTGCAGACGCCCACCGGGCATCGGGATCAGATACTGCTGCAGCGGCGCCACGCCAAAGGTATAGGCCACCTCGAAGTCTGCGGGCTTGCCGTCAGGCCCCTCGGTGCGAACCGTGTAGCGGCCGTCGCGCACCCCGAATTGCACGTTGCCATTGCGGTCATTAAAGCGCGTGCCACGAAAGTCGGCCTGGACCGTGTCGGGATGGGCTGGCGCCATGGCCCGTGCATGGTGCGAGGGCTGCCATTGGGCTGACTCTTGAGCATGACAGCCCAGGCAGGTCGTGTTGGGCACATAGGCGGGCACCGCAGTGCCGGCCGTTTGGCTGGCGGGTGGGCTTACCGAGGCGGCCTGGGGCGCCGCACTGCCGCCGGCCGAGGCTGCAGTGCCGGGTGCGCCTGACGATCCGAGATGTCGCCACTGCGTCGCGAGCCCGACCAGCCCGGCCAGGATCGCGAGCGCAGCACAGACCAGCCACAGCCTGCGGGCACTGGAGTTGCCTCCCCGAGGCTGGCCGGCAGCCGCGCGATCCGCCACGGGCCTTGCGGCCCGACTCGCGGGGGAAGACCCGACGGGCGGCGAGGGTTGCGCGCCGGGCTCTGCACCAGGGGAGGGACGTCTTTTTTGCTTCTTAGTCACGATGACAACCGGAAACCGGAACCGCCGGGGCAGGCGCGCTTGAGCGATGCGTTATTCGCTTTATTCTGGCACGCGAGCAGGCTGGTGCCGATCGGGCGGGGAGTCAGGCAGTGGCTGATCCGCAGGAATTGCCCGTTGGGGCAAGCCATTCAACCCTCATAGACAAGGCTTGATTGGCTTGCATTAGCTAGCATCCGGCCCGGGCAACATTTTTTATGACAACGCAGGATCGAAGGAGCATTCAATGAGATCGAGGTTGAGAACACTCGCCGTCACACTGGTCACGCTCGCCGCGGCCATGGTGATGGGCGCGTTCAGTACGGAGGCTGCCGCGCAAGCCGGCGGCGCCCGCAAGCCGAACATCCTGGTGATCTGGGGCGATGACATCGGCCAGTTCAACATCAGCGCCTACAACATGGGCATGATGGGCTACAAGACGCCCAACATCGATCGCATTGGTAAGGAAGGTGCTCTCTTTACCGACTGGTATGGTCAGCAAAGCTGCACCGCCGGCCGCGCTGCCTTCGTCACTGGCCAGTCGCCCATCCGCACCGGCCTGACCAAGGTCGGCCTCCCGGGTACGCCCGAGGGCATGAGAAAGGAAGACCCGACCATTGCCACGCTGCTGCGTGCGCAGGGCTACATGACCGGGCAGTTCGGCAAGAACCACCTCGGTGACCGTGACGACATGCTGCCCACGGCCCATGGCTTCGATGAGTTCTTCGGCAATCTGTATCACCTGAATGCCGAGGAAGAGCCGGAAAGCCCCGACTATCCCAAGGACCCGGCCTTCAAGAAGAAATTCGGCCCCCGTGGTGTCATCCACAGCTTCGCCGATGGTCGCATCACCGACACCGGTCCGCTGACCAAGAAGCGCATGGAGACCATCGACGAGGAAGTCAACGTCAAGGCGATCGACTTCATGGAGCGTGCCGCGCGCGCCAACAAGCCGTTCTTCATGTGGTGGAACTCCACCCGCATGCACATCTTCACCCACCTGAAGAAGGAGTCCGCTGGCAAGACCGGCCTGGGCATCTATGCCGACGGCATGGTCGAGCATGATGGTCACGTCGGTCAGATCCTGGACAAACTCAAGGCGCTGGGCTTGGACGAAAACACCATCGTGATGTACTCGTCCGACAACGGCGCCGAGACCTTCACCTGGCCCGACGGTGGCACCACCATGTTCAAGGGTGAGAAGAACACCCAGTGGGAAGGCGGCTATCGTGTGCCGACCCTGATCAAATGGCCTGGTGTCATCAAGCCCGGCACGATCATCAACGACATCGCCGCACACGAAGACATGCTGCCGACCCTGCTGGCTGCGGCTGGTAACGGTACCGTCGTGGCAGACCTGAAGAAGGGCCAAAAGATCGGCAAGATGAACTACAAGGTGCACCTGGACGGCTACGACCTGGGTCCGGCGCTGCGCGGCCAAGCAAAAGCCTGGCCGCGTCGTGAGTTCATCTACTGGACCGACGATGGCAGTGTGGCCGCCCTGCGTTACGACAACTGGAAGGTGACGTTTCTGAAGCAGGAGGCCGAAGGCCTGAAGGTCTGGCAGCAGCCCTTCACCCAGCTGCGCGCGCCCACCCTCACCAACCTGCGCATGGACCCGTTCGAGCGGGCCGAGTCCGAGCATGCCATCGGCTACCAGCGCTGGTACCTTGAGCGCATGTACGCGATCGCTCCCGCGGGCGCCTATGTGGGCCAGTGGTTGCAAAGCTTCAAGGAATTCCCTCCGCGCCAGAAGCCCGGCAGCTTCAATCTTGACCGGGTGATGGAAGCGGTCACCAAGACCAACCAGTAAGCGAGCACGCCTGTGCAGCCCACGATGGCTGCACCGTGTGTTTCACCCAGGGCAGCTGCCCGCCTTGGAAAGCTGCGTTCGCCCTGCGAGCGCAGCTTTTTTTACGGCGTCTTCCAAGGCAGTCCTTGGATTTCGCGATTTCCGACATTGGTTCGTCACCCACTCATAGGTACGGAAATGATGAATACGCGCACAAACACGCGCACCGGTCTTGCACTGATGCAAGCAGGGCTGATGATCTGCCTGCTGTGGTTGTCCAATGCCACGGCACAAGCTACCGACCCGTTGGGCTCATGGGCGCAACAGGCGGCCAAGGCCAGAGTGCTCGCCTTCGTGAAGGCGGTGACCACAGAAGGCTCCCCCGAGTTTGTTTCGCCGTCTGAGCGCATTGCGGTCTTTGACAACGACGGCACCCTCTGGGCGGAGCAACCGGCCTATTTTCAGCTGCTGTTTGCAATGGACCGGGTGCGCCAACTCAGCGCGAAGCATCCGGAATGGAAAACCCTCGAGCCATTTGCATCCGTGTTGCGAGGTGATTTCAAGTCCGTCGCCCGTGGTGGCGAAAAAGCCCTTTTGCAACTGGTGATGGCGACCCATGCCGGCATGACGACGGAAACATTTGAACGCACGGTGCAAGACTGGATCACGACGGCGCGCCACCCTACCAGCGGGCGACCGTACACCGAGATGGTGTACCAGCCGATGCTGGAATTGCTCGCTTATCTGAAGTCTCATGGTTTCAAGGTATTCATCGTTTCGGGCGGCGGCGTTGAATTCATGCGGCCCTGGGTCGAGCGCGTGTACGGCATTCCGCCTGAACAGGTGATCGGCAGCAGCATTCGCACGAAGTTTGAAATGCGAAATGGCAAGCCCGTGCTCGTTCGCTTGCCGGAAATCGCATTCATTGACGACAAGGCTGGCAAGCCGGTCGGCATCCATCAGCACATCGGACGTCGGCCACTGCTGGCTGCCGGCAATTCCGATGGCGATCTCCAGATGCTGCAGTGGACGGTCGCCGGACCGGGACCGCGGCTGGCACTGCTGGTGCACCACACCGACGGTGAGCGCGAGTGGGCCTACGATCGACGCTCAGCCGTAGGCAAGCTGGATCAGGCGCTTGATGAAGCTGGAACACGGGGTTGGACGGTCGTGGACATGAAGCGAGACTGGAACCGCGTCTTTGACTTCAATCTGCGCTGAGCGGCGGGGCGCCGCGCGCCGGGAACCTGCGGCGCCCTCTGCCCATGCGGGCTAACATGCCAGCTCCCGCGCGCTGCGCTTTGCCTGACGGCCCCCTCTTGAACCTGTTGCTGCGCCTGCTGTGGTGTGCGTTCATGGGCGTTGCGACGGGAGCAGCGCATGGACAAACCACACGCGGAGAACCCTGGCGTGTCGTGATCCTGATGGCGAGCGACCCGGCGCTTCCAGTCATGCAGCAGCACGACCGGGCGCTGCGAGCGGCCTTGCGTGCCGCCGCGCCTGCAGGCGTGGCGTTCTTCACCGACACCATCGACACCTACCGCTTCAACTATCAGACGTTCGGCCCGGAGTTCGTTGCGCTCCAACGCAAGAAATACGCGAATCAACCGGTGGATCTGATCATCGGCGTGAGTGACCTCGGCATCGATGCCGTCCTGGACATGCGAGCCGCGATCTGGCCTGACACGCCGATGGTCTTCGGCGCGCTGGACGCCAGTGCGCCTGGGCTCAAGCGCATCCCCGCTGACATGCCTGCAGCCAAATGGGAGCTGAATATCGAGGGCACGCTTGCCCTGATCGAAGCCGTCCAGCCGGATGCACAGCGACTGGTCGTGGTGGGCGGCAGTGCCGCCTTCGACCGATCGCTCACGCAACGTGTCGTTCAGGGCGCTACGGCACGTGGCAAATGGCAAATCGACACATGGCAGGACCTGGCCATCGATCAGCTGCGCGAACGTCTGGCCGGTTTGGACCGCACAACAGCCGTGTACTACACCGCACTGTCGCGCGACGGTCAGGGTCGGGGGTTTTTCCCGGCTGAAGCCCTGGCGCAGTTCTCTGTCTCAAGCGGGGCGCCCATTTATGGGATGTACAGTCCCTTCATGGACAACGGTGCTGCCGCCGGGCAGGTCATCGACTTCAACGCTGCAGGCAGACAGACTGCAGCGCTTGCGATCAGCCTGCTGCAAGGCCAGCCATCTGCAGCGGTCAGCCGCATGCCGGCCGTCGCGCCCACTCGCTGTGTCGCCGACTTTCAGCGCCTGTCCGCATTCGGGCTATCGGCCGAGCGCCTACCCGGTCAATGCGAAGTCCTGCGCAAGCCTGCGACACTGTGGTCGGAATACCGACAGTTCGTGATTGCAGCAGGTGCCGTGGTCATGCTTCAGGCCCTCACCATTACTGGCCTGATCTTGCAGCGCAAGCGACGTCTGCAGGCGCAGGCCGATGCCGAACAGCGCCGCCTGGAATTGGCGCGTGCCATGCGTTTTGCCGCGATGGGCGAACTCACGGCATCGATCGCACACGAAATCAATCAACCGCTGGGCGCCATTCTGAGTAACGCTGACGCGGCCGAACTGATGCTGCGCAGCGGCTGTGCATCGCCCGAAGCCCTGCGCGACATTCTGGCCGATATTCGACGCGACGATCTGCGCGCGCATGAGGTGATCCGCAGGCTGCGCGGTCTGCTGGAAAAACGCGAGATCGAACACAGCCCGATCAGTCTGCATGCAGCGCTGCGTGAGGTACTCAGTCTGATCGAACCCGAGGCGCGGGAGCGCGGCATCGCGCTGGAAGTCCATCTGAATGCCACCGACGACCAGCTGGTGGGCGACGCCATTCAACTGCAGCAGGTGCTGCTGAACCTTGCGATGAATGCCATGGATGCGATGGACACCACCCCAGTTGGCCTGCGACGCCTGTCGGTCACGACCACCGAAACAGCGCAAGAGATCGAATTGTCCGTGGCCGACAGCGGTGTCGGTATCCAGCCCGCCAATCTGGGTCGCGTGTTCGACTCTTTCTACACCACCAAACCCGATGGCATGGGGCTGGGGCTGCCGATCGTGCGTGCGATCGTTGAAGCGCATCAGGGCAGCATCACCGCACAGTTGCACAGCGAGGGCGGCGCACTGATGCAGGTCCGGCTCCCCAAACAGCGCCACGCCCAGTCGGTCACCCCTCGCATCCCCACCGAGTTGTCCGCCGGGAGTTCCGCATGAACCCACCTGTTGCCGCCATCACCGTACATATCGTCGACGATGACGACTCGATGCGCAGTGCGCTCACCCGACTCTTTTTTGCAGCGGGGTATGCGCCACGCGCCTACGGCTCGGCCGGCGAATTTCTGATTGGACTTGAAGCGGTGCCCAGCGGCTGCCTCATCCTGGATCTGCACATGCCAGGCCCCGACGGACTGACGCTGTTCGATGCGCTGCATCGGCGCGGGATCGATCTGCCCACGATCTTTCTGACCGGCCGCGGAGACATTCCCAGCAGCGTGCGTGCGCTCAAATCAGGTGCCAGCGACTTCCTCACCAAGCCGGTCAGCAGCGACACCCTGCTGGAAGCAGTGCGGGCAGCCCTGGAATCCGACGCGCCCAAGCGAGCCGAGCGTGCACAGCGCGAGCGGCTGGCCAAAGTACAGGGGCAGCTCACCGCACGTGAGCGAGCCGTGCTGCAACGGGTCCTGCAGGGGGCACTCACCAAACAGATCGCCTGGGAGCTGGGGGTGAGCGAGCGCACGATCAAAGCCTGTCGGGCGGCGATCATGCGCAAGATGGGCGCGCGTTCGCTGCCAGACCTGGTGCGACTGAGCTCGGGTCTGCCCGAGACGCCGACGCTGCCGCCTGTCGTCTGATCGAACGGCCTCACGGGGCACCTCGGCTACCATCGCCGCCATGGACGCCTCGCCGCTTCAATTGCTGACTTCGCTCGGGCCCGGGCCACTGATGGCGCTCACGGCCCTCTTCGGGCTGCTGGTCGGCAGTTTCCTCAATGTGGTCATCCATCGGGTGCCGCGCATGATGGAGGCTGAATGGCAGGCCCAGGCAGCCGAGTTGCGCGGCGAGCCGCTGCCCGAGTCGCCCCCGTACAACCTGATCAAACCGCGTTCCAGCTGTCCGCAGTGCGGCACGCCCATTGCCGCCCGGCATAACATTCCGGTGTTGTCCTGGCTGTTGCTCAAGGGGCGCTGCGCCCACTGCTCGGCGGCCATTCCAGTGCGCTATCCGCTGGTCGAAGTGCTGACTGCGGGTCTGGCTGCGGCAGCGGTCGCCCGTTACGGCGCCACCGCTGCCGCAGTGGGTGCGCTGATCGTGGTCTTTTTCCTGGTGGCACTGACGTTCATCGATCTGGACACGCAGCTGTTGCCCGACGACCTCACGCTACCGCTCCTGTGGTTGGGGCTGGCCTTCAACCTGTGGGGCGTGTTCGTGCCCCTACAAGACGCCGTCGTCGGTGCCATGCTGGGCTACGGCATCCTGTGGTCCATCTACTGGATCTTCAAGCTGGTCACAAAAAAAGAAGGCATGGGGTACGGCGACTTCAAGTTGCTGGCTGCGCTGGGGGCCTGGTTCGGCTGGCAGGCGCTGCCCTCGATCATCCTGCTGTCTGCAGGGGTGGGCGCCGCCGTGGGGATCTTTCTGATCCTGGCACGTCGCCACAAGCGAGACATTCCGATCCCCTTTGGCCCTTACCTGGCCGGAGCCGGGCTGCTGGCCCTGCTCATGCCAGGCCTGCTGGGTGGTCTGTTTCGACTGGGCTGAGCACACCATGTCCGATCACGCACCCCGTCCCCTGATCATTGGCCTGACCGGTGGTATCGGCAGCGGCAAGAGCACAGTCGCCGATGCGCTGGTGGCCCGCGGTGCCGCGCTGGTGGATACCGACCAGATCGCCCACGCACTCACCGCACCGGGCGGTGCCGCAATCGAGCCGATTCGACAGGCGTTTGGCGATGCAGTCATTGCACCTGATGGCCGGATGGACCGCGCGGCCATGCGTGAGCGTGCATTTTCCGACCCGCAGGCGCGCAAGCTGCTGGAAAGCATTCTTCACCCGCTCATCCGTGCCGGCACCGATGCCGGGGTCGCGGCTGCGCTCCGGAATGCAGCACCCTATGTCCTGGTGGCGATTCCGCTGCTGGCTGAAGGGGGCGGCGCGCGCGGGCGCTTCGACCGCGTGCTGGTGGTCGATTGCCCCGCCGACGTGCAGGTGGAACGGGTCATGCGCCGCAGCGGATTGGCGCGCACGCAGGTCGACGCCATCATGGCCGCACAAGCCTCGAGGGAGCAGCGACTGGGGATGGCCGACGACGTGGTGGACAACGGCGGGAGCCCGGACGCTTTGCCGGCGCAGGTCGAGCGCATCGACGCGCTGTATCGGCGTTTGTCAACGCAACGCTAATCGTTCAGAATGCCGGCGCGGATTCCCGCGTGCGACCTGGACGACTTACGCGTTGATCCTCTACGAATATCCGCTGAACGAACGGATCCGCACGCTGCTCAGGCTCGAGGATCTCTTCACCCGACTGGATCACTTCATGACCCAGCCCGGGCCGCTGGAGCATCATGTCGCGATCACCACGCTCTTCGAGATCCTCGAGGTCGCGTCGCGTGCCGATCTGAAGTCCGATCTGCTGCAGGAACTCGAACGCCAGCGCCTGGCGTTGGGCGCGTTTCGGGACAATCCGGCCGTGTCTGCCGCCGCCCTGGATCAGGTGCTGGCGCAAATAGATGCCGCCACCCAGTCACTGTCGACGTCCTCCGGACGCACCGGACAGCATCTGCGCGACAACGAATGGCTGATGAGCATTCGCAACCGCGCCGGCATTGCGGGCGGGACCTGCGAATTCGACCTGCCCTCCTACCATGCGTGGCAGCATCGGGGCAGCGACCAGCGCCGACAGGACATCGAGTCTTGGGCCGCGCCGTTTCGCCCCCTGCGCGACTGCCTCACGATTGTCCTGCAATTGCTGCGTGAGTCTGCCCACCGCTCACAGGTCTCCACCCACCAGGGTAGCTATCAGCAGGCGCTGGGTGGACGGGTTTTCCACATGCTGCAGATTCGGATCGATCCGGCCAGCGGCGCCATCCCGGAAATCTCGGCCAACAAGTACATGCTGTGGATCCGCTTCACGATGCAGGGCGGCGACCTGCGGCCTCGCCCGTTCGACGGGGTGGTGGAATTCGACCTGTCGCTGTGCAGCCTCTGAGCGGCTCG
>JBIKKG010000391.1:0-2532 GCA_044360485.1 Burkholderiaceae bacterium | reverse complement strand
AGATGCAGGGGACCGTATCCGGCTGCCGCCGCGGCACCCGCACCCGACGACGATCCGGCCGGATTGCGATCCAGTCGCCAGGGATTGCGTGTGGTGCCGTGCAGGGAGGAGCGACCCGACGACAACATGCCGAAATCGGGCATGGTGGTCTTGCCCAGAATCACGGCACCGGCTTCGCGCAGCCGCGCCGCCACAGGCGAATCGACAGTCTTGGGCGTGAGATCGCCGGTGGCCACGCCAATGGGGGCCGGGTCGCCCGCGGTGTACAGGTTTTCCTTGATCGTGACCGGCACGCCATCCAGCGGGGATCGCGGCTGCCCCGCTTTCCATCGCGCGGCCGAGGCTTGCGCAGCCTGCATCGCGGCTTGCGGGTGCAGCCGATACATGGCGTTGAGCTGGGGCTCACAGTCGTGGATGCGGGCCAATACCGCCTGCACCAGCTCCGGGGGCGACAGCCGCCCGGTGCGAAAAGCCTCGGACGCCTCAGCGGCAGACAGGTCAGCAATCGCGGTCATCAGAAGCCTCCGGGGGCAATCGGGATCGACCGCGCAGTGTGCGCGCAATGCGTGCGGTAACGTGAGCACCGCCAATCGAAACGGAACAGGCTTGCACAGAGTCTGCACAGGCGGGCAAGGTGGATTGTCATACAGAGCGCGTTAAACTGCGCTGCCTCGCGCGGGCCGCCTCAGCGCAGTCCGCACCGTCTGCACCCTTCCATCAGGAGACCTTCTCATGACGACTGCATCCCGCTTCTTTTCTCGTCTGGCAGCGCTTTGTGCTGTCATGGTTCTCGCCGCCTGCGCATCCGGCGGCCCACAGGCGCCAGCCATCAACGGCACGGGCGTCGTCAGCAGCATCGGCGAAACCACCGAAACCAGCGCGGGCAAGTCTGCAATGACCTCGGTGCTGGGCTCGCTCGTGGGGGGTGCGCTGGGTAGCACCATCGGCGGTGGCACCGGTCAGGTGATTGCCACCTCCGTGGGCGCGACGGCCGGAGCGGTCGCCGGTTCCAGCGTGGCGCAACGCAGTGCGGCCACGGTCTGGGATGTCTCGATCCGCTTCGACGATGGCATCAACCGCGTGGTGCGGGTACGCGAAATGCCCAACTACCGCCCGGGCGACAAGGTGCGTGTGGTGAACGGGGCGGTCTCGCGGCTCTGATCGCCGATGCCGCCTGGTCTGGGTTGATCGGACCGGGCCGCGCGCCATGACAAAGGCCGCCCTGAGGCGGCCTTCTTGTTGCTGCGTGCTGCATCTCTGAAGCGGCCAGAACGGCACCGCCTTCAGACGGGGGCGGGATCAGCCGGCCCCGTTGGCAACATCACCCGCTCAGATCGGCTTGATACGGCTGGCCTGAGGACCTTTCTGGCCCTGGGTGACTTCGAATTCGACGCGCTGGTTCTCGGCCAGGGTGCGGAAACCCTTGGCTTCGATCTGGCTGAAGTGAGCGAAGAGGTCTTCGCCGCCGCTGTCAGGCTTGATGAAGCCAAAGCCCTTTGTTTCGTTGAACCATTTGACGATACCGGTTTGGGTAGCCATCGTGACACTTTCCTTGGTGACAGATAAAACGCCGGACAAGCGTCCGGACGCGGAACGCCCTAGCTCAAGGAATATGACCGTGGATCTGAACCGGAACGGTCATCTGTCCCGTTTGGAGACCTTGACCGCACTGACGTGATACCTGGAAAACAAATTACTTGATGCGTGAGCGCGCGCAGTGTACCCCACTCTTGCCCGGTCAACTACCAATTGTCGTCCCCCGCACCACATGACGAGGCCCCGTCCGATCCAGCCGTCAGACCTTCGGTCAGCCTCATCGACACACCTGCTCACCTATACTGCCAAGGCTGCTACGGCCTGCAGGATCATCGAATTGACTGAATACCGAACCATTACCGTGCGCCGCGTGGCTGGCGCGCTGGGCGCCGAAATACAGGGCGTCGATCTGCGTGAGCCCCTGAGCGCCGAGCAATCGGCCGAGATCCGTCGGGCCTGGAATGAGCATCTGGTGCTGTTCTTTCGCGATCAGCCGCTCAATGCCGACCAGTACATGACCTTTGCCCGCAGCCTGGGCATCCCGATCGAATATCCCTTCGTCAAAGGCATGCCGGAGCATCCCCAGATTATCGAGGTGAAAAAGCTCGAGCACGAACGGGTGAATTTCGGCGGCATCTGGCACTCGGACACCACCTATCTCGAGCGCCCGCCCATGGCCTCGATGCTGCTGGCGCGCGAGATCCCGCCGTTTGGCGGCGATACGCTGTTCGCCAATATGTACATGGCCTACGAGACGCTGTCGCCCGGGCTGCGTGCCGTGCTCGACCCCCTCAAGGGCGTGAGCACCTCAAGCAAGGCCGATGTCTCCAAGACCCGCGAAGACCGTATTCGCTCAGACGGCAAGGACGAAGCGAAGAAGGTCTACGAAGCGGTGCATCCGGTGGTGCGCACGCACCCCGAGACCGGGCGCAAGTCACTGTTCGTGAACATCGCGCACACCGACCGCTTTGAAGGCTGGACCGCTGCCGAGTCCGA
>JBIKKG010000390.1:0-2542 GCA_044360485.1 Burkholderiaceae bacterium | reverse complement strand
CGGGCACGCCACCATGAGGCAAGGGCGCTTGCCAGGTCTGGAAGGCCTCGGACTGTGCCGAAGCACCGGTGGCTGCGGCCTGGGCCATGGCATGTGAACGGGTCTGGGGCGGCCCGGCATAGTCGGGACCCACGCGCGGCAGCATGCCGCAGCCTGCGAGCCAGACGAACCCTGCGACCATCGTCAAGGTGTGCGGCACGACGCGAAGGTGGCGCAAAAGGTTCATGCAGTGTGTGCTCCGGCGCGACGCTGACGCTCGCCCTCAACCATGGAGATCGCATAGCCCGCCAGCCGATCGACCATGGTGTCGATCGCTCGCGGTGTGGCGAGCAAGGATGGGCTCAGAGTCTTGACGCCCTCATGAAAAACGAAGATGTGGACGGCCAGCCCAGCAATGGCGATGGCCAACCGATGCACATCGAGGTCGGGGCGACGCAGACCGAGCGCGCGGGTCAGCACACGCACAATCGCCTGATGCTGCGGCTGGATGTCGGTCTCGAGCACCTGGGCCCAGGCACCTGTAGGTTCGGCCATCTCGCGAAAATGCAGCTTCATCACCAAACGAATTTCGTCGCCGCGCTTGAGCGGCTCCAGAAAGTCGGCATAGAAATGATGCAAGGCGTCGCCCAGCCCTGAAGAGGTGTGGGCATCTGCAAAGGCCGTCGGATCCTGTGGGTTTGGACAGGCCTCGGTGAACAGCGCTTTGTACAGACCGGTCTTGTCGCCGAAGTAATAGCTGACGGCAGCCAGGTTGACGCCGGCCTCGCGCGCCAGTGCACGCACCGAGGTTTGCTCGAAACCCTGTTCGGCAAACAGCTTGAGCCCAGCCGCCAGCAGCCGCTGGCGGGCATCGATGCCATCGCTGCGGACCGGCTGATGGGGCGTCGAGGGAACGGACGAGGAGGTCAAACGTGCGTTTTAATTAGAACGGGCGTTGGATTTAATACAAGCGTTTGACTCCTGTCAAGACGAAGGGTACTGATCGCAAGACTCTTACGTTGTCCGCAGCGGTCTGAAAAAAGCGGTGATTTCCTGCGCCAGCACATCGGGGTGTTCGAGCGCTGCGAAGTGCCCCCCGCGCGGCATCACACTCCAGCGCCGGATATCGGTGTAGACCCGCTGCGCCATGGAGCGCGGTGGGCGCAGAATTTCCTTCGGAAACTCGCAATAGCCGGTGGGCACGCTGATGCTGCCCTCGCGGATCGGCCAGGGGGCGTGCAAGCGCGCGTAATACGGCCAGAACGATGAACCGATGGCGCCGGTAAACCAATAGAGGCTGATGTTGGCCAGCATGGTGTCCAGCGGGATCGATCGGGTGGGATCGCCATCACAGTCGGTCCAGGCGCGGAACTTTTCGAAGATCCATGCGGCCAACCCGGCCGGCGAATCGCTCAGGCCGTAGGCCAGCGTTTGCGGGCGCGTCCCCTGGATCCACTGGTACCCGGTTTCTTCCTTCAGAAAGTGGTCCAGCTCGCGCAGGTAACGCGCCTCGGCCTCGGGCAGATTAGGGCCGGGCTTCACGTCACGGCGCAGCGGCATCAGGTTCAGATGAATGCCCAGGGTCGACTGCGGATACTCGGCACCCAGGCATGACGTGACGAAGCTGCCCCAGTCGCCGCCCTGAGCACCAAAGCGGCGATAGCCCAGCACCTCGGTCATGAGCGCATGAAAGGTGCGCGCCATGTCGTCCAGGGCAAAGCGCTTCTGCCCGGGCGTGAAGGACAGGCCGTAGCCGGGCAGTGAGGGCGCGACCACGTCGAAGGCATCGGCCGGGTCACCACCAAAGGCGCCCGGATCGGTCAGCCGCGGGATCAGGTCCAGAAACTCGAAGACCGAGCCCGGCCAACCATGCGACAGGAGCAACGGGGTGCAGGGCGGACCACCCGGCACACCGCGGCCACGCACATGCAGGTAGTGCACCCGGATGCCGGACAACTCGACCGTGAACTGTGGCCAGGCGTTCAGACGCGCCTCCTGGGCGCGCCAGTCGAAGCGATCGCGCCAGTGTGCCAGCGCCTCGCGCATGAAACCAACATCGGTGCCCGTGGCCCACGGCTCGCCCGGCGGCTGGTCAGGCAGGCGGGTGCGCGCCAGCCGATCACGCAGGTCGGCCCAATCGGCATCGGGGACGTGCAAGCTGAATGGAACAGGCGAGGGAACGGCTGTGGACACGATGCGCTCCGGAAAGGATGGGGGTCGGACGGCTGCGGTCACGCGAAGAGCGACTGAATGGCGACCGCGGACTAGAATCGGGCTGGACACTTTAACTTGTCAGGACAATAGGACATGGCGGCGACGGACCCCGCAGCCCGGGCGGCAATCCCGGCAACCCCCCTCGCCTTTCCGTTCTCTGCGATCGTGGCTCAGGACGAAATGAAACTCGCGATCCTGATTGCGGCGGTCGACCCGTCGGTTGGGGGCGTGCTGGTGCTGGGGGATCGGGGGACGGGCAAGTCCACCGCCGTGAGGGCGCTTGCCGCCCTGCTGCCGCGCATGAAAGCCGTGATCGGTTGCCCCTATCACTGCGATCCGCAGGCTCAGG
>JBIKKG010000155.1:0-7787 GCA_044360485.1 Burkholderiaceae bacterium | reverse complement strand
TTCCATGACCTGGACCCTCACCGACTGCGACGTGCCTTCGGGCACGCTGCCCAGCACCATCGAGGCTCGGGACGGTTGTCCCCCGGTAAACCACAGGCCTGGCGTGACTTCCGTAAAGTCGACACGCATCTGCGTGGCCGGCACGTTGAAGCGCGCGGTGTAGATGCGCGCCAACCCTGCGACCACACGTTGACGCGTGGCGTCATCGATTGCGCCGTTGACGAGGCATTTGTAGGCGATCATCGTGGTAAGTATGACGGGCGTCCTTCTGGGCTACAAGCTCAGCGCGCCCCGGCCCCTTTCATGCCGTTCCACAGGATGCACCCCATGAGCGATTGCTGCGATCACCATCCCTCGACCCCACCCGACTCCGGTGACATCGGGATTGCGCGGGTCGGCCGCTTCGACCCGGTCGCCTTTGAATCAGCCGTGCAGGCCATGCTGCAGGCCTGCGGCATTGCGACCGACTCGGTGCATACCGGGCGCACGGCCCGCCGCGTGCGGGATCTGTGGGAGCAGCGCCTCCTGGGCGGCTACGCCATCGACCCGGCCGAGGCGATCGGCGAAGGGTTCGAGGATGAGCGCGACGACATGGTCATCATCCGCGGCATCGCCGTCCATGGCGTGTGCCCGCATCACCTCGTGCCTTTTCGCGGCGTGGCGCATGTCGCTTACATTCCCGGAGGCAGGCTGCACGGGTTTGGGCGGATCGCCCGCATGGTCGATGCGATCGGCCATCGGTTCACGTATCAGGAGTGGATGACCCGCGATATCGCGCAAGCGCTGGTGGTCCATGGCAAGGCGCAGGGCGCAGCCTGCGTGATCGAAGCCGAGCAACTGTGCCTGCTGCTGGGCGAAGACCGACGGGGCGACGAGCGGGTCCGCACGCAGGCATTTACCGGCCGCTTTCGGGACAGCGACACCTTGCGACTGGAGTTTCTGCGGGCACTGGAGACCCGCTGAAGCCCTGACTGCAGGCGCCTTCCCATCGCGCTCCCTAGGCGCTCGCTCAAGCGGCCCGCGCGCGCTGCTCGCGCATCCGATGCCATTGCATGAAGAGCACCCCGGACAGCACCAGGGCACCGCCCAGCACCTGCTCAAAGAGCGGGATGACCCCGAAAAAGACCAGAGAAATCAGCACGGCAAATACCGGGACCGTGTTTTGCCACATCATGCCGGCATTCACGCCAAGCCGAGCCACCCCGATATTCCAGAGCACATTGCCCAGGGTGGTGGAAAAGACTGCGGTAATCAGCAGGTAAGTCAGCGCAGTCGGATCGGGATTCAAGTTTGGCGCACCTGCGAGCCCCACCGCACGGGCCAGCAGCCACCACAGCAGCAGCCAGGGGATGGCGCACAAGGAGGTGAGAAAGGTGCGGCTCAGTTGCGGTGTCTCGGTGGGAAACCAGCGCACCGCCAGAATCGAATAGACCGCCCAGGCAACGAAGGACAGCACGATGAAGAGCTCGCCCCCGCCGAGCGCAACCGACTGACCCATTTCGCCTGCGCGGCCATAAATGGCGATGATCGCGCCGATCACCGTCAGCAAGGCGGCGCCCCAGAAGCCTTTCTCCAGCCGCGCGTGCGTCATCACGCGAAACACCACCGCACCGTAAACCGGCGAGCCCGCCATGATCGCCGCGGCGGTGATGGTGTTGGTGTAAAGCAGCCCCAGGTTGTAAAGCACGAAGAACAGGCTCACGCATCCGCTCATCACCAGGATGCGCCACCAGGGAATCGACGGGCGCAAGTGCGCTGGCCCCAGCGTGACACCAACCCACACGGCCAGAATCACCGTGGCAATCGATAGCCTCAGGCAGGCCAGCCAGAACGCATCGAACGTGGCGAACAGCGTTGCGGTGAGCGGAATGTTCAGGCCCCAGAACAGGCAGGCGAGCAGATAACACACGGCGCCCACCAGGGCACCCGACGGGGCAGACGCCACAGCGGTCGGACCGCTCACGGCAAGGGGCACTGCATCAGCGCGACCGAAACACCCTGGGTGCCTTCACAACAGGGCATGGCAACACAGGTCTGCAATCACGGCCTCACGAATCTTTGATGTTCAACGCGATCGAGGAAATCCAGCAGCAGCCGGTTGAAGACCTCCGGCTCTTCCAGATTGATGCAATGACCTGAGTTCGGCAGCACGGCCAATGTGGCGCCGGGAATGGTCTGCCACATGAACAAGGTCGGCTCCACGCAACCGCTGTCGCGATCACCCAGCATCATCATCACGGGCGCACGCACTTGCGCAAGCTCCTTGCCCTTGTCGAGCAAGGAGGGGCGCGCAGCCTGAAAACCACGCAATGTCAGCGCTGAGCCAAGGGCATCATGGCCTGCAAATTGCTCAAAAAACGTCTCGAAGCCAACCGGGTCTTTTTCAAGAAACGGGAGCCGCGAGGCAGCCCTGGCGTACTCGGCAATGCCGCTGCGAATGCCATCGCGCTCGATCTGATCGGCCAGTGCCCGACTCGACGCGATCATCTCTTCACGGCCCTTCGAGACCGACCCCGAGCCTGCGCTGCAGGCACTGATCGACAGGATCCGCTGAGGGTGCATCCAGCCGGCAGTGATCACCGCATAGCCACCCATCGACAGACCGACTACATGGGCCTGATCGATCTTCAGGAAGTCCATCAGCGCGATCAGGTCCGAGACCGCAAACTCCCAACCGTAGGCCTTGGGGTCGGTGGGCACATCGGAGGGCGTGTAGCCGCGCGCACTGTAGGCAATGCAGCGGTAGCGGCGCGACAGCGCGTTGACCTGAGGCAACCAGCTGCGCAAATCCCCTGCAAATTCGTGCACGAAGATCACCGCAGGGCCGGACCCTGCGTCGAGATAAGCGAGGTTGATCGGTAGCCCCGAGGTGCGGCGAACAAGCGTGTCCATTGTGGAACCCAGGCAGCGCAAAGGACCGACGGTATCACTTTAGGTCGCTGCACCCATGCGCCGCACGCCTACAATCGACACCCGTCGCCGACCACATCGCACTACTGCGAAACGCCTCATGTCCGAACTGGTGTTGCATCACTACGACTTCTCGAATTTCGCTGAGAAAGTGCGACTGACGCTGGGGTACAAAGGCCTGGCCTGGCGTTCGGTCATCATCCCGCCCATTGCACCCAAGCCTGACCTGATCCCGCTGACGGGCGGCTATCGGCGCACGCCGGTGCTGCAAGTCGGCGCCGATATCTACTGCGATACACGCCTGATCGTGCGCGAACTTGAGAGACGCGCGCCCACGCCGACGCTCTTTGCGCCGGCCCATGCGGCCGCGGCCGACGCGCTGGCCTATTGGGCGGAAAATCGCCTGATGCGCCCGATCACGCTGTATGTGTCTGGCATGAATGTCGATCAGTTGCCTAGCGGGCTGCAGGCCGATCGCTCGCTGATGCGCGGCCTGCCGCCACCCGATGACGCCACCATGCGCCGCGCCGCGCTGCGCAACGCCCCGCTGGTACGCGCACAGTTGCCGCAGATCGAAAGCATGCTGGCTGACGGGCGCACCTGGTTGCTTGGCGATCAGCCCACCGTGGCAGATCTGGCCGTGTATCACCCGCTATGGTTCTTTACGGCCCGCACGCAACGGCTAGCCCATGAACTCCATCCCTATGTGCGCATGGCGCAGTGGATGCAGCGTGTGCAGGCATTGGGCCACGGCTCGCCCACGCCCTTGTCTGCTAAGGAGGCGCTGGAGATGGCGCGCACGGCCGAACCCGCCCCCTGTGCGCCCTCCTCACCTGAGCCGGAGGACCCTGCGCTGGGCGCAGTGGTGCGCGTGCGAGCAGATGACTACGGACGCGACGCCATCGAGGGCGAGCTGGTTCATCTGGGCACCGATGAGATCGCCGTGCGCCGAACCGATCCGGTCATCGGCGCAGTGGTCGTGCACTTTCCCCGACTGGGTTATGACCTGCGTGTCCTGGAGCCGCGTCCATGAGCACGTCCATGAACCCTTCCACCAACGAGCCCGCTGGCGACGGCACTGTGCGGATCTCCAAGCTGCTGGCCGAACGCGGACTGTGTTCACGCCGTGAGGCTGATCTGTATATCCAGCAAGGACTGGTGCTGCTCGATGGGCGTCCAGTCACGGAATTAGGCAGCCGCGCACATCCAAGCCAGACGGTGGCACTCGCAGAAGGGGCGCGGCTGCAGCAGGCCCAGCGCATCACAGTCATCCTGAACAAGCCGATCGGTCACGTCTCGCATGCCGATGACGATGGCCGGTATCCGCCCGCAGTGACACTCGTGACCGCTGACCGTCAGTGGGTCGATGCGCGCACCGCAGGCCCGGCTCGCAACCCGAGCGCGCAAACGACACGCTCCGGTGGCAACAAGCGGGGCGCCCGAATCGATACCAGGGGTCTCGCGCCCGCAGGACGCCTGGATATCGACTCTACCGGCATGCTCGTGCTCACGCAGGACGGGCGCATCGCACGGCAACTCATTGCCGACGACAACACGATCGAGAAGGAGTATCTGGTGCGCGTGCAGGGTCGGCTCGACGCGGCGGGCCTGGCCTTGCTGAACCACGGGCTCTCTCTTGATGGCCGCGCCCTGCGCCCCGCGAAGGTCTCCTGGCAGAACGAAGATCAGTTGCGCTTTGTGCTGCGCGAGGGCCGCCAGCGACAGATTCGACGGATGTGCGAACTGGTCGGGCTCGCCGTTACCGGACTGCGCCGCGTGCGCATTGGTCGTATCCCGCTTGGTGCGCTGCCGGTCGGTCAATGGCGACTGCTGACCGAATTCGAAAAATTCTGATCGGGCGGTATCCAGCCCTCAGATGCTGCTCCCACCATCCAGAGCCAGCGCCTGACCCGTGATGTTGCGGGCTGCAGGACTGCACAGGTACAACACCATGTCCGCCACTTCCTGTGGTGTCACGATCAGCCCGGTGGGCACGCCACGGCTAGCCTGTTGCGCATCAATGCCCAACTCGGTGAAGCGCTGGCGCGCCATGTCAGTATCCACCCAGCCAGGACAAATGGCGTTGACCGTGATGCCGCGCGGTGCAAGCGCCAGCGCAAAGGCTTTCACGAGCCCCACCACCCCATGCTTGGCGGCTGTGTAGGCCACCTGATCCGGCACTCCGCGCAGACCCAGAAAGCTCGATAGGCACACGACACGCCCACCGGCATCCTGCAGCCATGGCAGAGCCGCGCGGGTACAGCGAAACGTCCCACCCAGATTGACCTCGATCACGCGGTGCCAGGTGTCGTCGTCCGGATCATCCAGCCGATCAGCGCCTGCCAGCCCGGCATTGTTGACCAGCACGTCAATCCGCTGCGTCTGCTCACGGATCGTATCGAAGGCGCACTTCACCGACGCATCGTCGGCGACATCGCAATAGACGAATGCGATCGATGCATCCTGCATCGCAGGCAGCCCGGATCGTCCCAAAGCGAACACCCGATAGCCCGCATGCTGCAAGGCCTGGCAGATTGCCAAGCCGATGCCACGAGTGCCGCCGGTGACCACAGCCACCTTCATGCGGTCGTGAACCCGCCGTCGACCGGAAACACGGTTCCGGTGATGTAGGAAGCCGCCTCGGAGGCCAGAAACACGACGGCCGCTGCAATTTCATCAGGATGCGCCATCCGACCCAGCGGCACGCTGGACGAGGCAAACCCGGCCTGACCACTTGCGGCCGGCTGGCCGCTGCGCTGCTGCAGATCGGCCATCACCTGACGCAACATGGCGGTGTCGGTGCTCCCGGGGGCCACGCAATTGATGCGCACCTTGTCACGCCCCCAGTCAATCGCTGCACTGCGTGTGAGCTGTCCCAGCGCGGCCTTGCTGGCCCCATACGCCGCACTGGCGGGCTTACCGACAAGGGCCTGATCGGATGCGATGTTGACGATCGACCCGCCGCCCGCCGTCACCATGTGAGGAATGAAGGCCTTCATCAGCAGAAACGGGGCGTACAGATTGACGGCGAACACCTCCTGAAGCGTCTGCAAGGGGGTCTCCACCACGGTGCCGATGAAGGTGGTGCCTGCACAGTTCACCAGGATGCGCACCGGCCCATGCGCAGCGACCAGCTGCTGCGCACGCGCCTCCAGCCCCGCACTATCCCCCAGGTCAATATCCGGCAGGTCCAGACCCACCACACGGCAGCCCTGGGCCTGCAGCATCGCGGCCACGGCAGACCCGATCCCGCCGCGATGACCGGTGACCACGGCCACGCGGCCCTCAAGCCCTGGAAATCGCAATGTAGAGGAATCCATCAGGGGTTGTTCAAAACTTGTTGGGGCCCATGTATCCGAACAGGAATCCGGCCACCTTGCGCATCTGGATTTCCTCCGAGCCTTCGGTGATGCGATAGCGCCGATGGTGTCGGTAGATATGCTCGAAGGGCTTGTGCCGCGAATAGCCGATGCCGCCGTGCACTTGCATGGCGCGGTCCGCCGCCTCGCAAACCAGTCTGTTGGCCCAGTAATTGCACATCGACACTTTGTCCGACAACTTGCGCTCCACCTCGGGGTGCGGCATCTGGTCCATTTCCCAGGCGGTCTTGCGAATCAGCAGGCGCAGCATTTCGCACTGAGTGGCCAGCTCCACCAATGGGAACTGAATGCCCTGGTTGCGAGCAAGGTCCTCACCGAACGGTTTGCGCTGGCGTGCGTACTTGACGCTCTCATTGACGCAGAACTGTGCCGCTCCAAGGCTGGACGCGGCCTGACGGATACGGTTTTCATGCACGAAGGCCTGGGCGAGTGCCAGTCCTGCGCCTTCGGAGCCGAACATCGCTTCATCGGGCACCCACACATTCGTGAAACTGACACGAGGGTGGTCGGTAGGCATGTTGAAGGTCCACAGGTATTCCTCGATCTTGACGCCGGGAGTATCCGTTGGCACCAGAAATGCCGTGATACCGCGTGCGTCGCCCGCCTTGCCACTGGTCCGCGCAAACAATGAGCAATGCGTGGCCACGTGCATGCCAGTGGTCCACATCTTCTCGCCGTCGATACGCCAGCCCGAAACGCCGTTGCGGGTTTCGCGCACGGCCTTCGTTTCCATGTGGGTGGCATCGGAGCCGTGGTTGGGCTCAGTCAGACCAAAGGTGATGCGGTACTTGAACTCGAGCGAACCCTTGATGAACTGTTCTTTTTGCGCCGCCGAACCGAAATCCCGCAGCATCACGATCACCGGGAAGTTGCCCACGATCGAGTGCTCGTTTTGCAGATCGTTGTGCAAACCCAGGCCCTTGCAGGCGAAGTGGTCGCGAATCACGGCCATCCAGAGATTGCCACCACCCTGGCCGCCGAATTCCTTGGGCAACGAGAAGCGAAAGAACCCTGCCTTGTCGGCGCGTTTCTTCGCCTCCTTGAGCAGGTCTTCCCACTCAGGGCGCGGCAGCCCACCTTTGTCGAAATCGGTGCGGGCCCACTCGCGGCGATGATCGAAGAAACGTTCGTTATCGTCCTGCGCCTGAAGCGGTTTGATCTCCGCGTCGATAAAGGCGTCCAGCTTGCCCAGGTAATCGACCAGGTCCGTTGGTAAGTTGAAATCCACGCATCACTCCTTGGTGTGGGATGTGTTCATGAAGCCTTGGCCTGCTCATCCAGGGCACGCCGGTAACTGGCATAGGTCGGCTGATCAATCGACATCTTGGCCAATGTACTGGCCATCAGATGGTCAAGCAGACCGGGGGTATTTGAAGTGATTGAGCCATCGCGAATGCGCAGACTCAAGGTCCGTTCCAGCGTGGCCGCATCGCCCTCCTGGCCCAGCAGGCTGCGCAATCGCGCAAGCGACTCGGCCTCCAGCGCCTCGCCGGATTC
>JBIKKG010000389.1:0-2564 GCA_044360485.1 Burkholderiaceae bacterium | reverse complement strand
AGGGCGTGAAGATCAACGACAAGCACATCGAGGTGATCGTTCGCCAGATGCTGCGTCGCGTGCAGGTGGTGCAGCCGGGTGATACCGGGTTCATCGTCGGTGAGCAGGTCGAGCGTTCGGAGATCCTGGACGAAAACGACAAGGCCATCGCTGCCGACAAGCTGCCGGCCACCTACGAAAACATCTTGCTGGGCATCACCAAGGCGTCGCTGTCCACCGATTCGTTCATCTCGGCGGCCTCCTTCCAGGAGACCACCCGCGTGCTGACCGAAGCGGCCATCATGGGCAAGAAGGACGACCTGCGTGGCCTGAAGGAAAACGTGATCGTGGGTCGCCTGATTCCGGCCGGCACAGGCTTGGCCTATCACCGTGCGCGCCGCGAAAAAGAGTCCACCGAGGCTCAGGAGCAGCAGGCACTGGCGGCAGCCGAGGCCGCGTTCATGCAGCCCGATGAACTGGCCCGTCAGCAGGCCGAAGCCGAAGCAGGTGTCGAGGGGGCAGGCGAGAACGCCTGAACCTGTCCGGCGGCCTGTCTCGCAGTGCCGCCTGTCAGGCTTGCCCCTTCAGGAAGATCGCGCCCGGCCTAGCCGGGCGTTTTTTATTGGAGCAGACATGGCCACGCAATCCCACACCCGCAGTTCACCGGATGACGTGCCCATCACCCTGGACCCACCGCGTCTGGAGCACCTGTGTGATCTGCGGGTCGAGGTGGCTCCGGTCATCGACGCGGGGAGCGGACCCTTTGGTGTGCGCCGCGTTGTGCCGATCATCGGCGGCCAGGTCACGGGTGCGCAGATGCGCGGCCGTGTCGTGCCTGCCGGCGCGGACTTTCAGCTCGTCACGGGCGGGACCACCGCCCACCTGGACGCGCGTTACCTGATTGAACTGGATGACGGAGCGACGGTGTTCGTCCACAACACGGCGCTGCGCCACGCCTCACCAGCCAACCACGAAAAACTGCTGCGCGGCGAGACGGTGGCCCCCGAGGACGTCTATTTCAGTGGCCAGCCGCGGTTTGAAACTGGCGATCCGCGTTGGGCCTGGCTGAGCGACCGGCAGTTCGTCGCACGAGGACGCCGTGCCGAGCGCGCGGTGCTGCTCAGCGTGTGGCTGCTTGCCTGACTCAGGTTGACCGACCTCAATCGCTTGGTCTATACTCGCCGGCTCTTCGGGATGCCCATCCCGGCGCTCTTTTGGTGACGGAAGTTTTCCGACCCGCTTTGGCGCCATCGGTTGCGGCCCCTCTTGTCGCAGCCGTACCGAATTCCAGGAAGCCAAAGCCCCATGCCCACGATCAATCAGCTGGTTCGCAAGCCTCGCGAACTGGCGCACGCGAAAAGCAAGAGCCCCGCGCTCCAGGATTCCCCCCAGCGCCGCGGTGTCTGCACCCGGGTGTACACCACCACCCCCAAGAAGCCGAACTCAGCGCTGCGTAAAGTCGCCAAAGTGCGCCTGACCAATGGGTTTGAGGTCATCAGCTACATCGGCGGTGAAGGCCACAACCTGCAGGAGCACTCGGTGGTGCTCATTCGCGGTGGTCGCGTCAAGGACCTTCCGGGTGTGCGCTATCACATCGTGCGCGGCTCGCTCGACCTGCAAGGCGTGAAAGACCGCAAGCAGTCGCGCTCCAAGTACGGCGCCAAGCGGCCCAAGAAGAAGTAATCGGGAAGTCGGCAGCGCTCACGCGCTTGCCCCGGCTTTTCTGCAGTTTCCCGGTCGCGCCTCGGCGTGGCCGATCCGGCGGCCACAGCCTGATGTTCAGGTTTGCGGGCCGAGTAAGCGATCCTCCGGCCTCTCGGTCGCGTCAGGATCATGAAGGCAAGAGCCTTCGGCTGAATTCGAAGAGGTCGTTATGTCCCGTCGTCGTGAGATTCCCAAGCGTCTTGTGCTGCCCGATCCCATCTATGGCAGTGAAGATGTCACTAAGTTCATCAACGTGCTGATGCTGTCCGGCAAGAAGGCCGTCGCAGAGCGCATGCTGTACGGCGCTTTCGACACCATCAAGACCCGCTCAGGCAAAGACCCGGTCGAGGTGTTCGGTCAGGCGCTCAGCAATGCGCGTCCCATGGTCGAGGTGAAGAGCCGCCGAGTGGGTGGCGCCAACTACCAGGTGCCGGTCGAAATTCGCCCCATCCGCCGCATGGCGCTCGCCATGCGCTGGCTGCGCGAAGCCGCCAAGAAGCGCGGCGAGAAGTCCATGGGTCAGCGTCTGGCCAATGAACTGCTTGAGGCCGCAGAGAACCGCGGTGGTGCCGTCAAGCGTCGCGACGAGGTGCACCGTATGGCTGAGGCCAACAAGGCGTTCGCCCATTTCCGTTTCTGAGCCACCGGCCTGTTTCGGCCAGATGCCTCACCTTTTTTAAAACCCGACCCGGGGGTCTGAGACCCCGAAGGATCGACCATGGCTCGCAAGACCCCGATCGAGCGTTATCGGAATATTGGTATCTCGGCGCACATTGATGCCGGCAAAACCACGACGACCGAACGCATCCTGTTTTACACCGGTGTGAACCACAAGATCGGCGAGGTGCACGACGGCGCCGCGACGATGGACTGGATGGAGC
>JBIKKG010000017.1:0-29846 GCA_044360485.1 Burkholderiaceae bacterium | reverse complement strand
GAGGGCGTGCTCAAGGTGCCCAATGCGTCGCTGCGCTTCAAGCCGCCGGGCTGGACTGAACCCCCCAAGACATCGGCGCTTGAAGCCGGCCCGCTGCGCGCGGCATTGGAGTCGCTGCTTCCGGCTGCGCAGGCACAGGGGCAGGGAGGCGGTCTGCAGGCCTATCGTGAGCGACTCGAGCGCGACCTCGCGCTGACCGATGCGCAGAAAGCGTCGGTGGACGGTGTGTTCTCGAGTATGCGTGAGCGGTTCATGGGTCTGCGTGACCTGGAACCCTCTGAGCGGGCAGCCGCCTCGGAGAAGCTGCGCAATGAAATGCGTTCCAAGGTGGCTGCGGTGCTCGACCCGGGGCAGAAGAAAACCTTTGCTGCAATCAATGCAGAGATCGATGCACGCCGACAGGCCGCGCAAGCCGAGCGCGCGGCAGGCACCAGCGCGGCGACCGGAGCATCGTCCCCGGCCAGTGGTACCAGCGCCGGCGCCGGCACGGGTACCAATGCGCCTGCCGCAGCCCCGAGCCGAAACGCGCCCGCGGCGACCTCAGCCACTGCAGGTGCTGGCGCTTCAGCTGGCAGTGCGGCGGCAGGAGCGGTATCGGCATCGCCTTCTCCTTCTGCGGCGGCTCCCAAGTCGGACGCCAAGCCGTCTACGCCTGCAGCCTCGGGCACTGGTGGCGCGGGTTCAGCGGGTGGTGCAACGGGCGGCGGTGGCCCGCTGCGTGCGTTCAGAGACCGCCTGGAGCGAGACCTGGCCTTTACGGAATCGCAGCGCGGTCAGCTCGACGGCATTTTTTCCGCCATGCGTGAACGCTTTGCCACGGTTCGCGAAGCGCCCGAGGCGGATCGCCCCAAGCTCACGGAAACCTATCGCGCCGAGCTGCGTGCGCGCATCAACGACATCCTGGACGAGACCCAGAAGAAGAAATACGCCGAAATCCTGGTCGAACTGGCCGGACGCAATGTTTCTCGCGGTCGGGTGTTCATCGCGGGCCCGGATGGCAAACCCATGCCGGTTGATGTGCGTCTGGGCTTGTCCGACGGCGTCGCCACCGAGCTCATCGGCACCATCGGCGAGCGCAAGCTGGCCGAAGGCGATCTGGTCTACGTGGGCGTGGTGGGGGCTGCCAGCAAACCTGGCCCTGCCACGCCGCCGATGCGCCCGGCGGGGCCGCGACTCTGAGTCGCGCGGACAAACGATCGAGGCACAGGCTTCATGACCGCCGAAATCCGCTCAGCCGATGTTCCCGCACACGATGCGCACGCCGCTGATGCGCCTGCCATGGGTGCGAGCGCACCCGATGCCGCGCAGCCGCTGATCCGCTGCGAGGCGTTGGCCAAGCGTTATGAAGTGGGCGGTGGCACGGTCCATGCGCTGCGCGAGCTCAGCTTGTCGGTCAATGCCGGCGAGTTCGTCGCCGTCATGGGGCCCAGCGGATCGGGCAAGTCGACGTTCATGAATCTGGTGGGCTGCCTCGATCAGCCCAGCACTGGGCGCTACTGGCTGGCCGGCGAGCCGGTCGACTCCATGAACCGAGATCAGCTCGCAGCCATCCGCAACCGGCTCATCGGCTTCGTGTTTCAGCAGTTCAATCTGCTGCCGCGCACCAGTGCCCAGGACAATGTGGAGCTGCCGCTGCTGTATGCCGGCGTGCCGCGTGTCGAGCGTCAGGCCCGCGCGCTCAAGCGTCTGCAGCAGGTGGGGTTGGGTGAGCGCCTGGACCATCATCCGTCGCAACTGTCGGGCGGTCAGCAACAGCGCGTGGCCATTGCTCGTGCCCTGGTCAACGACCCGCGAGTCATCCTGGCCGACGAGCCAACAGGCGCGCTGGATTCGCGCACCAGCATCGAAGTGATGGCGCTCATGCAGGCACTCAACCGGGAAGGCATCACCATCGTCCTGGTGACGCACGAGGCGGATGTCGCCGCGTTTGCTTCACGCATCATCGGGTTTCGCGACGGCCGTGTGGTGCGCGATACCGTCAATGTCCCCCAGGACGCCGCTGCGCAATTGGCTGCGTTAGAGCCCGAGCCGGGCTGAGCATCAGGGCACGCCGCATGGACCTCCTCTCCACCCTTCGGATTGCGCTGCGCTCCCTGCGCACCAATACCTTGCGCTCGGCGCTCACCATGCTGGGCATCATCATCGGTGTGGCTGCGGTCATTGCCATGATCGGCGTGGGCAAGGGCGCACAGACCCGCGTGGAAGAGCAGGTGCGCAGCCTGGGCGCCAATGTCATGGTGCTGTGGCCTTCGTCCACCAACACCGGTGGCGTGAGGAGCGGCACGGGCGGCGTGCAAACGCTGACCGAAGACGACGCCAAGGCCATTGCCCTGGAAGTGCCTGAAGTGATGTTCGCTGCACCCACGCATCGGGCTTCGGGCCAGGTGGTGTATGCCGGGCAGAACTGGTTTGCCGTGGTGTTCGGCATTAACAACGACTTCTTCGAAGTGCGTGAATGGCCGCTGGCGGCCGGTCGCACCTTCGAGCCGGGTGAGATCGCCAGCTCCGGCAAAGTGATCATTCTGGGACAGACCGTGGCCCGCCAGCTCTTTGGCGAGGACACGCCCTTCGAGGACATGATCGATCGCACCGTGCGCCTGCGAAAAGTCCCGCTCACCGTCATCGGCATTGCCGAGCGCAAGGGTCAGAGTGCGGTCGGTCAGGACCAGGACGATGCCGTGTTCGTGCCGCTGTCCACGGCGCGCACCCGGCTCTTTGGCATCGTGCAGGGCAAACTGCGTCGGGTCAATTCGATCTGGGTGAAGGTGCAGCCCGGCCAGGACATGAAGAGTGCTGAAGATGGCATTCGCACGCTGCTGCGCCAGCGCCACAAACTGTCTGCCGGTCAGGACGACGACTTCACGCTGCGCAATCTGACCGAAATCATGCAGGCACAAGAAGCCGCGAGCAAAGCCATGACTGCGCTGCTGGCCGCCATTGCGTCGGTGAGTCTGCTGGTGGGCGGGATCGGCATCATGAACATCATGCTGGTCTCGGTGACTGAACGCACCCGCGAGATTGGGCTGCGCATGGCCGTGGGTGCACGGGGCGGCGATATCCTGTCGCAGTTTCTGGTCGAGGCGGTCACGCTGTCGTGCATCGGTGGCGCCATTGGTGTGGCGCTTGGGGTCATCGCTGCCCGACTGGTGGGCTCCTCGGCGGGTTGGCAGGTGCAGATTGAACCGACAGCGGTGGCGCTTGCCTTTGGTTTTGCTGCACTCATCGGCATCTTTTTCGGGTACTACCCGGCGCGCAAAGCGTCGCGTCTGGAGCCGATCGATGCATTGCGCTACGAATGAACTCTCCCGAGCCCTCCATGTCTACAAGAGCCATTCCCAACGTCCTGTCCATTGCTGGCATTGATCCGTCCGGTGGCGCGGGACTCTTCACTGACCTGCGCGCGTTTGCAGCCCATGGTGTGCATGGCTGCGGCGTGGTCACCGCGCTCACCGCACAAAATTCGCAGGCAGTCACCGGCATCTCGACGGTCGACCCAGCCTTCGTACGCCAGCAACTCGACACCCTGTTTGCAGATGTACCCATCCGCTCGGCCAAGATCGGCATGCTGGGTACGGCGTCGATCATCCGTGCAGTGGCTGAGGGACTCGATGCGCCACTGAAGTCGGGCCACCCTGTGCACCTGGTGCTCGATACCGTGATGGTGGCCAAGAGTGGCGATGCACTGCTCGAGCGCGATGCCACCGCCATGCTGCTGGAGGCTGTTGTGCCTTTGGCCACGGTCATCACCCCCAATCTGCCCGAGGCAGGCGTGCTGCTCGGACAGCGTGCCCCGGAGACCGTCGCCGAGATGCGGCGTGCCGCCGAGAAGCTGCGCGAACGCATGCGCCACAGCGGCCGCCGTTGGGTGCTGCTCAAGGGCGGGCATCTGCAGGGCGAGGCCATTGATGTGCTGCACGACGGCGATTGCATGCTGGAATTTGCAGCGCCTCGCATCGAGACCCGCAATACTCACGGCACCGGCTGCACGCTGTCGGCAGCCCTTGCTGCACGCCTGGCGCATGACGACGATGTCGAGCGAGCGGTGGGCGCGTGCAAGCGCTGGCTCACCGAGGCGATCCGCCGCAGCGGTGAACTGTCTGTTGGGCAGGGCCATGGGCCGGTCCATGCCTTTCATCATCTCTGGAGTCGCTGAACCGGATGGACGCCCTCACTGCATTGCCGCTGCTGGTCAAGGCCGCCATCCTTGGCATCGTAGAAGGTCTGACCGAATTTCTCCCAATCTCCAGCACTGGGCACCTGATCCTCGCCGGCAGCCTGCTGGGCTGGCACGATGAGAAGGCCAAGGTGTTTCAGATCGCCATCCAGACCGGCGCAATGGCCGCGGTTGTCTGGTACTACCGCCGTCGGATCGCGTCTGTGCTCACCGGGCTGACTTCCGATGCCCGCGCACGCCGCTTTGCACTGAATGTCGTCATCGGCTTTCTGCCCGCTGCCGTGCTCGGTGTGCTGTTTGCCAGTTCGATCAAGTCGGTCCTGTTCAAACCGGTTCCGGTCGCCGTGGCCTTCGTGGTGGGCGGCTTCATCATCCTGTGGGTCGAGGCTCGGCAGCGTCGCGCCAACGCGCCGCCGCGCATTGCGCAGGTCGATGACCTCACGCCTCTGGATGCACTCAAGCTCGGCCTGGCCCAGGCCTTCGCGCTGATCCCCGGTACGAGTCGCTCGGGGGCCACCATTATTGGCGGCATGCTCTTTGGCTTGTCTCGCGCGGCCGCCACGGAGTTTTCCTTTTTTCTGGCCATTCCCACGCTGGTGGGGGCGGGGATCTATGACACCTGGAAATACCGCGCGCTGCTGGGTGTCTCTGATCTGCCGCTCTTTGCAGTCGGCCTGGTCACGGCGTTTCTCAGTGCCCTGGCCTGCGTGCACTGGCTGATTCGCTATGTGTCACGTCACGACTTCGTTCCGTTCGCGTGGTACCGGATTGGCTTCGGTGTGCTGCTGTTGCTCACCGCCTGGACGGGTGTCATCCGCTGGTCGGATTGAGCCCGTCTGTGGCTGAGGCAGCACGGGCCGGCGGGGCGCTGGCAGCTCGCGAGGTGCTGCGCCGTGTCTTTGGCTATGAAGCCTTCCGGGGCCAGCAGCAGGCGGTCGTCGAACATGTGGCCGGCGGCCATGATGCACTGGTGCTCATGCCCACGGGTGCGGGCAAGTCCCTGTGCTATCAGATTCCGTCGCTGGTGCGTGCCGGCACCGGCGTGGTGGTGTCGCCGCTGATTGCGCTCATGCAGGACCAGGTTGCGGCGCTGCGTGAAAGCGGCGTGCGCGCAGAGTTCCTCAACTCGACGCTCTCACTGACCGAGTCTCGCCGCATCGAACAGGCGCTGAGTGCAGGCGACATCGACCTGCTGTATGTGGCGCCCGAGCGATTGCTCACCGATCGCTGCCTGGCCCTGCTTACCTCGATGCGCATTGCGCTCTTTGCCATCGATGAAGCGCATTGCGTCTCGCAGTGGGGCCATGACTTTCGACCTGAGTACCTGGGATTGTCGGTGCTCCACGAGCGCTTTCCCGAGGTGCCGCGCGTGGCGCTCACCGCCACGGCCGACGCACTCACCCGCACCGAGATTCGTGAGCGTCTGGCCCTGCACGATGCGCGTGAGTTCGTCTCCAGCTTTGATCGACCCAATATCCGTTATGCGATCGTGCCCCGCGATGAGCCTAGACGTCAGTTGCTGGGTCTGCTGCGTGAACAGCCCGAGGACGCCTGCGGGATCGTGTATTGCGGCACACGCAAGCGCGTTGATGACACGGCGGCCTGGCTCAACGGACAGGGTTTCGATGCGCTGGCGTATCACGCAGGCATGCACGCCACTCAGCGGGCTGAGAATCAGGCGCGCTTCTTGCGCGAGGATGCCGTGGTGATGGTGGCCACTCTGGCCTTCGGAATGGGCATCGACAAGCCCGACGTGCGTTTCGTCGCCCATCTGGACATGCCCAAGAGCGTCGAGGCGTATTACCAGGAGACCGGGCGCGCGGGTCGTGACGGTCTGCCTTCGGTGGCCTGGATGGCCTACGGCCTGCAGGATGTGGTCAACAATCGCCGACTGATTGATGAGTCGCCGGCGCAGGACGAATACAAACGGATGTCGCGTGCCAAGCTCGATGCCATGGTCGCATTGGCCGAAGCCGACGACTGCCGCAGGGTGCATCTGCTGCGCTATTTTGGCGAAGCGGCCAAGCCCTGCGGCAATTGCGACAATTGCCTCACGCCGCCGCAGCGCTGGGATGCGACCGAGCCTGCGCGCAAACTGCTGTCGTGCATTTACCGGATCCGTCAGGCCGGCTCCGCTTTTGGTGCGCACCATGTGATTGGTGTCCTGCGTGGCGAGCGCGATGAACGCATCGTGCAGCGCGGCCATGATCAGCTGTCCACCTTTGGCATTGGCGCTGACCTGGATACGCGCACCTGGCACGCCTTGCTCAGGCAACTGGTGGCACGGGGCTGGGTCGATGTGGCGCACGACCGCTTCGGCGTCCTGGAGCTCACCGATGCCGCCCGCCCAGTGCTGCGGGGTGAGCAGACGGTGCTGCTCTCACGTGCCGTTCAGCAGGCGGCGGTCGCATCCGGCCGCAAGCCCCGAAGCCCAGGCAATGCCCGCAGTACGGCAGGCAGTGCCGCTGCAGCACTGGGACTGGATGAGTCCGCCCGCAGCCGATTTGAGCGTTTGCGCGCCTGGCGGGGCGAAGCGGCCCGCACCCAGGGTGTGCCCCCGTATGTGATTTTTCACGATGCGCATTTGGCCGATATTGCCCGGGTCAATCCCTTGGACGTGGATGCGCTGCGCAGTGTGCCGGGTGTGGGGGCGACCAAGCTGCAGCGCTACGGGCAGGCCGTGATCGGAGCGCTGCACGGTCTCTGACAACGCGACCTGCCGGTGTGGTGGGAGCGGAGCAATTGCTGCAACCGCACAATCCCGGTACGATCGACCGGAGTGATGTGGCGATGCACTTCCCTGGCTCACCACTGGGGCCTCCTTCCCATGATTGAAGATTTTCTTCGCATCCTTGACGACGATCTGCTGACGGCCGTGCAGGCGGTTGTGGATCTGGTTGTCGATCTGATCGCCAGCTGGCTGCCCTGAAGCGCGGCAGCCGGCGGCTGTGTCGCGCATCCTTCCTGCGCTTGGCCGTCGTCCAAAGCGCCTGGTCACAGTTGCGGTAATCTCCCGGGTCTGAGCCCCATGCAATGCAGCGCGCATTCGGGCCTTGCAAACACTCACAGGGAGCCCCCCGCCATGGATCTGAATTACTCCAAGGAAGAACTCGCCTTTCGGGACGAGGTTCGCACCTGGCTTGAAGCCAATCTGCCGGCCGATCTGCGCCTCAAGGGCGAAGACGGCGAGGCGTACACCAAAGAAGAATTGCTGCGCTGGCACAAAATCCTGGCCAAGAAGGGCTGGGTGGCGCCGGCCTGGCCCAAGGAGTGGGGCGGCCCCGACTGGGATGTCACACAGCGCTATATCTTCGAAGAAGAGTGCGGTCAGGCCGGCACGCCGCCGATCGTGCCGTTCGGAGTCACCATGTGCGCGCAGGTGCTGCTGAAATTCGGCAGCGATGCCCAGAAAAAACGTTTTCTGCCCCGCATCTATCACGGCGACGATTTCTGGGTTCAGGGCTATTCCGAGCCTGGCTCCGGTTCGGACCTCGCTTCGCTCAAGACCCGCGCTGAGCGCAAAGGCGACAAATACGTGGTCAATGGCCAGAAAATCTGGACCACGATGGGCCAGCATGGCGACTGGATCTTCTGTCTGGTGCGCACGAACCTGGACACCAAGATCCGCCAGGAGGGCATCAGCTTCCTGCTCATCGACATGAAAACACCGGGTATCACCGTGCGTCCGCTCATCCTCATGGACGGCGGGCATGAAGTGAACGAGGTGTTCTTCGAGAATGTCGAGGTGCCCCTCGAGAACCTGGTGCACGAAGAAGACAAGGGCTGGACGGTGGCCAAGTACTTGCTGGGTCATGAGCGCCTCAACACCGGGCGCATCGGTGGCTCCAAGCGCGAGCTGGCCCGGCTCAAGGCCTTTGCGGCCGAGCAGACCGATGGTCAGGGTAAGGCGCTGATGGATGATCCGCGCTTCCGTGACCGGCTCTCGCGCGTTGAGGTTGAACTCATGGCACTCGAAATCACCAACCTGCGTTTTCTCGATGCCATGCGCGGCGGTCGCCCGCCGGGCGCAGATGTGTCGATGCTCAAGATTCGTGGCACCGAAATCCAGCAGGCGCTGACCGAACTGATGTATCAGGCAGCGGGCCCCATGGCAGCGCCGTTCAAGGCCACCGGCAGTCAGGATGCCGTGGCGTTTGATGACGCACTCGCGGGACTTGCTCCGCGCTATGCCAACTACCGCAAGACCAGCATCTATGCCGGGTCCAACGAGATCCAGCGCAACATCATCGCCAAAGCCAGCCTGGGCCTCTGACCATGAATTTCGAACTCAATGAAGAACAGCGCCTGCTGGCCGAATCGGTCGGCCGGTATCTCAACGATCAATATGGCTTCGAGGCGCGCAAGCAGATCGTGCGCTCCGAGTCGGGCGCCAGCGATGCAGTCTGGAAGCAACTCGCCGAAATGGGCGTGCTGTCCATCCCGTTCTCCGAGGCGGCAGGCGGCATTGGCGGCGGTGCAGTAGACATGATGAGCGCCATGCAGGCGGTCGGCGGCGCGCTCGTCGTCGAGCCGGTGCTGGCCACGGTCCTGGCCGCGCGCCTGATCGACAAGGCGGGCAGCGACGGCCAGAAGTCCGATGTGCTGAGCGGCGTGATCGACGGTTCGCACAAGTTGGCGTTTGCCCACACGGAAGACGGCGCGCGCTATCGACTTGCCCAGGTCAGTGCCACTGCCACCCGATCGGCCAGCGGCTGGACGCTCAATGGGCTCAAGCGCGTCGTGATTGGTGCGTCGCTTGCCCAACACATCGTGGTCAGTGCCCGCACCGCCGGCAAACCTGGCGATGCGTCGGGCATATCGTTGTTCCTCGTGGCCGCGGGTGCGAAGGGGGTGTCGATGACGCCTTATCGCACCATCGACAACCAGCGTGGAGCGGATGTGAAATTCGACGCCGTGCAGGTGTCTGCTGATGCTCTGATTGGCACCGAAGGCGCGGCGCTGCCGGTGATCGAGGAGGCCGTGGATTTTGCGACGGCGTTGCTGTGCGCCGAAGCGGTGGGCGCCATGCAGTTTGCCAACGACACCACGCTCGAGTACCTCAAGACCCGCAAGCAATTCGGTGCGCCGATCGGTTCGTTCCAGGCCTTGCAGCATCGCATGGTCGAAATGTTCGTGAGCACCGAACAGGCGCGCTCCATGTGCTTTCTGGCCTGCTCCAAGGTTGATACGGCGACCGATGCGAAGGAGCGCGCGCGTGTGGTGTCAGCAGCCAAGATCAAGGTCGCTGACGCCTGTCGCCAGATTTCTCAGGAGTCGATTCAGCTGCACGGCGGCATGGGCATGACGGAGGAAATGAAGGTCTCGCATACTTTCCGCCGGCTCACCATCATCGCCCAGCAGTTCGGCGATGCCGATGCCCATCTGGAGCGGTTCGCTGCACTGGATCGCTGATCGCTTCGGGCGCTCAGACCGCAAGCCAGTCATGGCACAAAGAAACGCCCGGTGATCCGGGCGTTTTTCGTGAGGTGTAGACGTCGATGTGTCGACGTCGATGGATGTCCGTTGAAGTGCGCGCGCCGTCTGTGTGCGCTTTTTCGGTGCTCAGAAGCGATGCAGCACGCCTACCGCCAGGCGCAGTTCGTTGAACTGCACCAGCGGCGCGCTGGGCGTGCGGGTGAGGTCGGCGTTGTATCCGCTCGAGACGTACCACTGTGTGCGATTGGAGAGCGGCACCCGATAACTGAGGCCCCAGCGGCCTGAGTCGGGCAGACCGGCCTGCATCAGCCGCGCCCAGTTCAGCAGTACCGTGCCGCCCGCCAGCCGCATCGAGCCGCTGACATGGTAGCTGTGGGTGGGCAGGCCGCTGCGGTCGCTCTCGATGTACGCGATGCCCAGTTGCGTGTCGGGCGCGAAGCGATACGATAGACCGGCGCCCCATTCCTCGCGCGCTACGCCATTGGTCTGGCCGTATCGCATGTAGCCTGCACCCGCGATCCAATGGTCGCGCAACCACCTGAACCCCGCGCCCCATGAGTCGGCACGCAATGCGGTGTCGAACGACTCGCCTGCGGCATACATGACGGCCGCGGTGAGCCCGCCCACTGTGGGTGTGGCGTACTCCACAGAGTTGTCCACTCGCAGGTTGAAGTACCGGTCCATCGAGTTGTAAAAGCCAAATCCGGTGACGTCGATGGACAGGAAGGCATTGAAGAGGGGCACGTACTGGCGGCCTGCGGTGATGCGCCCCCAGGGGCCGTCCAGCCCAGCCCAGGCGCGGGCGTTCCAGTACTTGAGCGAGCCGGGTACCGCGCCATTGCCTCCCAGCGTGTCGCCGGTGTCGACCGCGAAACGGTGTTCGATGGTGAAGATGGCTTTGGTCCCGGCGCCCAGTTCGTGCGCGCCTGCAAAGGCGAGCCGTGACCCGTATTGCACGCCGCTTTGCACGCGCAGTCCAGACTGCCCCTGCGCGCGCGCAGTGCCCTCGACAGTTGAGTTGGCATCGCGGTTGGAATACTCCAGCGCCGCGTCGAGCAGACCGAACAGGGAGAGACCCGGGGTTTGAGCCTGTGCCGGCCCCCACCCGATGAGGGTCAGTACCACGATGCTGATGTGCAGCAGTGCTCGCATCAGGCAGCCGGGCGCCTTAGCGTTTTTGCAGCAGTGCAGTGGGCGAGCCTAGTGAACTGCCAGCATCGACCGTGATGTTCTGACCGGTCATGAGCGGCTGATGCAGCATCCAGACAATCGCCTGAGCCAGATCGTCGGGCACCAAGGTCGAACGCAGGGCCGTATTTTGCGCAACGCTCTTGCGCACCGCATCGAAGCGCTCCTCGCCCAGTCCGCGGATATGCCAGTCGGTTTCGACAAAGCCGGGGTTGATGGCATTGACCCGCACATCGGGAGCGAGGGCTCGGGCCAGACCCATGGTCATGGTGTTCAGTGCGCCCTTGCTTGCAGAATAGGCTGGCGATGAGCCGCCGCCGTTGAGCGCCGAAGCCGATGACACATTGACGACCGCACCTTGCGCAGCCCGCAGCATCGGTGCGCAGGCACGGGTCATTTGCCAGGTGCCAATCACGTTGACGGCGTAGATTGCGTGAAAGTCGTCGGCTGTGACCGCGTCCAGGTCGCCCGCCGGTGCAAAGCGCGTGGTGCCTGCGTTGTTCACCAGACCATTCAGGCCACCGAAGGCCTGTTCAATCGCCCCCGCCATAGCGCGGCAATCTTCATCACGCGAGACGTCGCCTGCCAGCACCAGGACCTTGGCACCGCGCGCTTCGCATTCGGCAGCGGTGGCACGCGCTGCATCGGCGCTGCGGCTGTAATTGATCACGACCGCATGGTCGGGGCCGGCGAGCCGAAGCGCGGTGGCGCGTCCGATTCCGGTGCCACCTCCAGTTACAAGCCAGGTCTTCATGGGTGTTGCTCCTTGGTGTTGGGGGCGCGCTCGAAGATGAGGTCCCACACGCCATGTCCGAGTTTCATGCCCCGATGCTCAAACTTGGTCAGCGGGCGCCAGTCCGGCCGCGGGGCGAATCCCGCGGCGGTATTGATGAGCTCAGGTTGTGCCGACAGGACCTCGAGCATCTGATCGGCATAGGGTTGCCAGTCGGTGGCGCAATGCAGGTAGCCGCCTGGCTTGAGGCGAGTGAGGAGTTGCGAGACAAACGGCGGCTGGATCAGTCGGCGTTTGTGGTGTCTGGCCTTGGGCCAGGGATCGGGAAAGTAAATATGCACCCCGGCCAGCGATGCAGGCGCAATGCGCTTGAGCACCTCGACCGCGTCGCGCTGGATCACCCGTACATTGCGCAAGTCCTGTTGCGCCAGGGTCTTCAGCAGGCTGCCTACCCCGGGCGTGTACACCTCGATGCCCAGGAAGTCGATCGCGGGGCGCGCAGCGGCAATTTGCGCGGTGGTGTGCCCCATGCCAAAACCGATTTCCACGACCACTGGGGCGACTCGCCCGAAGAGCGCAGGAAAGTCGATGAGATCGTCATGGTCAGGTACGCCAAAACGCGGCAGCAGCGTCTCCCATGCGTCTCGTTGCGCATCCGATAAATGGCCCCGACGCAGCACGAAGCTGCGGATATGCCCAGGCCGTTCAGAAAAGGGGGGCGACTCGGTCAAGATGCGGTCAGGGCTGGCTGGCTGTGCCGATCATGCCACCCACCGGCGAAGACGGTGCAGCGCTGTAGAGCTTGCGCGGCATGCGACCGGCCAGATAAGCGTCGCGGCCCGCTTCCACCGCTTTGCGCATGGCGCGTGCCATGCGCACTGGCTCACGCGCGGCGGCGACTGCGGTATTCATGAGTACGCCCGCACAGCCCAGTTCCATGGCGATGGCTGCATCGGAGGCAGTGCCCACCCCCGCATCGACGATCACTGGTACGGACGCTTTTTCCAGGATGAGTTGCAGGTTCCAGGGATTGAGGATGCCCATGCCCGAACCAATGAGCGAAGCGAGCGGCATGATTGCCACGCAACCGATCGACTCGAGCACGCGTGCCTGGATGGGATCGTCGCTGCAATAGACCATCACCTCGAAGCCTTCATTTACCAGCGTCTCGGCGGCCTTGAGGGTCTCGGGCATGTTGGGATACAGGTTGTGCGGGTCGCCCAGCACTTCGAGCTTGACGAGCGTGTGGTCATCCAGCAGCTCGCGCGCCAGGCGCAGCGTGCGTACCGCGTCTTCGGCGTTGTAGCACCCTGCGGTATTGGGCAGATACGTGAAGCGCGAGGGTGGCAGCGCATCCAGCAGACTGGGCTCGCCTGCGGTCTGACCGATGTTGGTCCTGCGGATCGCCACAGTGACAATCTGCGCGCCGCTTTCTTCGACGGCGCGGCGTGTTTCATCAAAGTCGCGGTATTTTCCGGTCCCGATCAGCAGGCGGGACGCAAAGCTGCGCCGACCGATCATCAGTGCATCATCGGAGGCCATTGGAGTCGGGTCAGTCATGGGGGGCACACGCTCGGTTCGGGGCGAATCGGTTCAGGGCGATCAGGCACAGATCGTCAGCGTTCATTCTAGCGGCCGCCATGGGCTGCACAGCGTGCTGCGTCGTGTACCGACATGGAAGAGGGTTGCGTGACATCAGCGCGCCACACAGGCTTGGGCAGGCTTGGGTGCGACTCAGCGGCCAGCCGCGTCGGATGCCGCCGCAGGTAGAGCAAACTCGCCTGTTGATTTGAACGAGGCTCCGCCGAACAGGGGGCCGTTCAAACGCCCTTTCACTGCGTAATCCACCTTGCCAAGGTTGCCGCCTGCCAGGCTCATCGCTTGTCGAACCAGTGCGCTGATGGGCACCGACACCGGTACCACAACCACCGACTCTCCAAATCGCGCCACGCTGCCGCGCTCATTGCTTACCCCACTGGCCATGCGAATGCCGCGGACTTCGAGCTCGACGTACACACCGTCGTACTCGATCGGCTTATCGGTCGGGTTCTGTACACGCAGCTTGACTAGGAATCGACCCTCCATGCCCTGGCCTTGACTGGGCTCCACGCCCACAACATCGACATTGACCGGTGCGCTCGGGCTCAGGCCGGCACAGGCACTGATGGCCACACTGACGAGCAGCGTCAGCAGAACACGTGCGATCGGAAAGCGAAGCAACATCAGGGATCTCCGGACAGAGCGTTGAACACAAGAGCGATGCACACAACCGGTTGTCGCGTGGCTGAACAGCTTGGATGGCTCAAGGTGGGACCATCGGCGCGGCGTGCCGTGAAGCACGTGCGATACGCGTGTCAGCCGCCGCCAACCGCCACGACAATTTCCAGCCGATCGCCCTCTGCGAGCGGGTGCTGCCCATGAGCTGATCGTGGCACGATACTGCCATTGCATTCGACCGCCACGCGCTTGCCGATCAGGTCCATCTCCTGAAGCAGCTCGAGTACGGTGGCCGCATCATGCAGCGTTCTGGTGTGACCGTTGACGATGACCTGCATGGTGCGTGGCGATCAGGGTTTCCAGGTCTTGGCTGCGTGGATGCTGGCCGTGCCAGGCACCTGCACGTACTTCAGGAACTCGGTGGCAAACCACTGGGTACGCCCGCCTTGCAGGCTGCCGCTGAACGCCGTCCGATCGAGCAGTTCGGTGAGGTTCAGCCCCACCCCTGCGTACAGGCTGCGCTGACGATTGGCATAGTTGCTGTTGTCGCTGTCGCCCCGGTAGCCGAAGGCGCCGTACCCCACCATGAGTTCCACATATCGGAGCGGATTGTAGGGGCCCAGTTCGGACCATCCGGAGAGTCGGAGCACGCCGAAGTACTGGTGACTGTCGTAGGTGCCACTGCCAACGAGCGAACTCGATTCCCTGCGCCAGCGAAACGCAAACCACTTGTCAAAACCAGGGTTGTCCTCTGCATACATGCCCAGCAGGATGCCCGCACTGTTCATGATCATGTCTTGCCACGAAAAACCGTATTTCCCTGATTTTTCCAGACCATCAAAGAATTCAATGCCCAGGCCGATGGCAAAGCTGAGCATGCCGGCACGCACCACGGACATCTCGCGCGGGTCGCCGGCCCAGGTGAACGCCTGGCTCAGCAGGCGTGTTGTGACGTAAATCGAGAACGCGTGGCCAAGCTTGTCGATGCCTGCGGAGTAGGTCTCGGGCCCGAACCAGCCCTCGTCGCGAAACTTGAATTGGGAGCTGAAACCATCGCTCCACCAGCCCAGGAAGCCCGCCACCATGGCCAGTGAGCCCACCCCGGCGGCGATGGCGTCGGTGCAGTTGCGAATGGGCCCCCAGGGCAAGCGATAGGACGCAGCACATTGCGCAGCGCGTGGTGTGGGCGCAATGCTCAGCGGCGAACCGACCATATCCTGCCCACCGCTGACAGCCGCCTGAGCCAGCAGTGGATAGCTCAGCTGCAGTGACACCGGAAGCGGCATTGCCTCATCACGGATCGTCCACGGTGCAGAGAGTTGGCTGCCTGCGGTGTGGACGGACTCACCCGCCTGGGCAAGCGGCAGGGCGCCTGCGGTCACGAGCACTACGAGCGAGGCAAGACGGTTCAGTGATGGCACAGGCTTCTCCTGCAGGGTGTCGAGACCTTGTCCTGCATCTCCACGAGGCTCGAATGATACAGGCGCGATACAGAAGTCAAGAGGGGCACACTCCGGGCGCACCTGACCATTCGGGCCTTTGTCTGCCCGGACCGATCACTGTTTGAGAGTCGGTGCAATTCCGTTGGTCGCGAGGGGGTGTGCGACATCGCCCGGTGAGCGAAGGCTAAACTGCTGTCAGCGGGTGAAACGGCCCTTCGTCTGTGGATGGGCCAAGTCGACTCTTTGGCCCGCCGTCTGAAGTGAGCCGTGCGAGCGTCATGCGCCGTATGTACGCGCTGGTGACCTAATCGATTGGCTTGTTTCCCCTTGGTTTTCCCTTGGTGTATTCCACAGGAGCGCGCTCATGAGCGACCCGAAATCTGCCGTATCGCTTGGCCGCCCCATGTCTGAAGTCATTCGCGAGCGCGTGACTTCGGCACGCCGCCGTTTTCACGCCAATGACAACATTTCCGAGTTCATCCATGGCGATGACGAGCTCAAGGCACTTGAGAGCGAGGTCTCGGAGCGTATCGAAGGCGTGTTGCGCAGTCTGGTGATCGACACGGACAACGACCATAACAGTCAGGACACGTCACGCCGGGTGGCACGGATGTACCTGGAAGAAGTGTTTCGTGGGCGCTATCGCCCCATGCCCAAGGTCACCGAGTTCCCCAACGCCGAAAAAATCAACGAGCTGATGATCATCGGGCCGGTCACGGTGCGCAGCGCCTGCTCGCACCATCTGGTACCGATCATCGGTCGGCTCTGGATTGGTGTGATGCCGGGTGCAGGCTCGCAACTGATCGGCCTGTCCAAATATGCGCGCATCGCCGAATGGGTGATGAGCCGGCCGCAAATTCAGGAAGAGGCCGTGATGCAACTGGCCGACCTGCTCGAGGCGCGGCTGAAACCGGCCGGTATTGCGCTGGTGCTCTCGGCCGATCATTTCTGCATGCAATGGCGTGGCGTGAAAGACGACGAGCCGCACATGACGAACAGCGTCATGCGTGGCGCATTCCTGAATAACGAAGGCTTGCGCCGCGAATTCCTGCAGTTGCTCAAACTCTGACCCATGCGCGCCATGCATGCAGCGATCCTGTTGGCCGCCCTGGCCGCGGTTGCAATGGTTCCCGTCGCTCAGGCGGCCTGCCAGCCTAACCAGAAGACCGTGTTTCGGTGCACCACTGCACAGGGCAAGGCGATCGAGGTGTGCGATGCGGGCGCCGCCATTGAGTACGCATTCGGTCGGCCCCAGGGCAAGCCGGAGATCGTCGTCTCGCAGCCGCGCGCATCGGTCACCACCTACCAATGGCAGGGCATCGGCCGCACACAGTCCTACACCGTGAACATTCCGAACGGCGACACGGTGTATTCGGTCTATGACACTTACGACAGCATCGATCAGAAGCAGGAGTCGGGTGTGGTCGTCGAGATCAAGGGGCGTCAGGTGGCCACGGTGAAATGTTCGGGCCGCGATACGGTCTCCCATATTCAAGGCATCACGCTGCGCCCTGCGCAATAAGCCCGGCTCGATGCACATGCCCGGAGCAGGGGCTGCGCTTGGCTGGCTGCCGAGCGGCAGAGGGCTTGGGTTAGAATTCAGGGCGTCGCGGGTGTAGTTCAATGGTAGAACGGCGGCTTCCCAAGCCTCAGACACGGGTTCGATTCCCGTCACCCGCTCCAAAATGCTGTGTTCGCTGAGCACGCTCTGCGCGCCAGCCCCATTGATCGGCGATGCTGACCCAGCGATGTCAACCGCCTCCCCGTCCAACTCACCAAGCGCTGCAACCAACGATCGTTTCGCAGCGCTCATGCATGCTGCGCAAGCGCTGGAGCCGATCGTCACGGCGGTTGCACACCCCTGCAGCGAAGCCGCACTCAGCGCAGCGGTGCAAGGCTTTAAGCAGCACCTGATCGTGCCGGTGCTGGTGGGGCCGCGCGTTCGCATCGAGGGCGTGGCAAACCAGGCAGGACTGGACATTTCAGGGCTGCGCCTGATCGATACCCCGCACAGTCACGCTTCGGCCGACGCAGCAGTGGCGCTGGTGCGCAGTGGCGAGGCCGGGCTGCTGATGAAAGGCAGTCTGCATACCGATGAGCTGCTTGGTGCGGTGGTCAGCAAGGACACGGGTTTGCGTACCGGGCGGCGCCTGTCGCATGTGTTCCTCATGGATGTGCCGGCGTATCACAAGCTGCTGATGGTCACCGATGCTGCGATCAACATCGTGCCCACGCTTGAGGACAAGCGCGACATCTGTCAGAACGCGATCGATCTGGCTCATGCGCTGGGCATCGCGCAACCCAAGGTCGCCATTCTGTCGGCAGTCGAGACCGTGACCCCGCGAATCCCGTCCACCCTTGATGCGGCGGCGCTGTGCAAAATGGCTGAACGTGACCAGATCACAGGCGGGTTGCTGGACGGCCCGCTCGCCATGGACAACGCGATCAGTGCCGAAGCGGCCCGCATCAAGGGCATCCGATCAGCCGTGGCCGGCGACCCCGACATCCTGCTCATGCCGGACATGGAAGCGGGCAACATCCTGGCCAAGCAGCTCACGTTCATGGGTCAGGCCGAAGCGGCGGGCGTCGTGCTGGGCGCCCGCGTGCCGATCATCCTCACCAGTCGCGCCGATTCGGTGCGCGCCCGTTTGGCCTCTTGCGCGGTGGCGGTGTTGATGGTCGCTGACCGGCTGGCTCATGCGCCCCTCGGTGCGGTATGACGACGCCTTCCGGCGGTGACGCCGTGCTGGTGCTCAATGCCGGCTCATCCAGTTTGAAGTTCACGCTCTTTGATGCCACGACGCAAGGCGGCCTCAGCGAGTGCGTGCGTGGGCAGGTGGAAGGGTTCGGTGCGGCGCTGCGATTCAAGGCGCGCTTCGCGGATGGTCGTCCTGCGGTGTCGGTCGATGGTGCGCTGCCGGGCGCAAGCTCTGATCGGGTGCCCCACGATGCGAGCGAGGCCCTGGACGGCGTGTGGGGATGGGTCGAGGCGCAGTTGCAGGGCAGGCGACTGGTGGGCGTTGGACACCGCGTGGTGCATGGCGGCACCGCGTTCAGTGCCCCGGTGCGCGTGGATCGTCCTACCTTGGCTGCGCTGCAGCAGCTGGTGTCGCTTGCGCCCCTGCATCAACCGCACAATCTGGGCCCGATCGATCGCCTGCTCGCCGAGCAGCCCGCTTTGCCGCAGGTCGCCTGCTTCGATACCGCGTTTCATCGGACGCAGCCGGTGGTGGCCGAACTCTTTGCCCTGCCGCGACAGTTCTATGACGAAGGCATTCGTCGCTACGGATTCCACGGTTTGTCGTATGAGTTCGTCGCGACCCGCCTGCGCGCCTGCGCGCCGCAGGCATTCGCCGGGCGTACCGTGGTCGCCCATCTGGGCAACGGCGTCTCGATGTGTGCACTGCACGCGGGTCGCAGCATGGCCAGCACCATGGGCTTCACTGCCCTGGATGGCTGCCCCATGGGCACGCGAACCGGCAGCCTCGATCCCGGTGTGGTGCTCCATCTGGCGCGTGAGCGAGGCATGTCTCTCGATGTGATCGAGGATCTTCTGTACAAGCGCTCTGGTCTGCTCGGCTTATCGGGTGTGTCGCATGACATGCGTGCACTTGAAGTGAGTGAGGCACCCGGCGCAGCATTGGCCATCGAGTATTTTGTGTATCGCCTGGCCCGGGAGGTCGGATCGCTGGCGGTGGCGATGGGGGGGCTCGATGCGTTGGTGTTCACGGCAGGTATCGGCGAAAACAGTCCGCGTATCCGTGGGGCCGTGTGCGAGCGGCTTGCCTGGCTGGGGTTGACCCTGGATGCAGCCGCCAATACCAGCGCTCAGGTGGCTTCAGGGTCCGGGGCTGCCGTCCGGATCAGCGCATCAGACAGCCGAATCGAGGCCTGGCGTGTAGCCACCGATGAAGAACTGGTGATTGCCCGGCACACGCTCGACCTGCTTGGGCGATCTTCGCCCAAGCGCGCAGGGTGACTGAGGAGGGTGCTGTGGTTCAGGGGCGAGCCAGGCGCCACGCATTGTTGACGCCGTCGCCGCTCCGGTCCCCGGGCTTGGCATCTTTGCTCCAGTAGTAGAGCGGCTGGCCTTTGTAGGCCCATTGCCGCGCGCCGCCCGGGCGTGGGATCAGACTCCAGTCGCTCCTGGCTCGTGCATCGCTGGCGGCCAGCAAAGGCGGCCAGCCCGCGGCGCATTGTGCGACGCAGGCGCTGGTGCCGCTGCCTGCCGTATCCCGATCAAATGTATAGAGGGTCATGCCGCCAGGTCCGACCAGCGCTCCATCGACCGCATTGGCCGGAGGAAGCGGGCCCTGGATCCATTCGGTCACTGACGCGCAGCCACCGAGTGCGAAGGTGAGCCACACGATGGACAGCACGGAGCGCCAGGATGTGAGGGCGAGTCGGGCGGGAAGGGCGCAGCTGGAAAACATGGTCAGTGACTCCTGAAGGGTGCGTCGATGGTGCGTGCGATGCTCGCACGAATGCCGAACCGCACGAAGCGTCTGTCCAGCGCGTTCAGCGCAGGGCAGTCACCGCTGGTGCATGGCATCATCGCCTGCATGGATCGGACCGAACGCTTCTATCAGATCGATCAGCTGCTGCAGTCCGGGCGAGCCGTCGGTATCGACCGTTTTCTCGAGCTGCTGTCGGTGTCGCGTGCCACGTTCAAGCGCGACCTGGAATACATGCGTGATCGCCTCAACGCGCCCATTGAGTGGGATCGGTTCGAGGGGGGCTATCGCTACGCGCAGGCCGCAAGTGGCCCGGCCTTTGCCCTGCCAGGCCTGTGGTTCAACGCGTCCGAGGCGCATGCGCTGCTGCTCATGCAGCAATTGCTTGCTGAACTGCAGCCCGGGCTGCTCGAGGCGCAGATCCGACCACTGCAGGCACGCTTGCGAGCCCTCCTGGGCAGCGCCGACCATAGCGCTGAAGAAGTCGAGCGACGCTTCCGACTGATCAGCGCCGCCCGCCGCACTCCCGCGGTGCGGCATTTCGAGGCGGTCTCAACGGCCACCTTGCGACGCTGCCGTTTAAAGCTGACGCACTATTCGCGCATGACAGGCGAGACGACCGAGCGAACGGTGTCGCCGCAACAGATGGTCTTTTATCGCGACAACTGGTATCTCGTGGCCTGGTGTCACCTGCGGCGCGATGTGCGCAGTTTTGCCATCGATGCGATCAGTGCTGCCGACTTGCTCGATGAGCCGGCCAGAGAGGTCGGGCGTGCTGCCCTCGCAGAGGTCATGGAAAGCGGATACGGCATTTTTTCGGGCCGCGAAGTGAACTGGGCCACCCTGCGTTTTGCGCCCGAACGTGCTCGATGGGTAGCTGCGGAAACCTGGCATCCGCAGCAGCGTGGGCGCTTCGATGATCAACAGCATTGGATGCTGGAGCTGCCCTACAACGATCCGCGTGAACTGGTGATGGAAGTCATGCGCCATGGCGCCTCGGTGGAGGTGCTTGCGCCCCAGGCATTACGCGACGCGGTGGTCCTTGAACTCGAGGCGGCCAATGCCCTCTATCAGCAACAGCCGGCGCCCCCTCGCGTTCAGCAGCGCAAGCGTGCCGTGCGCACCGAGTAGGTGGCCGCGCGATGCTTTCCGTAGCGCACCTGCAGGCGTGGTCCGATGGCGGGCTCGCCGGGCGAATCAGTGCCCAGCGTGCAGCCGGTGGTCTGGTGCACACGGCTGAGTAGTGCTTCGGCTGGCGGCCCGGCGTCGGCTGATTCCCACAACAGCAGGGCGGCTTGACCTGGCGCAGGACGTGGCAGGCGCAGGGTTGGGTTGGCGGTATGCAGGTTGCTGTGAGGCAGATGCAGCCGCAAGGATCCGGCCAGGTAGTAATCGTCCGTCACGATGGTCTGAAGCGGTAACCCGGTTTGATGCAGCGCGGTGGCCATTTCGCCCATTGGATGATCCAAGCGGGTGATGTGAGTCTTGAAGCTTGGCGGTGTGACCCGCCAGGCCTGACCCGCCAGCGCAAGCAGAGCGGCCAGGGCTGCTGCACCCAGAAACAGCGAACGTCGGCGGGGTGTGAGTGAACCATGGGCAACGCATGCGAAGAACGCAATCGGAAAGAGGAAGAGCAAAGGCTGCATCCAGCGCTCGCGGATGCGGTCCAGGTCCATGCCGACCGCCACGGCCAGCAGCATGACGGTCATGATGCCCAGGAATACGGGATACGGAAATACCGTGGGAACGCTCTGGCGCCCGGTCAGCAGGCCCTGCCAGGCGCGCGGAAAGATCAGCAGGCAGACCAGCCATAAGGGGCTCAGGAAACTGGCGATTGTGACCAGGACCAGGCCGGCTGCATGCAGCGAACCTGTGTGCCCGGTGGTATCCAGCTTATCGCCCAACGCGTTGGCCACAAACGGGTGTTGCTGCAGCCAATGCAGATGAGGTGCGAGCAGAGCCAGCGCCACGGCTGCACTGAGCAGCGTACGCCTATCCAGCAGGCGAGCGCGCAACGTCGGACGGCTGATCAGCGCGATGCATAACGCGAAGAGGTACAGCGCGTAGTTGTACTTGCTCAGCATACCGGCCGCAGCGAGTACGCCGCTGATCAGGTAGACCGTCAGACGCGGGCGGTCGATCAAGGAAAGCAGTACCCGAAACTGCATGACGGCAATCGCCAGCGCCAGCAACGAGTGGGTGCGCTCGCGCTGGTTGTCCCATACGAACTCCAGAATCAGCAGCAGCGATACGCTGGCCAGCACCGTGCGGGTGCGATCGCCGAATTCACGCCGGGCGATCAGGTGAAAGCCCACGAAGACCACCAACTGCAACGCGTTGCGCAGCAGGGTGAGTGCGGCGACGCTTTCCCCCATCACGCGAAACAAGGCGGCCTGCAGCCAGGTATAGAGCGGGGGCTGGGGCGAATAGCCCCACTGAAACCACCGGGCCATCAGCATCTGCTCGGACTCGTCCAGTGTCACATTGCCTGGCGCCTGCACTCGAATGGCCGCATGCACGGCGTAGTACAGGCCCATGGCGAAGATCAGCGGCAGCAGGGCAGGCGAAGCCGGGGTCTGGGTGTTGGGTGCGGTCATGCCGTGGGCAAGTGGATCAGAGGGGCGGTGCAGACAAGCGGTCGCACGTCATGACTGGCTCACGCTATGAGCCACTGGAGGCGGAGTATGAGCGCATGCGCTTTTGAGCGTCTCACGTGTCTTCAAGGAGTCATGCCATGTCATCCGTCACTGCACAGCCCCTGCCTTCCGCCCCGCGCGCTGCAGCGCATTCCGCCTCGGGCGGGTCCTGTCTTGCATGGTTGGGGCAGGTCATGGAGGGATGGTTCCTGCCCGCGCCCCTGCATGCGCCCAGCCCTGGTGTGCAAAGGGTGCGCGCCGTGGCGAACGCAGGCCGCCCGTCTTTGGATACCCCCACCTATTTGCGTCGAGGCATTCACATTCCAGAACTCGACTGAACCAAGCTATTTCTGAACGCCCACAGCGGCCTCGCGAGCCCAGGCGCCGAGGTCGTCGAGCAGTAACGTCACCGCCCGATTCGCAGCCGCCGCAGCGCCTGCGGCATTGCGCGTCTCCACAGCAACACGGCGCTCAAATGGCCGGCGCTGCACCAGCCTGCGCTGGCGCCAGTCAAGCAGTTCGGCTGTCACAGCAATCCGTACTGTGCCCGGCTGCTTTGAATCCTCATGCGTCAGGTCGTCAATCTTCAGAGTCAGCAGCAGGTCGCCCCGCACGCCGGCCACCGTACTGACCACACTCTTCCACGCAGGGTCCTGCGCCAGCCGGGCCTCAGTCAATTGCACCAGGCTGCGCGCGGGGCGTTCGCTCCAGTTGGCAAAGTGGTAGTAGGCGCGGCTCACACCATCCGGGCTGAACACCATCCGCTCGCTGTCAAACAGTGTGGGGGTGGGGCCTGCCGCAATCATCAGCACCCTCGGAGTGCCTGCGGCCAGCGCCGGCGCCGCCACGACGCTACTGACCGTGCTCGCCGCCGCAGGCGTGGCAGAGGGTGCGGCGGCGGGTCCAAGGTCACGCAGCACGAAGTACTCTGAACGCGGGGCACTGTTTTTCAGGGGATTGCCGCAGGCCGACAGTCCGCCCAAGACAGCCAAGGCGACTGCGCACAGCATCGCCCCTCGAAAAGTCACACGCGAGGGGTTCACTGGCGCATCTCCTCGCCGGGGCCGGCTTGGCCGCTGCTGGGGCCGAGCAGAGCAGATTTGGGGTCTTGCAGACGGTCAAGGGCTCGACTGATCAGATCCATGCTTGTCCTCAGTTCCTGTGCGCTGACCCGCAGTTCGTGCACCCCGATGTCGAGCGCATCATCGGTGCGCTGCGCCACCTGGCCTACGGTACGGTCGAGCCCAGCCACAGACTGGGACAGACTCGACTCCAACCGACTGCTCGTGTCCTGGAAGCTCTTCAGGGCTAACCGGGCGTCTTCCAGTGTGCGCTCCGATTGCTGGCTGACGGGTTGCAGCGATTGCTGAAGGGCTGTCATGGTCGCGCCGAAGGTTTGGCTTGCCCGACGAATCTCTGCCATGGTCTGCTGCGCGCCTTGCCCTGACTGATCTACCAGACTCAGTCGCATGTTCATGCCCTGGCTGAGGTCACGCAATGCCACCAGGGCCTCGGTGACGGCTTTCTGATTGCCTTCGCTGAGCAGTTGATTGATCCGTTCCAGCGCCGTGTCGGTCCGTTCCGCAAGCTTGTTCACTGAGTTGGCAATCTGATCCAGGTCTGATGTGCCTTCTGGAATCACCGGGTAGCGCTCATTCGGTGGTGCGTTGGTGAGCGGTGGGCCGGGCAGACCGGGCGTCTCCAGATTGATGCGCGCAATGCCGGTGACCAGGCTGCGTGTGACCACAGCAGTGGTGTTTTCGCTCACCGGGGTCGAGCGGCTGACCCGCAGCAGCACTGCGACGCGGTTGATGTTGTCGCGCGAGATGTTGTATGTCTCCACGCGCCCCACCTTGACCCCGCGCATGTTCACATCGCCGCCAGTCTGCAGGCCATCCAGCGACTGGCGCTCGAAATACACCGTGAAGAACTGAAAATCCGATGAGCGCCCGCTGCTCGACAGCCACACAAATGCGCCCACCGCGGCCACCAGAATGCCGAGCAGCACGCTGCCAATCAGGGTGTACCGGGCTTCAGGCTCCATCGCGGGCACTCGTCTGAGAGGGGGGCTGGGTGGCGGATTCGTCGGCGTTCATGGTGGCCCGCGACGAAAAATAGGATTGTATCCACGGGTCGTCGGTCTGCGTGATGGCCTGCAGACTGCCATCGGCAATGACCTTGCCCTGACCCAGCACGATGATCCTGCGCGCAATGCCGAACAGCGTGTCCAGGTCGTGCGTGACCACCAGCACGGTAATGCCCAGATCACGATTGAGAAATTCCAGCAGCGCATCAAATGCGCGGGCGGTGATCGGATCCAGTCCCGAGGTGGGCTCATCCAGAAAAAGCACCTCAGGCTCCAGGGCGATGGCACGCGCAATTGCGGCGCGCTTGCGCATGCCACCCGACAACTGGCTGGGCATTTTGGCGCCTGCATCGGGTGGTAAACCGGCCAGCGACAGCCGCAGTCGCACCAGTTCGTCGACCAGTGCCTCGGGCAGATCCAGATGCTCCCGAATGGGCGTGGCCACGTTGTCGGCCACGCTCAGCGATGAAAACAGCGCGCCTTCCTGGAACATCATGCCGAAGCGTCTGCGCGTGGCGGCGAGGGCCTCCTGGGGTGCTTTCCAGACGTCCGTGCCCAGCAGATGCACGCTGCCGGCATTCGGGCGTTGCAGCCCCACGATTTCACGCAACAACACCGACTTGCCGGTGCCGCTGCCACCGATGAGTGCCACCAGATCACCGCGTCGGATCTGAAGATCGAGGCCGTCATGCACGGTTTGACTGCCAAAGCGCGTGACAATGCCCTGCAGGTCGATGACGACTTCGCGATCGGCCTCATCCGGACCGCTCCAGGCGGCTTGCTCAGGGCGTGCTGTCACCATCCGAGCCTCTGACAAACGATCGCGAAAATCGCGTCCAGCACGATCACGGCAACGATGCCCTGGACCACGGTTGAGGTGGTGTTGATCCCAATGGATCGGGTGTCACGGGCCACGTCCATGCCCATGCGACATCCGATCACCGCGATGACCAGCGCAAAGAAGGGTGCCTTGCCCAGGCCGATCAGAAAATGACGCGGTGCGAGCGCCACATGCAGCCGCTCGATAAAAGCATGCGGATTCAGTTCGAGCATGTTCTGTGCAATCACCATGGCCCCGGCGATGCCTGCCACATCACCGATGAACACCAGAAGTGGCAGCGTGATCATCAGTGCCAGGATGCGTGGCACCACCAGCACCTGTTCAGCCGATAGCCCCAGCGTGCGGATCGCATCGGTCTCTTCTGTGAGCTTCATGGTGCCCAGCTGTGCGGTGAAGGCGGCACCACTGCGCCCGGCAACGATCGTGGCGACGATCAGCGGCGAGAACTCACGTGTCATGCCCAGTGCCACGCCATCGACCACAAAGACATTGGCGCCGTATTGCTCAGCCTGCAGACCCAGCAGATAGGCGAACACCACGCCAATCAGGGCACTCACCAGAGCGACGACCGGGATGGCGCTCACGCCTGTCTGGCCGAGTTGAGACAGCAGTTCACGCCCTCGCAGCAGGGCCGGCTGCATGGCGACACGGGCAAGCTCGGTGAGGCACAACCCCAGGAACCGGACATGGCCGACCAACATCGTGCCGAGTTCGCTGGCTTGCTCACCAAAGCGTGCCATGGCGCCGAAGGGCTTGCGCCGCGCTGGTGCTGCGGTATCGGCCAGTCGCTCGCGTACGAGCTCGGCGATGCGTGCATGACGCGGATCAAAACCGCGTAGTGCGAGCTGCTGTGCATCAACGCCTGCATGACGCAACGCCGACCAGAAGGTCAGCGCGCCGGCGGTATCCAGCCCACTCAGTGCGCTGCCATCCACCTCGCGCACCTGTGTCAGTTCGGCCGTCTTGTCAGACAGGGCGCTACTGAGCGTCGCCACTTGAGCGAGTCGCCATGAGCCTTCCAGGACGAGCGACGCCTCGCCCTGCGCCAGTTTGATATGGCAAGTGCCGGCAGGCGTGGCGCTGTGCGACGGATGCATGAGCGTGGACAGGCTGATCAGCCGGCGGCGCGAGCAGCCCCGCCGGGCGTCGTTCGGGGATCAGCCAAGGAGCTTTTCGATGTCGGCGCTGACTGACTCCGGAGAGGTGGTGGGCGCATAACGCTCAGCGACTTGCCCGTGGCGATCGATCAGAAATTTTGAGAAGTTCCATTTGATGGCTTCGCTGCCCAGCAACCCGGGCTTGGTGGACTTGAGCCATTTGTACAGCGGATGAGCGTCGTCGCCATTGACGTCGATCTTGGCGAACATCGGAAAACTCACGCCGTAGTTGAGTTCGCAAAACTGAGCAATCTCGGTGTTGGAGCCAGGTTCCTGCGCTCCGAACTGATTGCTGGGAAAGCCCAGCACCACAAAGCCGCGGTCCTTGTACCGGTCATAGAGCTCCTGTAACCCCTTGTACTGCGAGGTCAGGCCGCATTGGCTGGCGGTATTCACGATCAGCGCGACCTTGCCGTTCCAGTGCGACAGGGGCATGGGTTTGCCGGTGATCGACTGGGCCTCGAAATCCCAGGCGCTTTGGGCAGTTGCATTCATGGCGGGCTCCGGAAAAAGCAGGCAAAGCAGCCATGCTAACGTAGTCGACGTTCTGCAAGGAGACTCCGCGATGCGACTGCTCGCCGCCATGTTCAAGCATGAGACCAATACCTTCTCGCCGGTGCCCACGCCCACTGAGCGATTCTTCGGTTACCGACCCGACATGGTGACCGGTCAGGCCGCGATTCAGGCCCATCGTGGGACGGGCAGCGGCCTGGGTGGATTCATTGCGGTCGCTGAAGCCGAGGGTGCCGAGATCACCGTGGCTGTGGCGGGTGATGCCAATCCGAGCGGCCCGGTCGAGGATGAAGCGTTCGAGCGTATTTCGGGGGCGATTCTGGACGCGGTGCGTCGGGGCGGCTGGGACGGCATCCTGCTGGATCTGCATGGAGCCATGGTCACGCGCAGCCATGAAGACGGCGAGGGCGAACTGTTGCGGCGGATCCGGGCCATCGACCCGCGGACCCCGATTGGCGTGACGCTGGATATGCACGCCAATATCTACGAGGACATCGTGGGCCTGTCCACAGTGGTGACCGGCTATCACACCTATCCCCACATCGATGTGCGCGAGGCCGGTCAGCGCTGCGCGCAGGTCCTGGTGCGGGCCATTCGCGGTGAAGTCAAGCCGGTGATGCGCTGGGCCAATCGGCCGATGCTGCCGCACGTAATGCGTCAAGGTACGCACGCCGAGCCCAACCGCTCGTTGCAACAAGCGTGTGTGGATCATGAGGCCGCAGGCCAGGCGCTGGCATGCTCGGTGTTCGTCGGGTTTCCTCACGCCGACATCCGCGAAGCCGGCCTGTCCTGTGTGGTGTGTACCGATGCGAAGGTTGATGCGAACGCTGTCGCTGCGCAATCCATTCGTGATGCGCTGCTTGACCGGGCCTGGGCGGCACGACAGGCTTTCGTCTACCGCAGCGCGCCGCTGGCGGAATCGGTCGCACAGGCACGTACGCTGGCTGATGAGCCTGCCAACGGGCGCACCGGGCCGATTGTGTTGCTCGATCACTGCGACAACGTGGCCTCGGGCGGCACCATGGATACCACTGCGGTCCTGGGCGAGGTGTTGCGCCAGGGGCTGACCGACGCCATGTTCTATGCGATTCATGACCCGGACAGCGTGCAGCGTGCCATCGCGGTGGGTGTGGGCAACGAGGTCAGTCTGATGCTGGGCGGCAAGGCCGCCATGCCCTCCATCGGCGCGCCAGCCACCCCGCTGGCTGTGACCGGGCGGGTACGCCGCATCACTGACGGGCTCTATACGCTGCGCGGGCCGATGGGCGCGGGTGCGCAAGCCCGCAATGGGCCCACCGTCGTGCTGCAGGTGGGTGGTGTGGAAGTGGTGATCATGTCGCTTTATCAGGAGCCTGCTGATCTGGAGTGCTTCCACAGCGTGGGCATCGATCCGATGCGCAAGCGCTTTGTGATCATCAAGAGCCGGGTGCACTGGCGAGCGGGGCTGGGGCAGTTGGCCCGTGACGTGGTCGAGTGTGCAGGCGTGGGGGTCACCACTTCCGACTATTCCTTGCTCAAATTCGAACAGGTGCGCCGTCCGGTGTTCCCGCTCGATCCCCTTTGAATCGGAGCACGCATGCAATCAGGCAGTCATGAGTTTTTGGCCCAGGATCGGGTCATCTGGGGCAAGCCCGCAGCGCAGGCTGTGGTGGAGGAGGCTGATCGGCGCAAGGCCGCGCGGGTGTTCATCGTCACCTCGCGCACGCTGAACCGCACGACAGATGCCGTCGCTGCCATCGTGCGTGCGCTGGGTGATCGCCATGTTGGCACTTTCGATGAATGCGTCGAGCACACGCCGCGCGCAAGCGTCATCGCGGCGGCCGAGGCCGCCAGGGCAGTCAACCCCGACCTGGTGGTGACCGTGGGCGGTGGGACTGCGATTGATACGTCCAAGGTCATGCTGATTGCACTGACCCACAACGTGCGCACCGTCGAGGGACTGAGCGACTGGCACATGCGGGTGAACCCCGATGGCACGCGCGTGCTGCCGCCTGTGCAAACGCCTGCGTGCAGACAGATCGTGGTCAGCACCACCTTGGGTGCGGCTGAGTTTTCCGATCTGGGCGGTTGTACCGACCCGGTTCGCAAAACGAAAGATGCTTACACCGGCAAATTCATTGGCGCGGCCAGCGTGATCCTGGACCCGGCCATCACCGTGCACACCCCCGACTGGCTCTGGTTGTCCACGGCCGTGCGTGGGATCGACCATGCGGTTGAGGGGCTGTGTTCGGTGGCGCCTTCGCCTCTGATCGATGCCACGTCACTGCAGGCCTTGCATCTGTTCGGACAAGGTCTGCCCGTGCTGCAAAAGCAGCGCGACGACATGCAGGCCCGCCTGATGTGTCTGCAAGCCGCATGGATGGCCGGTTTTGGGATCATGCGGGTGCCCTATGGCGCGAGCCATGGGATTGGGCACAGTCTGGGAGCCGTGACGGGTATCAGTCATGGCTACACCTCTTGCATCATGTTGCCGCACGTGATGCGTTTCAATCTGGAGCGCACTCAGGCGCAGCAGGCGCGTATTGCCCAGGCGATGGGCGCCACCGATGGCGATGCAGCGGGGGCTGTGGCCCGGCTGATCGCATCGCTGGGCATGCCGACGCGCTTGCGCGATCAGGGCGTGAGGCCAGAGCAGTTCGAGGCGATTGCCGCAGGGGCGATTCACAACATGTGGGTGCGCAGCAATCCCCGGCCGATTGAGGGCAAGGCGGGAGTGGTCAAGCTGCTGGAGGCGGCTTACTGAGGTGGCTGTTTTCGGGGTTTGCTGAGGTCGCGTGGGCTTTGTTTACTGATGCGTACACCTGGGTTGAGCGGGACCGTTGGTGCGTTGGGGCAGCTTGCGCCGTCGCCTGCCCCCCGGCTTTGCCGGGGGCAGGCGAAAGGCGCTGCGCCACCCCACCGCGCCAACGACCTGATGCCCCTAACTTGCATCAGTGAGCTGGCCTTGCGGGCAGGCGTTCAGTTCGGTG
>JBIKKG010000387.1:0-2577 GCA_044360485.1 Burkholderiaceae bacterium | reverse complement strand
GACTGAAGGTTGGGCGGCCATGAGACGGTGAGCCCAGATTGAACCGAGGCGGGCTGATGCAAATCAGCGTCCTTTCGGTGCGCGTCAACCAGCAGATTGGTGTCTACGGCGATCACGAGCGGCCCCGATAGGCGAGTTCGCGAATCGAATCCCAGTCGCCCGCGTGGATACCAGGTTGTAATCCTTTGCCGCCGAATGAAGCGTCGCGCAAACGAAAGCTGCGTGTGCCCTTTCCGCGACGTGCTAATTCATGGCGCAGGCCTTGTTCGGCCAACGCTCTGAGGGTGGTGCCTTCTCGTTGCGCCACGCGTTTGGCTTGATCCAGGACGCTGTCAGCAATCTCAATGGTCGTTTTCATATGGGTAGCCATATTTGCTCAGCGGTACAACCTTATTGCTAGGTTCAATCACACTCAATCCGCCCGAATATTGGCCGACTTCACGATGCGTGCATTGGCATCGAACTCACGCTTCACCAGCGCACCGAAATCCGGCTGGGACAGCGGCGCCGGCAGATTGTCGAAGTCGATGAGCTTCTGGCGCAGATCGGGTTGGGCCAGCAGCCGGTTGATCTCTTCGTGAATCCTTTGCTGCGCTGCGCGGGGCATCGAGGCCGGTGCAAAGAATCCGAAGGTCGACATCAGATTGGCGTCGGGGTAGCCCAACTCGGTGAACGTGGGCACCTCCGGATGCGACTCCAGCCGTTTGGCCGCGCCGACCGCCAGCAGTCGAAGCGTCCCGCGGTCCACATGCGGATTGACCGCGGAACTCGGGTTGGTGGTGAACAGTTCGAACTGTCCGCCCACCGCGTCAGTGATCACCTGCCCGCCGCCCTTGTAGGGCACGTGGATGAGGTCGATGCGTGCCTTGTCGCGCAGCTGCTCCACCATGATGTGGCCCACGCTGGCCACGCCCGAGGTGGCCACCCGTAGCGCACCGGGCTTGGCTCGGGCCTGACTGAGCACATCGGCGAAGCTGCGACCGGAGAAAAGCGGCGTGCCCAGCAGGTACACCGGCGAGATCATCACGCTGGCCAGCGGCACCAGATCAGACAGCGGCTCATAGGGCAGCTTCATGATGTGCGGATTGAGCGTGATCGGGCTCACTGCGGCAAAGGCGACGGTGTGCATATCCGTCGACTTGGCCACCGTGTCCATCCCGATGCTGCCGCCGGCACCGCCTTTGTTCTCCACCACCACCTGCGTTCCCAGGCGTTCGGCCAGGCGCGGTGCGATCAGTCGTGCCACCGAGTCGCTCACGCCGCCGCTGGGATACACCACGACCATGCGCAGGGGCCGCGCCGGCCAGGCCTGCGCTTGTCCGAGCGATGGCGCGCACAGCGTGGCCAGGGCGGCGGCCGACGCGCTCAGCAGGCGTCGGCGTGTGCTCAGGGACCGTGCGTTGGCGTGTGAATGACGACTGTGCCGCGCCGATGATGCGTTCATGTGAAGCCTGTTCCGGTGTCAATGTTCGAAGGTTTGCGTAGACCGCCCCGACCGCGCATACCGCCTTTAGGGTGTCTGGCTTGACAGGGTGAGCAGCCGCGCCGGACAGTGGGCCGGTCCCGCATTCTTGCATTCACCTGTTCAATGAGGCTCGCATGGCTGTCGTCCGTACCGAAGTGGCTGGCAACGTCTGGAAAATCGAGGTGGCCGTCGGCCAGAAGGTCGCTGAGGGCGATGTGCTCGTGATCATGGAGTCCATGAAGATGGAAATACCCGTCGAGGCGCCTGCCGGGGGTACGGTCACCGAGATCCGGATCGCCGAGGGAGACCGGCTGGACGAAGGCGCGGTGGTCATCACCCTGGCTTGACCGCTGAACGGCTAAACCCCGGCATTTATAGGTTTTTGCCAATCGTCTCTGCAGGCTGTGGGGTAGCCTTGCAGCATGGTGTCTGCGTTTTTTACATTTTTGTGTCAGCCAGCGTCGCGCTCGCGCGCGTCTCGCCATGCCTCTGCGCAGCCCTGGTTGGTACGTCGCGCCGGCGCGCTCGCAGTGCTCGCACTCGTGCTGTGGGCCGCGTGCGCCTCGATGCAGTGGACGCACGACCGGGTTCTTGACACCTGGAACGCCCGTCAGGCCAGCACTGCCGCGGCGGATGCCGCTTTGTTGTCCGCGGCACGCGACGCCGATCCCTTGTCGTCGCCGCTCGCTGATCAGTTCCTGAAATCCGGTACTGAGCCTCAGACCGCTTTCATCGAACTGGGCATTGAGCCGTCCGGATCAATCGACCCGCTCGAGACCTTGCATCTGCACGCGCATCGTGAACGATTGAGCCTGCAGGCGGGTTCGGATCGGTTGCATGCCTGGCTCACGCAGCCCGCAGTCGGCTTCTTTTCACTCCCGCTCCGACCTCCGCGCTTCGCCTGAGGTGAGCGGTGGCTCATGGGCCCGCAGTAAGCGGTCTGCCCGTTGAGCCCCGTCGCCCGCTCACTCACCCGGTGCACTCGCACCGCGCCCTGCCCGTGGTTTGACCCGGTTTGGGCGTTCGGTCAGATCACTGGCCAGGCAGTGTCGGTTTCAACCCTCAGCGTTTCAAGTGCTTCTGAAGATGACCTATACCCTTTGCCTTGCGCT
>JBIKKG010000386.1:0-2581 GCA_044360485.1 Burkholderiaceae bacterium | reverse complement strand
GCGGCGCCTGATGGCCATACGCTGCTCTATGGATCCTTGAGCGAGGCGGTGCTGGTGCCGCTGATCAATCCCTCGGTGAACTACAGGTCGAGTGAGCTCGCACCGGTCGCACTGGCGGGCGCAACACCCCTGTGCTTTGCGGTACGCCCGGACTTTCCGGCAAACACAATGGATGAGTGGATTGCACTGGCGCGGCGCAACCCAGGCAAGTACACCTATGGGTCGCCTGGTATCGGGACCTTCCAGCATGTCGTCGCGGAAATCGTGAAGGCCCGCACGGGTACATTCATGGTGCACATCCCGTACCGGGGGGGCCAGAACATCCTCACTGATCTGCTCGCCGGGCAGATCGACCTGGGTGCGACCTCGGTCGCCAATGCCATGCCCATGCTGGAGATGCGTCGCATCAAGGCCATTGGTGTGTCCTCACGCAACCGGGTCGCAACGCTGCGCGATGTGCCTGCGTTCTCCGAGTCCAAAGAGCTGAAGGATCTCGACCTGCAGACCTGGGGCATGGTGTTTGCGCCCGCAGCCACGCCGGAGCCGATTCTCAATCGGCTCAATGCCGCGGTGAACGAGACATTGCAAGTGCCGGCGGTCCGAGAGGCGCGTCTGAAGGCAGGCTCGGATCTGTCGCGGCCGCTGACCGTCACCGAGGCCCGTGCCTTTTATGTGGGTGAGCAAAAGACCTACGGGCCGATTGCCTCGCGGATCAAGCCGGAATGAGCGCGAAAAGGACCGCAGAGGTGGCACTACACATCGCCTCACAGACGGCAGACGCCGCCCACGGCGCGTCGGCTGCGTCCAAGCCGCGCATTGCCGTGTGCGGGTTTTTCATCGAGTGCAACCGGTGGTCACCGGTCAGCACCGCAGGCTCGTTTGCCGACGTCTTCGACCAATCGGGTGAGGCACTCCTTGAACAGATGCGATTGCCGCAATCGCATGCGTTGCCCACCCTCACAGCCTTTACCGCCGAGATGGATCGCAGTGGTCCCTGGGAGCCCGTGCCACTGCGTGTCGCCGCGGCGCAGCCCGGGGGGCCGGTAGAGCATGCTTTTTTCGAGCAGTTGCTCGCGCAGATCGGCGACGGCTTGAGAGCAGCTGGTTCGGTTGATGGTGTCTTTATCGCTGCGCATGGTGCGGCACTGACCACGCAGCACGACAATCCGGATGGTGTGCTCTTTGAGCGCATCCGCCAGATCGTGGGCCCCGGCGTACCAGTGGTGGCGGTGTTCGATCTCCACACCAATGTGACCCCGATGATGGCCGATGCGCTGTCGGCTTTCGTGGCCTATCAGACTAATCCTCATGTGGATCAGCGGCCCCGCGGTGCAGACTGCGCACGGCATCTGCGCACATTGCTGACTGAGGGTCCGGGGGTGGTGGAACTGGTCAAATTGCCGCTTGTGCCGCCGGCCACGACCCAACTGGTGGCGCCTGGCATGCCGTATCACGATCTCATCCAGATCGGACAGCAGCGGGTGGGCGCAAACATTCTGGATGTGTCGCTGTGCGGGGGCTTTGCGCTGGCTGACAGCCCAACCTGTGGCTTTGCGGTAGTGGTCAGTGCTTCGCAGGGCGACCGTGCTGCGGCGCGTCGTGTGGCGAATGAACTGGCTGCGCAGGTCTGGGCTGCACGCGAGCGTTTTGAATTGCAGCTGACGTCGCAAGACGACGCGGTCAGCGCAGCCGTGCAGGTTGGGCTGCAGAAAGAAGGGCCCGGGCTCATCCTTGCCGATGTGGCCGACAACCCGGGGGGCGGTGGCGGTGGCAACACCACCTGGCTGCTGGCTGCGCTGCATCAGGCGGGTGCGCAAGGCGTGCTGCTGGCCGTGCATACTGATGCGGCGCTGGCGGCGCAGGCGTATCAGGCCGGGGTGGGCGCAGAGTTTGTGGCGCGCTTTAACCGCAGCGCGCGCGATGATCGATATGCCCGGCCTTTCGAGGCCCCTGCCCGCGTGCTGGCCCTTTCCGACGGCCGCTTCGTGGGGCGGCGCGGCCTGGCGGCGGGCTCCACCCGTGAAATGGGCCCCAGCGCGCTGTTGCAGATCGATGGTCTGCGCGTTGCCGTCATCAGCCTGCGTCAGCAACTGCTCGATCCTGCGCAGCTTGATATCCTCGGTGTCGACCTGGCGGATGTGCGCACGCTGGTCGTCAAAAGCCGAGGCCATTTCCGTGCGGCGTTTGACACCTTCGCGCCGCCTTCGCGCATCTTTGAAGTCGATTGCCCCGGGCTCACAACGCCCAAGCTCAAGACTTTGCCGTGGACGCGCATGCGGCGGCCTGTCTACCCGATTGACGATTCCGTTCACTGGAGCCCTTGACGATGGATCTGTCCCGTTTTCCGCGCCGCCGTTATACGCAAGGCGCCACGCCGCTTGAGCCGATGCCCAATTTCAGCCGAGCGCTGGGTGGGCCTGAGATCTGGGTCAAGCGCGATGACATGCTGGGGCTGGCCCCGGGTGGCAACAAGACCCGCAAGCTCGAGTTTCTGGTGGCCGATGCCCTGGAAAAAGGCGCTGACACGCTCGTCACCTGCGGCGCGCCGCAATCGAACCATTGCCGCATCACCTTGGCGGCG
>JBIKKG010000118.1:0-9724 GCA_044360485.1 Burkholderiaceae bacterium | reverse complement strand
CATGTGAACGCTGTGCGATGTGCATGATGCGTGTGATGCAAGCACGCGCTGTCGGGTTTGGCTGCAGCGCGCTTCAAAGCAAACGGGCACCCGAAGGCGCCCGCTGCATGCATCGGCGCCAGGATGGCGCCGCCGGGGAATCAAGGTCGGCACATCAGGGCGCCGACCCCCGGATCAATGGTGATAGGCCGATTCGCCGTGCGAAGTGATGTCCAGACCTTCGCGCTCTTCGTCCTCAGGTACCCGCAGACCGACGATCATGTCGACCAGCTTGTAGGCGATGAAGGACACGACTGCCGACCAGATCACCGTCGTGAGCACCGCCTGGAACTGAATCCAGACCTGCCCGCCGATGGAGTACTCGGGGTTGGCTGCGTTGGCGACGTAGTCGAAGATTCCAGTGCCGCCAAGCGAGGGCGCAGCAAACACACCGGTGAGCAACGCACCGACGATACCGCCCACACCGTGCACACCGAAGACGTCGAGCGAGTCGTCCGCACCGAGCATGCGCTTGAGGCCGCTCACGCCCCACAGGCAGACGACGCCAGCCACCAGGCCGATGACCAGTGCGCCCATCGGACCCACAAAACCACAGGCCGGCGTGATAGCGACCAGACCGGCCACTGCACCCGACGCTGCGCCCAGCATCGAGGGCTTGCCTTTGCTGGCCCACTCGGCGAACGACCAGGACACCACCGCGGCAGCCGTGGCAAGCAGCGTGTTCACGAAAGCCAGTGCAGTCACGCCGTTGGCTTCGAGGTTGGAGCCAGCGTTGAAGCCAAACCAACCGACCCACAGCAAAGACGCACCGATCATGGTGAATGTCAGCGAATGCGGTGCCATGGCTTCACGACCCAGGCCCACACGCTTGCCGAGCAGGTAGGCGCCCATCAGGCCCGCGATCCCGGCGTTCACGTGCACCACCGTACCGCCTGCAAAGTCCAGTGCGCCCTTGCCCCAGAGCCAGCCGGCATTGGCAGTGACGGCCTCAAGCGTCTTGGCATCGGTGATCGCGTCCGGACCGTCCCAGAACCACACCATGTGCGCGATAGGGATGTAGCAGAAAGTGAACCAGATGACGCAGAACAGCAGCACCGCCGAGAACTTGATGCGCTCGGCAAAGGCGCCGACGATCAGCGCACAGGTGATCGCTGCGAACGTGCACTGGAAGGCCACGAAAATGAGCTCAGGGATGTAAACGCCCTTGCTGAAGGTGGCAGCGACCGAATCCGGCGTGATGCCCTTCAGGAAAATCTTGTCGAAGTTGCCGTAGAACGTGCCGGCACCGCCGAACGTGAGCGTGTAGCCGTAGACCATCCAGAGCACGGTGATCAACGAAAACACCGTCAGCACCTGCATGAGGATCGACAGCATGTTCTTCGAGCGGACCAGGCCCCCGTAAAAGAGCGCCAACCCAGGAAGTGTCATGAGAATGACCAGCACGGTGGCCATGGTCATCCATGCCGTGTCGCCCTTGTTCGGTACGGGCGGCGCAGCAGCCGGTTCAGCTTTCGGTGCTTCCGTAGCGGCTGCGGTCGTCGCGGCAGCCGCTTCAGCCTTGGGCGCTTCAGCAGCAGGGGTGGCCGCCGGCGTATCGGCCTTGGGCGCCTCGGTGGTGGCCGCAGCCTGGGCCAGCAGCACTGGTGCGGCCTTAGATGAGGCGGCATCAGCCGCCAGTGCGCCCGTCCAGGGCGCGAGGCCCAGCGCTGCAGCCAGCGCGAGCGTTCGAACAATGCGTTTCATGGTGAGCGTCCTCAATAGCGTGAGATGTTCAGAGCGCTTCGGCGCCGGTCTCGCCGGTTCGAATCCGGATGACCTGCTCGAGGTCGTAAACAAAGATCTTTCCGTCGCCGATCTTGCCGGTGCGGGCAGCCGCCTCGATGGCTTCCACCGCGCGCTCCACCAGTTCGGCCGACACAGCTGCTTCGACTTTCACTTTGGGCAGGAAGTCGACGACGTATTCGGCGCCGCGATAGAGCTCGGTATGTCCCTTCTGACGTCCGAAGCCTTTGACCTCGGTCACGGTGATGCCCTGCACCCCGATGTTGGAGAGCGCCTCGCGGACTTCGTCCAGCTTGAAGGGCTTGATGATGGCGGTAATCAGTTTCATGAGTGTTCCTCCGGGTCTGTCTGGTTGACGGGCGGGGCCGAGCCCCGCCGCGGGCTCAGAAGGTCTTGCCGATGGAGAAGACCACGGTCGTATCACCGATGCTCTTGCGCTTGCCCTGGCCGTCGACCGCGAAATACAGGTTCTTGTCGGCATTGGTGCCGACCACCGCGGCCCCGATCAGCCAACCGTTGTGGATGTCATAGGTCGCACCGAGCTTGTAGTCGAAGTAGCTGAGATCCGAGTAGTTCTTGACGCTCTGATAACCAATGTGAGCCACCAGATTGGTCTTCGGCATGATCTCGGCGGTGTAGTTGAGATCGATGTAATAGGAGCCCTTCGAGCTTTGGCCACCAGTGGTGGTGCTCAGACCGAAGAAATCGCTGACACCCCAGAAGATCTTGGCGCTGAACGGGCCGGTGGCGGCACCGAAATAGACCTCGAAATTGTTGTAAGTCGGGCGCTGGCCCCCGAAGCCGTTGTAGTACGAGCCCGGGTAGTAGTAATAGATACCGCCCACATCCAGGGTGATATCACCGCCCACCGGGAACTTGTAGCCACCGTAGAAGTCCATCTCCAGCACGGCGCCGTTGGGATACTGATTGCCCGACACGCTGGAATTCCAGTTGCCCACATAAAGGCCGCTCGAATGGGCGTAGTCGATGCCGCCCTGGACCGCCGGCAGTTTGTAGCTTTGCGAAATTCCGCGGAACCGGTAGTCCGAGACCAGGGTGAAGTTGCCAGTGAGGGAGCTGGCAGGCGCAGCCGGGGCAGCGGTTTGGGCATCTGCCACCACGGGGGCCAGCAGGGCAAAAGCGGTCAGGGCGGTCAGGGTGTATTTCATCTTGGACTCTCTCTTTGACTGGAAAAAGGGCTCACCACGCAAGCCGCTGTACGGGCTTGGCCATGGATACGGAACTCACCTTTGCATTTACCGTGCCACCTGCATTTCGCACCAGCATGGATCTAATTGAGGGGGCGCATGCTGGGTCTCCTCAAGCAAACGCCCCAACATGGTGCACCAGGTTGGTCAACGGGGCATGTGCGCGCCGGGTCAGCCCTTGGGTCTAAGTCGAGAGTCTGAGTCGCCATGCCAGCGTCAAAAGTCAGCGTGCTAGACTGAATTCGCCTCCTATCCCATCCGCCTCGTCTCGCTTCGGAGCCCTTCTATGGACCGCCCTTCCCTTCTTCAGGATGTCCAGCAGCGGATGACGGAACTGCTGCGCGCCAGCCCTGCCGCTGACATTGAGCGCAACCTCAAGGCCATGATGGCGCAGACATTTCAGCGCATGGATCTGGTCACTCGCGAAGAGTTCGACATCCAGGTAGAGATGGTGGCGCGCCTGCGTCAGCGCATTGAAGCCCTCGAGGCCAGGCTTGCCGCGGGCGCGGATACTGCGCCGACCGCGCCCCGCCAGCCCGGCTGATCGGCAGCCGAACGCCAGGCCATTGTCGCCAGCGCTCTGCCCAGGACCTCCACATGTCGCTGGCCATCGTCCGCAGCCGAGGGCTGATTGGCCTGGAGGCGCCGCCAGTCAATGTTGAGGTGCACCTGGCCAATGGCCTGCCGGCTTTTCACATTGTGGGCCTGCCTGATGCCGAGGTCAGGGAAAGCCGGGAACGGGTGCGGGCTGCGCTCATGCACTCAGGCTTCGAATTTCCCAACCGGCGCATCACAGTCAACCTCGCGCCAGCCGATCTGCCCAAAGGGTCCGGACGCTTCGATTTACCGATCGCCATCGGCATCCTGAGCGCCGCTGCAGGGCTGCCGGCAAAACAACTCGAACACATCGAACTCATGGGTGAGTTATCACTCACTGGCGCGCTTCGTCCCATTAAAGGGGCCCTTGTGCTGGCTTTAGCCATCCGGCGCAGCCGGGCAGCGGGGCTGCTGATTCTTCCCGCCCCCAGCGCCCGGGACGCCTCGCCCGCCGCTTACCCAGGCACCCGAGCGGCCGACAGCCTGCGCCAGGTCTGGGAGGCCATCACGAGCAATACCCCTTTACCGCTGCCCGAGACAGTACCCACTGCATCATCGGTCTGGGCGTCAGGGGCCGTTGCGGACGATCTGTCCGAGGTACGGGGTCAGGCGTTTGCGCGGCGCGCACTCGAAATCGCTGCTGCTGGGCGCCACAGTCTGCTGATGGTCGGTCCCCCCGGCACCGGCAAATCCATGCTCGCCAGGCGACTGCCTGGACTGCTGCCGCCCATGAGTGACGATGAAGCGCTTGAATCAGCGGCGGTGCAATCGCTCACGGCCGATGGCTTCCAGCCCGAGCACTGGCGCAAACGGCCCTTCCGTTCGCCGCATCACTCTGTGTCAGGGGTGGCACTGGTCGGGGGTGGCAGCACCCCTCGCCCAGGCGAGGTGTCCCTCGCACATCGGGGTGTGTTGTTCCTGGACGAACTCGGCGAGTTCCGCCGCGACGCCCTCGAACATCTGCGCGAGCCGCTGGAAGTCGGTCGCGTGAGCATTTCGCGGGCGGCCCGGCAGTGCGAGTTTCCCGCGGCCTTTCAGTTGGTGGCTGCCATGAACCCCTGCCCCTGTGGTTATCTGGGCCATGCCAGCCGGACCTGCCGCTGCGCATCCCAAGACATCGCCCGCTACCGTGGTCGCCTGTCCGGGCCCCTGCTCGATCGCATCGACATGCACATCGATGTCCCCGCCGTACCCGAGTCAGAGATCCTCCACGCGCCCAGGGGCGAGTCCAGCGCCGTGGTGCGTGAACGCGTCGCGCAAGCCCGCGAGCGCGCCATGCTGCGCCAGGCCCGGCCCAATGCCGATCTCGATGGCCCCGAATTAGAGGCACATTGTGCGCTGGACGACGCTGGCCGCTCTCTGGTGGGAGCGGCCATTCAAAGGCTGAGCCTGTCCGCGCGCGCCCTGCCCCGATTGCTGCGCCTTGCCCGCACCATCGCCGATCTGGACGCTGCGCCCAGGTTGCTCACGACCCATCTGGCCCAGGCGGTCGGACTGCGCCGGTCACTTTGCTGAGGATCCCCATGAACCCATCCGCCCCAGACCACTCTGCCGCACCCGACACCATTGACGTGGTCTCCGACGTCGTATGCCCCTGGTGTTACATCGGCAAACGGCATCTTGAACAGGCGCTGGCATCGCTGCCCGAAGCGCAGCGGCCCACCGTGCGCTGGCATCCTTTTCAGCTCAACCCCAACCTGCCGGCGCAAGGCGTGGATCGCAGCGCATACCTCGAAGAAAAATTCGGCGGCGCCGACCGGGCCACTCAGATCTATGAGCGTGTGAAAGCAGCCGGCCGGGAAGCCGGGCTGTCCCTCAATTTCGATCACATCGAACGGCAGCCCAACACCCTGGACGCGCATCGCCTGATTGCCTGGGCTCAGGCTGATGGCCACAATGCCGACGCACTGGTGGAGGCCTTGTTCAAGGCGTACTTCGTCGACGGACGCTTTATTGGCGACCGTGGCGTGCTGGCCGCCATCGCAGGCGAAGTCGGTTTGGATGGCGCCCAGGCCCGTGCCTGGCTCGATACCGGCGAAGGCACGGATGACATCGCCGAGATGGATCGGCGCGCGCGGCAGCTAGGCATCAGCGGCGTGCCGTTTTTTGTCTTCAATCAGAAACTGGGGGTTTCAGGCGCCCAGGGCAGTGTCACGCTGGCCGATGCACTGGCACAGTCGCGCCAGCCTGATCAGGTCGCAAGCTAGAATCGGTCTGAAGCGCTCGCACGCCATCCGTCTACACAGGAACCAGTGCGGCCGATCCAGACCACCACACCGGGGAGACTCCACATGAATGCGCAAACCGCCGCAGACCAGCCGTTGGCTGGCATCAAGATCATCGAACTGCATGCGATCGGCCCTGTTCCGTTCGCCGGTCAGCTGCTGCGCAGCCTGGGAGCCGATGTCAAACGCGTTTCGCCGCCATCCGACCCGGGTCTGGGCATGCCCACCAACCCGCGCTTCGATCTGAGCAACTATGGCAAGACGCCCGTGGCGATCGACCTCAAAAACCCGGAAGGGCTGGCGCAAGCACGCGCGCTGATCGACGGCGCCGATGTGATGCTCGAAGGGTTTCGCCCGGGCGTGATCGAGCGCTTAGGCCTGGGTCCTGACGTCCTCCTCAAGAGCAATCCCAGGCTGGTCATTGCGCGATTGTCGGGCTGGGGCACAAAAGGTCCCTACGCCGAGCGCGCAGGCCACGACATCAACTACCTGGCGCTATCCGGTCTGCTGCACGCGATCGGCACCAAAGACACCCCGGTGCCGCCGCTCAATGTCGTGGGCGACTACGGTGGCGGAGCGATGCATCTGGCGGTTGGCGTTCTCTCGGCGCTGGTCAAACGTTCGGTCGACGGGCGCGGCAGCGTGGTCACCTCGAGCATCCTGGCGGGCTCGGTGGGTCTGTCGCACATCTTCTACGGCATGCTCGCCGCCGGCCGCTGGACCACCGACCGTGAAGCCAATGTGCTCGACGGTGGGGCACCGTATTACCGCGTCTATGCCACCTCGGATGGGCGCCACATGTCGGTCGGCGCCATCGAGCCGAAGTTCTACGCCGAACTGGTCAAAATGACCGGGCTTGAGGGACAGATCGACCTGTCCAAACAGAACGACCGCAGTACCTGGCCCGACACGGTCGCCAAGTTTTCTGCAGCCTTCGCCAAGCGCCCACTTGCAGAGTGGGGCCAGCACGCCGAACGCTTCGATGCCTGTGCCGCGCCAGTGCTCAATTTCATCGAAGCCGCGAGCCACCCCCACAACCAGGCCAATTCGCTCTACGGTCTCGATCCCTTCCCACACCCCGACCGTATCCTCGACATCACCCGTTGACGCCGCAACCCAGCAACGGCCAAGGGAACGAACACGCAGCGGGGCTGGCCTGTGCAGCAGCTGCAGGGCTGTGCTGGGGGCTGATCTTCCTGGTCCCGCTGCTGTTGCCGGACTATCCGGCAGCACTGCTGGCGGCAGGTCGCTACACCGCCTTCGGGTTAGTGGCCTGTGTGTTGGCGTGGCCTGCCAGGCATGCGCTGCGTCAGCTGCACCGTACCGACTGGATCGAAGCCATCCAGCTCTCGGCTGTGGGGAACATCGTGTACTACAGCTGCGTGGCGGCGGCTGTTCAACTGGCAGACGGTCCGCTGACCGCGGTCATCATCGGCACCCTCCCAGTCTCGATCGCACTGGTCGCCAACGCATCCCATCAGGAACTGCCCTGGCGTCGTCTGCTGCCTGCACTCGGAGTGATTGGCGCTGGCATCGCTCTGGTCGGCCATGAAGCGCTCGGCCTGGCGGTGGGCCACGCCCCGCAGATCACGTTCGAAACACGTCAGCCGGAATCGAGCGCCTTCAGCGGGCCTATGCGGACCGTGGCGGGCGCAACGCTTGCATTTTTTGCGGTGGGATGCTGGACACGCTATGCCATCAGCAATGCACGCTGGATGAAGCGGCATCCGCACGTGAGTGCGGCCACCTGGACGACCGCCCAGGGATTGATGACCCTGCCACTCGCGTTAATCACGTGGGCGGCAGTCACATGCTTGAGTGCCAACTTCACCACCGGGGATCAGGGCAGCTCGAGCACCAGTGCATGGCTGGGCCCGCAACCAGGCGCCTTCGTGCTCTGGATGTTGGCGCTGGGTCTTTTTGCGTCCTGGCTCGGTACCCAACTTTGGAGCATCGCGTCTCGCCGGCTATCGGTGCCGCTCATGGGCCAGCTCATCGTCTTCGAGACACTATCCGGTCTGGGGTATGTCTATGTGTGGCGCGGCGCATGGCCTGATCTCTGGGTCAGTCTGGGCGTCGGCCTGCTGGTCGGCGGCGTCGCGCTCGCGGTGAGATCGGCATATGGCCACCCTGAAGGCACGAACGGGGTCAACACGCGCACTGAGTCCTTGAGCTGAGTCCTGGCACTGAGCCGATCTATCAGGCACACGCGCTGAGTAGCCGCACTGAGTAGCCGCACTGAGCACCTGAACTGAGCACCTGAACTGGGCACCTGAACTGCAGGGCAGGCGAAATCGACGAGATCAGGCGCCTGACCATGCAGCGCTCAGCGGCCACCCCATCGACGTGGCCACAGCACGAATGCCGCCAGACAGACGCCATGCAAACCCGCCAGACCGACCAGAGCCGTTCGGAATGCCTGTGGCTCGCTCAGACCACTGGCGCGTGCCGCGTCAATCGCCACACCGAACCCCCACTGGCTTAAGAACATCCAACTGAAGATCACCAGATTGAAACCCGTGAGGGCGCGCCCAGCGAGGTGTTGGGGAAAAGCCTGACCCACCCGAGGCTGCACCAGGGTGTATACCGTAGCGGCTGCGGCATAGCCCAACCAGATCCACCACGACGACGGACCTGGGGCCCAAGCAATAAAGAGCTCCAGCGCGACCACGGCCAAGGTACCCCAGGCCACGATGCGAGCCAGCGCCGGACGCTCGGGCGAGACCCTGGGCGCCAGCCACCCTAGGGCCATAAAACTGAGCAGCAATCCGAAGTTGAAGGCGAAGAGCCGATCAGCGCGCTCGTCGCCACTGAAGCCCAGCACCTTGTCCAACCAGGGCCCGATCCAGAGACTTTGCATCGCCACGAAGCCGCCCTGCACAATGCCAGCGGTCATCGACATGCGCCAGAAATAGCCATTGCGAAACACCTCGCGATAACCGGCCATCGACTCGAAAAAGCGCTGTGTCGAGGGGTTTCGCAGCTCACGCCCGCGCGGCAAGACCATCCACATCAGAAGGCCAATCGCGCACAACAAGCCTGCGGCCACCCAGAACACTCCTCGCCATCCCAACACCGGCAAGGCACGATGCACGGGAACGGTGACCGTGAGAACACCCGCGGTACCGGCCATCAGCATCCAGGCAGCCAGCCGGGTTTGCATACCCGGTGCAAACCATTGACGAAAGGCCGTGAGCGATGCCATCAGCGCCGCAGCCACGCCTGCACCGACCATGGCGCGACCGACCCACAACGAACCGAAACTGTGGGCCAGAGCAAAGAGCGCACAACCGAATGCCGCCACACCCATGAGTACAGCATTGACCCGACGCGGACCGAACCGGTCGAGCCACACACCCAATGGCAACTGCATGAGCGCAAACGCCAGGAAATAAGCGCTTGAAAGCGAGCCCATCTGGGAGTGGCTCAAACCAATCTCTGCCATCAGCTCGGGGGCGAGCACGGCATTGACCGACCTCAGTCCGTAGGACATGAAGTAGCCGGCCGCGAAGCATCCGAAAATACGCACCGCCAGCACACCTGTGGCGTACTCACCGCGGGCATCGAGAACGCGATCGGTCATGGGCGCATGACCCGCAAGGATTCGAGAAAGAGCGCGGCCTGTTCGCGATCAGGACGCGGGCCCAGGACCACAGCCTGCCATGCCCGATCGCCATCGGCGGCGAAACGCGCAAGCAGCACCACTTCGGTGTCGCGCATCTTTCCGTTGGCCTGAACCTCGACCCCCGCAATGGTTCCTTGCGCGACGCCGGCTGCATTCACCACCGTGATACTCACTGGCCGACTCGATTGCTCGGTGCCGCCGATGTTGCGCACCATGGCCGTACGCATGGCGGCCACCGCATGTTCGCGTCGCTCTGGAAGCGCATCGGGCAGACGCGCGCTGCCAAC
>JBIKKG010000385.1:0-2594 GCA_044360485.1 Burkholderiaceae bacterium | reverse complement strand
CGCCACCGGCCATCATCACGCGGCGCACCGGCTTGTCCATTTTGCGCAGCTCGGTCAGCACGCTGCGGATGTGCTCGGTCGCGGCGAGGAAGAACACTTCGTCGCCCGGCTCGATCATGGTGTCGCCGTCGGGGTAGATCGTGGTGTCGCCGCGAAAAATAGCCACGATGCGCGAGTCGATCTTCGGAATATGGGCACGAATTTCGCGGATCGGGTGCTGCACGAGGTGGCCGCCTGCATACGCACGCACTGCGATCAGGCTTACCTTGCCGCCAGCGAATTCCAGCACCTGCAGCGCTTCGGGGAACTCGACCAAGCGCGCGATGGTGTCGGTGACCGCCTTCTCGGGGACGATGAGATGGTCGACTGAAAACGCACCTTCGCCCACCAGTTCGGGATGGTCCTGGAATTCCGATGAACGCACCCGGGCAATGCGCTTGGGGACGTTGAAGGACTGCGCGGCAAGGTGGCAGGCGACCAGGTTGGTTTCGTCGCTTTGCGTGGTGGCGATCAGCATGTCGGCATCTTCGGCGCCCGCCTCACGCAGGGTGGACGGCGATGCCGCATGCCCGTGCACCGTGCGCAGATCGAGGCGATCCTGCAGCGCAGCCAGACGCCCCGCGTCATTGTCGATGACCGTGATGTCGTTCTGCTCCGACACCAGGCTCTCGGCAAGCGACTCGCCCACCCGGCCGGCACCCAGGATGATGATCTTCACGACAGGCCCTTAAGAGGCGCTCAGTGCTGCGTCTGGCCGCTCTTGCGGTACGCGCCCTTGGACAGATCGATGCCCAGCTGCTTGAGCTTGCGATACAGGTGCGTGCGCTCCAGGCCGGTCTTTTCAGCGACCCGGGTCATGGAGCCATGCTCACGCGACAGGTGGTGTTCGAAGTAGGCCCGCTCGAAGGCGTCGCGCGCTTCGCGCAAAGGGAGGTCCAGGGGCAGTTCGCGCGCAGACGCTGGCAGGCCCGCCACCCCGGCGACCGGCGCCGTCAAGAGCGCCACGTTGTGCAGGGCACTGGCCGTGGCATGCGCCTGACCCAGCGGCATCATGGTGATGGTGGGTGCGCCGTGCGTGTGGGCGGCTGACGGCTGATAGACCTGCGCCGTGCCCTGCTGGGCCATCAGCGGAGCGCTACGCGCGGGCACCACAGGCGCCCTGGCGCGTGCCAGGGCCTGCTCCACCGCCTTGAGCAGCTTTTGCAGGGAAATGGGTTTTTCCAGAAAGTCGAGCGCGCCAATGCGGGTGGCCTCGACGGCCGTGTCGATGGTGGCGTGACCGGACATCATGATGACCGGCATGTTCAACGAACCGGCTGCGGCCCATTCCTTGAGCAGCGTCACGCCGTCGGTGTCGGGCATCCAAATGTCGAGCAGCACCAGATCGACACTGTTGCCCTGGCGGGCTTCGCGGGCCTGGCGCGCATTTTCGGCCAGCAACACGGTGTGCCCTTCATCGCCCAGGATTTCACTGAGCAGTTCACGGATCCCGATTTCGTCGTCAACGACCAGAATGTCGGCCATGTGTTCCTAGTTCCCGGACCGAGCGTCGGGCAGCCCTGTGGGCGACCCCTTGACAGCGTCGGCAGACCCGAGTGTTGTGTGGATGCCGCAATTGTCGTCGTTTTTTACCAACTTGGTAAATAGCACACTGACTTGCGCGCCCCGGACCGTTCCGTCCTCGGCACTGAGATTGGCCAGTTCGACCCGCGCGCCGTGCTCTTCGGCGATCTTGCGCACAATCGCCAGGCCCAATCCGGTGCCTTTCGGCTTAGTGGTGACATAGGGTTCGAAGGCCCGCGCCAGGGTGGTGGCCGGAAACCCGGGGCCACTGTCACTCACCAGCAGCCTCACTCCCACCAGCGTCCCCGCGCGCAGCACGCTTTCTGTTTTCAGGTCGACTCGCCGCTCTGTCTGACGCTCGGTGGCCTCCAGGGCGTTCTTCACCAGATTCACCACCACCCGGCGCAGTTGACCGGCATCGCCCAGAATGGCTGGCAAATCGGGCTCAAGCTGCGCATGCAGACTTCCTGCTGTCTCGAGCGGTGCATACAGCCCAAGCGCGCCGCGCACCAGCCCGTTCAGATACATCGGTGCCAGGCGTGCGGCCGGCAGGCGGGCATAGTCGCTGAATTCATCGACCATCAGCTTGAGCGCCCCGACCTGCTCAACGATCGTGCGCGAACTTCGGGCCAGCAATTCAGCATCGGGCGCGGGGAGCTTGTCGGCCAGTTTGTGCTGCATCCGCTCGGCGGCCAGCTGAATGGGCGTCAGCGGGTTCTTGATTTCGTGCGCCAGCCTGCGGGCCACCTCGCTCCAGGCCACTTCGCGCTGCGCCGAGACCACTTCGCTCACGTCATCGAACACTACCAGCCAGCCGCGCTGCGGGCCGGGCAGGGCGGCGCCGCGCACCAGCAGGGTCAGCGCGGGCGCGGCGTCCACGCCGGCGTCGGTTCCGCGTCGAAAACTCAGCTGACGCTGCCAGGCACGCTGCTGGGTGGCGTCCAGGTCGGCAAAGGCCTGCAGGATTTGCGGGCCGGCTTCGCTCAAGCGCGGCAGCTCGGTGAGCAGCCGACCGGTCACCGGCTCGGCTC
>JBIKKG010000384.1:0-2595 GCA_044360485.1 Burkholderiaceae bacterium | reverse complement strand
ATCAAGCGTCATGACTAAGCACACCCGATCTCCACGCGTGCACGTGCTGCTGATCGGCGCACTGGTGCTTGCCGTCTGCGGGCCGGCGCTGGCGCAAAACGCCGTGTCGGTGAATGCCGCACCCGGCGCGGGGGGCAGCACCACCTATTCGGTGCCCATCCAGACCATGCTCGCTTTTGCGGCATTGTCGTTCCTGCCGGCCATTCTGTTGCTGATGACGAGCTTCACCCGCATCGTCATTGTGCTCAGCCTCACGCGCCAGGCCATGGGCCTGCAGACCACGCCGCCCAACCAGGTCATCGTGGGGCTGTCGCTTTTTTTGACCCTGTTCGTGATGGGACCCACCCTGGACAAGATGTACCAGGAGGCGTATCTGCCGTATTCCGAGCAGAAGATCGGCTTTGAGGCCGCACTTGAAAAGGGGTCTGAACCGCTGCGTTCTTTCATGACCCGTCAGACCCGCGAGTCGGATCTGGGTCTGTTTGCGCGCATGGCCAAGGTCGACGACAAGCAGCCGGTGGCGCAAATGCCCATGCGCGTGCTCATTCCCGCCTTTGTGATCAGTGAGCTGAAAACTGCTTTTCAGATCGGCTTCATGGTGTTCATCCCGTTTCTGATCGTCGACCTCATCGTGTCGTCGGTGCTGATGTCGATGGGCATGATGATGCTCTCGCCGGTCCTGGTGGCCTTGCCTTTCAAGTTGATGCTGTTCGTTCTGGCCGATGGCTGGTCCCTGCTGGTGGGATCGCTCGTGGCCAGTTTTGGCTAAGCCGAAGGCCACGTCATGAGTCCTGAAACCGTTGTCACCCTGGGCCGCCAGGCCCTGGAACTGATGCTCATCGTCTCGGCGCCGCTGCTGCTGGTGGCGCTGGCGCTGGGGCTCGTAGTGAGCTTTTTTCAGGCCATCACTCAGCTGAACGAACAGACCCTGTCCTTCCTGCCCAAGCTGGTGGGGGTGGCACTCACCCTGATTGTGGCCGGCCCCTGGATGATCAGCACCCTGGTGGATTACCTGCAGCGCACCCTGCAAAGCATCCCTCAGATGGTGCTGGGAAGCTGAAACCAGGTGCCGCGTGCCTCCATCCGTGGCACAGCGCTGTGAGCCGCAGGGTGCATGCCGTCCTTAGCCACCACCGCACACGATGATCAGTTTCACCGACGCGCAACTGCAGACCTGGATGGCTGCATTCCTGTTGCCTTTCTTTCGCATTCTCGCGTTGTTCACGGCCGCACCGGTGCTGTCGATCCGCTCGGTGCCCACGCGTTTAAGGGTCGGCGTGGCACTGTTGCTGGCGGTCACGCTCGCCCCGGGCAATGTCCCCACGGCTGGAATTGATCTGGTGTCCTTCAAGGGACTGGGTTACGTGGCGCAGGAAGTGATGGTCGGTCTGGCCATTGGCTTTGCGGCACGCCTGGCCTTTGCCGCCTTCGATCTGGCGGGCGAACTCATCGGCATGCAGATGGGTTTGTCGTATGCAGGCTTTTTCGACCCGCAAGGCGGTCAGGGCAATGCGGTGGGTGCCTTTATGAACACCACTGCCACGCTGACCTTTGTGGCGCTCAACGGGCCGCTGCTGCTGGTGGCCGCCACGATGCGCAGCTTCGACAGTCTGCCGATCGGGCGCGTGCCCTTCGAATTCGTGGCGAGGTTTGATCCCGTCGCCTTAGGCGCCGAAGTGTTTGCGCTGGGCCTGCTGATTGCTACGCCTTTTCTGGCTCTGATCCTGTTCGTGAATTTGTTGTTGGGGGTCATGACCCGCGTGGCGCCACAGCTGGGGCTGTTTTCCATCGGCTTTCCGATCACGATCGGAACCGGGATGGTGCTCTTGCTGATCGGCCTGCCGTGGATTGAGAGGCCGATGGTGCAGGGGTTGATGCGGTTGGTGGGGATGTTTGGGTAGGGGAAGCGGCACCGACATGACAGTGGCGCGCGTGACCGATCACCGCGAACCGCCTTGATCGACCCCCTATCCCGTTTCCGATACGCAGCCCCGGCGAAGCGTGTGGCGCTTCACCCGCCTCGGCACGCCGAATCAGACCGTCCCCCCGGGCTGTGTGAACCAAGACCAGCAGGACTGTGCGAAAAATCACATCGGTAGACCTTACAAAACCACGCGACCTGACGACATTGACCTAAGACAAAACTATAAAAAACAAAGACTTTGCCGCGCTGGCCCACTTTCTGCTCTAGACATTCACGCCGAATAGGCGCCTTTCAACACTCGGAGCTTAAGATCATGATCACTTCAACCATTCAGAAGACCGGGCCAGCGCCAGGCGCCCGGCTTGCCAAGGCGGTGGGTTTCGCCTTGGCAACGCTGGCGACGTCGACGGCGTTCGCTATTCCCACGTTAACCGGCCCCATTACCGCACGCGGCCTAGATCCCTTTCAGATCGATGGCGTCGGGGGAAACGACCCCATTACTGACCAAGCTACCCGTACCAGATCGACGTCCACGACCGCCTGGGAACACTACTTCGCTGTAGAGGTCATCGCGCCTGCCAGTGGAGTCTCCTTCAAGTTTTCGACGACCGGCGTGGCTATTGAGGGTTGGTACGGCAGTATCTGGAAAGTCGACTCGAACAACTGCACGT
>JBIKKG010000383.1:0-2602 GCA_044360485.1 Burkholderiaceae bacterium | reverse complement strand
AGCGCCCCGACCGTGTCATCGCGAAAGAGCGCGGGCTGGCTGACGTCGATGGCATTCAGCGGCAAAGCCTGGGCGCCAACTTGAGGTGCACGATCCTGGGTCAGGGTCGACATGAGACGGTCTCCTTGAATGAGCGCCCGGCTGCATGCAGACCGAATCGCCTGTGTGGGCCCTGTCGGACGCGGGGTCGAAAGGGATCTGGCGATCGTAGTGACCGGGCGCCCTGTTGGTCAAGCCAGAGGATCAAGTCGATGGGTCAAGCCACGGCGCCATTTCAAGGACCTGCGCACAGGGGTGATCGACCCTTTGTGTGTGCGGTAGGCCTCACCCCTGCGTGCTAGCATGGTCCACGCTTGATAGCCCATGTTCCATGCATCGGAACACACAGGAGACACCCGTGGCCTTCGAAACCGATTCGCTGGGATTTTCCCCGGACTGGGATGTGCCGGTTCGCTACATCGACCGTACCCATGCCTGGTACGACGCACTCGGCACCAACAATCACTACCGCTATGCATCCTTCCAGGATGTGCCGTTCACGGCGCTGCGCAAACCGCTGTCGCAATGTCGGGTGGCGCTGCTCACCACGGCTGCCCCGTTCGATCCGAGCAAGGGGCAACAGGATTGCAAAGCGCCGTACAACGCCGCAGCCAAGTTCTACAAAGCCTATTCGGGCGATACCGCGGTGGACCACGATCTGCGCGTCTCGCACGTGGGCATCGACCGCCGTCAACTCACGGATGATGCCAACTGCTGGTTCCCCCTGCCGGCACTGCGGCGCGCCGCGGCCGCTGGCCTGATCGGATCGGTTGCGCCACGCTTTCACGGCGTCCCCACCAATCGCAGCCAGCGGCACACACTTGAAATCGATTGCCCCGACATCCTGGCGCGCTGTCGTGAAGATGGCGTCGATGTCGCAGTCCTGGTCGCCAATTGCCCGATCTGCCATCAATCCATTTCACTGACCGCGCGCTATCTTGAAGCCGCCGGCATTCCCACCGTGGTCATGGGATGCGCGAAGGACATCGTCGAGACCTGCGGCGTGCCGCGTTTCCTCTTCAGCGACATGCCGCTTGGCAACGCAGCGGCGCGGCCCTACGACCCAGCCTCACAAGACAGCACGCTCGCGCTGGCACTGCGGGTGCTCGAGTCGGCCATCGCATCACGCACCACGGTGCAAAACCCGCTGCGATGGAACGGCGAAGCCGAGTGGAAGCACCATGTGCTCAACGCCGCCGCACTGACTCCGGAAGACATCGAGCGGCGCAAGGCCGAGCAGGTGGCCATCAAGCGCACCGCCCACGCCATCCGCGACTCGGCGATTGCCGAGAAGGCCTGACACATGAACCCGAATGGCAAGATGTTTGAGGGCGTGCGGATCCTCGACTTCACGCATTACCTGGCAGGCCCGTTCTGCACCCTGCAACTGGCGCTTCAAGGTGCCGATGTCATCAAGATCGAGCCTCCGGGTGGCGAGGCATCCAGACAGGGCGGCGCCATCGCCAGCGAATGGTCGCAGCGCAAGATGGGTCCTTCCTGGATGGCGTCGAACGCCAACAAGCGCAGTCTGGTGCTTGACCTTTCCAAGCCCGAGGCGGTAGAGATCGTGAACCGCCTGGCTCAGGATGCCGATGTGGTCTGCGAAAACTTTCGCCCCGGCGTCATGGAAAAACTGGGGATCGGCTGGCCGCAGCTGCGCAAGATCAACCCGCGGCTGATTTACTGCGCCATCTCGGGGTTTGGCACCACCGGACCGGAGCGGCGCACGCCGAGTTTTGACGGCAAGATCCAGGCGATCTCCGGACTGATGTCGATCACAGGCGAGCCCAGCACCGGTCCGATGCGCGCGGGCTTTCCGCTGGCCGACATCACCACCGGCATCACCGGTGCCTTTGCGCTGGCCGGCGCGCTCTTTCAGCGCACGCACACAGGGCAGGGCCAGCTGGTGGATGTGGCCATGCTCGATTCCATGCTCAATTTTCTGGGCCACCCGGTGGCGGACTACATGATTTCGGGTCATGTCCATCCACAGGCCGGCAACCTGTCGATCACCCGCAAACCTACGGCCTCACGCTTTCGCTGTGGTGAGGGTTTCATCGTGCTCGCAGCGCTCACCGATGCGCAGTACGAGCGGCTGATGAAAACCATCGGGCGCGACGATGTGCTGGCCGATCGCCGCTTTGCTGACTGGGCGGGACGTATCGCGCATGGCGAGGAAATTCACGAAATTGTTGAGTCGGCCATGCGAGACGGCGACCCCGATGCCTGGGAAAAACGTCTGATTGAAGCCGATGTCCCTTGTGGGCGTGTGCGCAATATCGCTGAAATCGTCGAACACCCGCAATTGGCCCACCGGGGCCTGCTGCAGCAGGCCGAGACCCCCTGGGGACCGGTGACCCTCGCAGGCTCGGGGTTCAGGCTGGAGCACGGCAACGGCGGCATCGACAAGCCCATTGCCCGGCCTGGAGAAAACACTCGCGACATCCTCGCTTCCATCGGTTATGACGCTGCCCGGGTGAGCGCGCTGTGCGCGGCAGGCGTGACCGAGTCACCCACTTGAGTCCTTGCCGGGGCTGCCCCACGCCATGCGACCCATCACCCC
>JBIKKG010000016.1:0-30027 GCA_044360485.1 Burkholderiaceae bacterium | reverse complement strand
CATCCGACCCTTGCACGATGACCGCCACCTGGTTGCGCATCGCGTTGTCTCGGGTGGCGATCAGGGCTTGGGGGTCAATATCAATGCCGACCACTTCGCGCGCACCCAACTTGGCTGCAGCGATCGCCAGAATGCCCGAACCACACCCGTAGTCGATGATGCGTGCGCCGGTGGGCATGGAGCGCTCGAGCCATTGGAGGCACAGCCGCGTCGTCGGGTGACTGCCCGTGCCGAAGGCCAGGCCAGGGTCCAGCACGATGGCGATGCGCCCGCTGTCTGACGTGTGCCAGCTGGGTGTGATGACGAGCCGCTTGCCTATGTCAATCGGATCAAACTGCGCCTGCGTCAGCGCCACCCAGTCCCGATCGGCTACGGTGCGCACCTGAAGGATGGCGGGTGCGGTCCGCCGCAGCGCCTGAGCGGCATCCTGCAGCAGTGCATCGGGGTCCTCGGCCTCGTCGATGAGTGCAGAGAGCACCGTGCGGTTCCAGCCTGCCACCGTGCTCGGCTGAGCGGCCGGCATCCCGGGCTCTCCATAGAGCGGCTGTTCATCGGGGGATTGCGCATCCGCGTCATCAGCTTGCACGGACAGCGCCCCGGCATCGATGAGCGCATCACTCCAAGGTTCAGCGTCTTCTCGCCCGACCTCGATGACCAGTTCTCGCCAGCCCGCCATGGCGGATCGCGTCAGTGCTTACGCTCGGCGAGCTTGTTCTCGAGATAATGAATCGAGGTGCCTCCCGCCACAAAGCTTGAGTCGGCGAGCAGTTCGCGGTGCAGTGGCAGATTGGTCAGGATGCCTTCCACCACCATTTCAGAGAGCGCAATCCGCATACGTCGCAGGGCCTGCTCTCGTGTATCGCCCGTCGCAATGACTTTGCCGATCATCGAATCGTAATTCGGCGGCACAAAGTAATTGGTATACGCATGGGAATCGACACGAATGCCAGGCCCGCCGGGCGGATGCCAGCCGGTGATCTGGCCTGGCGAGGGCGTGAACTTGTAGGGGTCTTCGGCATTGATCCGACATTCGATGGCATGCCCACGAATCTGGATGTCGCGCTGCCTGAAACGCAGCGCTTCCCCCGCCGCGATTCGGATCTGTTCCTGCACGATATCGATGCCGGTGATCTGCTCAGTGACGGGATGTTCGACCTGCACCCGCGTGTTCATCTCGATGAAATAGAACTCGCCGTCTTCGAACAGGAACTCAAACGTGCCCGCTCCCCGATACCCCATCTTGCGACAGGCGTCGGCGCATCGCGCCCCGATCCGGTCGATCAGTCGCCGATTGATCCCCGGCGCGGGCGCCTCCTCAATCACTTTCTGGTGACGCCGCTGCATGGAGCAGTCGCGCTCGCCCAGATAGACCGCGTGCTTGAATGAATCGGCCAGCACCTGTATCTCAATGTGGCGCGGATTTTCCAGAAACTTTTCGAGATAGACCGCAGGGTTGCCGAAGGCAGCGCCTGCCTCACTGCGCGTCGTGGTCACCGCATGCAGCAGCGCCGCTTCGGTATTCACCACGCGCATGCCGCGCCCGCCACCACCACCAGAGGCCTTGATGATCACCGGGTAGCCCACGGCGCGGGCAATCCGGACGATCTCCTTGGGATCCTCTGGCAACGCACCCTCGGAGCCCGGGACCACTGGCACGCCCGCAGCGCGCATCGCGTCTTTGGCGCTGACCTTGTCGCCCATGATGCGAATCGACTCGGGTCTTGGGCCGATGAATACGAACCCGCTCTTCTCAACACGCTCAGCGAAATCGGCGTTTTCCGCGAGAAATCCATAGCCTGGATGAATCGCTTCGGAGTCTGTGACCTCTGCCGCGCTGATAATCGCCGGTATGTTGAGGTAACTCTCCCGCGATGGGGCCGGGCCGATGCACACCGACTCGTCGGCAAGTTTCACGTACTTGGCCTCGGTGTCGGCCTCGGAGTGGACCACCACCGTCTTGATGCCGAGCTCCCGGCATGCCCGCTGGATGCGCAGTGCGATCTCGCCGCGGTTGGCGATCAGGATCTTGTCGAACATGGGCTCACTCGATCACGAAGAGCGGCTGTCCGTACTCAACGGGCTGACCGTTCTCGACGAGGATCGCCTTGACCGTTCCGGTCATGTCCGACTCGATCTCGTTCATCAGTTTCATGGCTTCGATGATGCACAGCGTCTCGCCGGCCTTCACGGATGTGCCCACTTCAGCGAAGGGCGCCGAATTGGGATTGGCTGAGCGGTAAAAAGTCCCGACCATCGGCGACTTCACGATATGGCCAGTAGGCGCCGCGGGCGCGGCCTGGGCGACGGGGGCGGCACTTGGGGCGGGCGCCGCTTGCATCACCGCTGCCGGTGCGACCTGGGGCGCTGCGACCATCGCAGGCTGGAAGTAGCCCGGCACGGGGCCTTGAGGGCCCTTGACGATCCGCACCTTCCCGTCGCCCTCTGTAATTTCAAGTTCGGCGATGCCGGACTCGGCCACCAGATCGATCAGGGTTTTCAGCTTGCGAAGATCCATATGACCACTTTCCGTAAACAGACGTGTGCGGCGTTCCATCAGGCACGCAGCGAATCGATGGCGAACTGCAGTCCGAAGCGGTAGCCCGCAGGCCCCAATCCTGCAATGACACCTACCGCCAGATCTGACAGGTAGGAGTGGTGTCGAAAAGCCTCGCGTCGGTGAACATTCGACAGATGTACTTCAACGAAAGGAATCTCAACCGCGGCCAGTGCATCGCGGATGGCGATGCTTGTATGCGTCAAGGCCGCTGGATTGATGACGATGAACCTAACCCTCGCGCTTCGGGCCGCATGAATCCGATCCACCAGCACGCCCTCGTGATTGCTTTGAAAGCTCTCGACGCGAATGCCTGCTGCCTGACCATCCTGCTGCAGCATCTCGTCAATTTGCCCGAGCGTGGTCGAGCCATAGGTGTTTGGCTCGCGGGTACCCAGCAGATTGAGGTTGGGGCCGTGTAGAACCCAGACCGTCTTGTCCATCAAGATGTCGACATCTTCGGCGAAGTTGGCGCGCATTGTGCGCCGTGTTTCACCAGAATGTCCAGTTTAGCGGTCGAGCGCGTCGATGGCTGAACGCAATGCATCGATCTTGACGCGACCTGGAATGCGTTGCGCAATCCGGCCGTGCCGATCGATCAGGACGGTAAACGGCAGTCCGCCGGTCGCATTGCCGAAGGCACGTGCCATCTCCGTGCCGCTCAGACCGGCCACGGCAAGGGGATAGGCCACGGGCGACTTGGTCGCAAAATCAGCGACCTTCGCTGCAGAATCGATGCCAATGCCGATCATCTGCAGCCCCTTGGCCTTGCGCTCCTTGTACAACGCAGACAACTCGGGCATTTCTTCTACGCAGGGCGGACACCAGGTGGCCCAGAAGTTGACCACCAACGGACGACCTGCAAAGCGGGACATCTCGATGGGCTTGCCGGTCGGGTCGGGCAGCGACAGGCCCTGGAACGTACTGACCGCGTGGTCGGGGGTGATCGTCGGCTGCAGCTTGCGCGCACTGGTCACGCCAGCCAAGCCTGCGCCTGCAGCCGCCAGGACCATCAACAGCCATCGTCTTTTACTCTGCCCGGGCGGAAACAAGATCATGAAAGGGTGTCCTGAAAGTCATCGCCGTGCGCACGGGACGCAACGGGTGCAGGCTGGCCCATGACGCGCGGTGTGGCATCCAGCAGTCGCTCGACTTCGGCAATCCCGCCTCGCTCTGCAGGGTAACCCTTCAAGGCGCCCCGCAGGTCATCATGCCGGTACAGCGACACCATCAGCGGTTCATTGCGCCAGTGCATCTGCAGCGTCTGCACGCGCGTACGCCCGGCATCCCGAAAGTGGTCGATCTCGTCCACGTCGAATTCGATCCCGTCATTGAGCAGTCGCAACGCAATGTCCTTGCCGTCATCCTGGAACAATTGAATGTGGATCGGCGCATGTTCGGCGACGATCCCCTTCCATACGGCTCCGGTCAGGTGCGGATGGCTATCCGAGAACGGGCGCATGAACGCCAGGGCGACCCGACGCATGCGGGCGACCCGGCCTGCATGCTCCGGATCGAACAGGTCGAGATGTTCGGCCAAAGCGCGATCGATCTCATGGTTGTCCGGCATGATGCCGCGCGGTGCCGGCCTGCCATCGAGCAACTCCGAGATCGCCTTGCGCTTGGCGCTGCCGTAATCCAGCCCACCATCAGCGATCAGCCGGGCTGCTTCGCCGGCGATCTCCAGGCGCAGCGCAGGCACGCCCGGATCGGGCGGCGCGATGATCCCGGCAGGGCGGGGAATGGCAGTGGAGGCGAGCGCGTTCATCTCGTACGAGTGTATCCGACGTAGAATCCGTTCCCCATGCACCTTCATATCCTAGGTATTTGCGGCACCTTCATGGGCGGCCTGGCTGCCATCGCGCGCGAGGCGGGCCATCGGGTGACCGGTTGTGATGCAGGCGTGTATCCGCCCATGAGCGATCAGCTGCGTGCGCTCGGGATCGACCTGATCGAAGGTTTCGACCCAGGCCAGCTGTCACTCAAGCCGGATGTCTGGGTGATCGGGAACGTGGTCTCGCGCGGCAACCCCCTGATGGAAGCCATCCTGGATGCCCGTCTGCCCTATGTGTCCGGCCCGCAGTGGCTCGCAGATCATGTGCTGTCGGGCCGCTGGGTGCTGGCGGTCGCCGGCACCCATGGCAAAACCACCACGGCATCCTTGCTCGCCTGGATTTTGCAGGCGTGCGGCCGGGAGCCCGGCTATCTGATCGGTGGCGTGCCGGTCAATTTCCCCTTCTCGGCCCGACTGTCCGGTGCGCAGACGCCCTTCGTGATCGAGGCCGATGAGTACGACACCGCTTTTTTCGACAAGCGCTCAAAGTTTGTGCACTACCGGTCCACAACGGCCATCCTGAATAATCTGGAGTTCGATCACGCAGACATCTTTGCCGATCTTGCTGCGATCGAGACTCAATTCCACCATCTGGTCCGTACCGTGCCAGGATGTGGGCGGCTGGTGGTCAATGGCGCAGAGGCTTCGTTGCAGCGCGTCCTGGAGCGGGGTTGCTGGAGCGAGCGTGTCGACTTTGAGACCTCAGCAGGTTGGCATGCCGGGGCGGTGAGCGAGTCGGCGGACGTCACCGAGTTCGATGTCATGCGCGGCGACCGCAACCTCGGCCGATGCAGCCTGCCACTGGCTGGGCGTCATAACCGCTCCAATGCCATCGCGGCCATCGCTGCAGCCGAGCACGTGGGCGTTTCGCCGCAGGACGCCATTGCAGCGCTGGCGCAGTTCGGCGGCGTCAAGCGCCGCCTCGAGGTGAAGGGGACGGTGCGTGGCGTCACGGTCATTGACGATTTTGCGCATCATCCGAGCGCCATCGCCCTGACGATCGAAGGCCTGCGCGCGCGCATGGCACCGGGTGAACGCATTCTGGCTGTGCTGGAGCCACGCTCCAACACCATGAAACTGGGCACCATGAAAGCCCGCCTGCCCGAAAGCCTCCTTGGGGCCGATCACACCTTCTGCTTCGCAGGCGCATTGGGTTGGGATGCTGCCCAAGCGCTGGAGCCACTTGGGGAAAAAGCGAGTGTTCACTACGAACTCGATGGCCTGGTGGCTGACATTGCCGCGCAGGCCCATTTCGGCGATCGTATTCTGGTGATGAGCAACGGCGGGTTCGGTGGTGTGCACGGCAAATTGCTGTCGGCGCTCGCAACGGCTCAGGGTACGGCCGCTGGCGCGGCATGCTGATCTACCTGCACGGTTTCCGGTCCTCGCCGTCGTCCTTCAAGGCGCGATGGCTGCAGGAGCGGATGCACACCCTGGGGCTGGCCGCGGAATGCCTCTGCCCCGCCCTGCCGGTCTCACCGAAGGCAGCGATCGCTCAAATATTGAACGACTGCGCGCCGCGCGCGTCCGACACGCTGGTGGGCAGCTCGCTAGGCGGCTGCTATGCCACGCACCTGGCCGAACAGCTGGGCTGTCGCGCGGTGCTGCTGAATCCCTCGACCCGCCCCGCGTCGAGTCTGTCGCAGTATCTGGGCGTGCAGACCCAATATCACGACCCCGCCACGACGTTCGTGCTCGAGCCGCAACACCTGGAGGAACTGGCGAACCTCCAAACCCAGCGGATCACCCGCCCCGAGCGCTATTTTCTGATCGCAGCCACGGGTGATGAGGTGCTCGATTGGCGCGAAATGGTGGCGTTCTATCGGGGCGCCCGCCACCATGTCATCGAGGGCAGCGACCACGGACTGTCCGACTTCGCGGACTATGCGGACGAGGTCCTGCGGTTCGCCGGATACCTGCCGGCCTGAGCGTCTCCGTCAGGCCGGATCCCCGAGATCCCGCGTCATCCTCAGGAGGCTGCCGCCCCGACCCGGCCTGGTTCCAGTGCCCGCACGAGTCGCCCGGGCAGGGCGCCGGTCGGCTGATCGTTGCACAGGGTCTCGATCCCGGCGACGAAGGTGTGGCGATAGCCGGTAGCGGTCTGCAGGAAGCGCCGCCCGCCTGCCGGCAGGTCGTACGCCATGTAGGGCCGGTGCAGCCTGAGGCCGTGCAGGTCGATCAGATTCAGGTCCGCCCGCATGCCCGGCGCAATCAGGCCCCGATCAAACAAGCCGTAGGATCGGGCTGAATCCAGCGTTTGCTTGCGCACCAGCCGTTCCAGCGCAATCCGCGGCCCGCGCCGCCGGTCGCGCGCCCAATGGGTCAGCAAGAAGGTGGGGCCGCTGGCGTCGCAGATGGTGCCCACATGGGCGCCGCCATCGCCCACGCCCATCACGGTGGCATCGTCTTCGAGCATCGCGCGGATGACTTCCAGATCGCCGTGCGTGTAATTTTCAAACGGATGCATCAGCAGGCCATTGCCGTCGTCTTGCATCATCACTTCCATGGCAATCTCCCACGTGCTCACACCGCGCGAGCTGGCGCGTGCACGGATGGAATCGGCCGACACGTCGGGCTCGTAGTCGGGCACCGCAGCCATCTCAAAGGCACGTTCCAGCATGCCGCCCATCACGATGGCGGCTTTGTTGCCGGGGCGCTCGTCGATCAGTCGGCGACGCAATGCCGGGTCGGCCTGCAGCCGTGCGATCCGCTGTGCGTGGGTGAGCGGCTCAAGGTGTTCACGCCAGGCCGGATGGGAGCCGAACGGATTGAGCGTCGCCTGAAAGCCGATCAGCACGCCAATGCACCGGCTGCCGACCTGTGCATTCACATCCAGACCTTTGGCGCGCGCTGCATGAATCTGATCGAGCGTTTCGCGCCACAGGTGCGGTGCGCGGTCGACTTGAATCAGCAGAATCGACAGGGGCCTGCCCGAGATACGCGCCGCTTGTTCGAGGATTTCAAACTCGCCCGGGCCGAAGTCTGAGTTGACCTCCAGCACGCCGCGTCCAGCGCGACGCATAGCACGCGCCAGGCTCAGCAGTTCGTCTTCGCTGGCTGACAGGCTGGGGGTGTGACGGCCATCGCGCGCTTTGTGCTTGATCGTGCGCGAAGTGGTGAGCCCCAGCGCACCAGCCCTCAAGGCCGATTCGAGCAGCTCGCCCATGTACTGGCGTTCGCGCTCGGTGGGTTGCTCGGCATGATCGCCGCCTCGTTCGCCCATTGCATAGACCCGCAAGGCCGAATGGGGCACCTGCGCGCCGATATCGATCGCGTGCGGCATGCGTTCGAGCGCATCCATGTATTCGGGGAAGCTTTCCCAGGTGAACGGAATGCCTTCGGACAGCACCGAACCCGGAATGTCCTCGACCCCTTCCATGAGGTTGATGAGAAAGTCCTGGGCGCCCGGTTTAAGCGGAGCAAAGCCGACCCCGCAATTGCCGAAGACGGCCGTGGTGACGCCGTGGACGGACGACGGGGCGAGCTGGGCGTCCCAGGTGGCCTGACCGTCGTAGTGCGTGTGTACATCGACAAAGCCTGGCGTGAGCAGCAGACCGCCGGCATCAATCTCACGGCGCCCGCTGCCGGGCGCGCCCGCGCCGACTGTGCCCGACGCGCCCGTGTCGGCCGGTGCACGCATGACGCACTGAACGCCGTCCAGCGTGGCGGCGCCTCGCCGGTAGACCGCAGTGATCGTGCCGCGGTCGACCGCGACGTCGGCCATGCAGGCAGCGTTGCCGGAGCCATCAACGAGTGTGGCACCGCGAATCACGAGATCGTGCGTGGACATGAAAGAGGTCTCCTGAAGAACTGAGAAGGGTCGCCGAGCCAGGTGGCGGGTGCCGAGGCTGAGCACCCATTTTCGGCGCCTGCGGGCCGGAAGACAACTCGGCGGATTACACTGCGCGCCGTCCTTACTTCTTCCGGAATGCTCATCGTGCGCCTGTCCGACAAAGTTGCCATTGTTACCGGTTCCGCTCAGGGCATTGGCCTGGCGACTGCCCTGCGCTTAGCCTCAGAGGGCGCGCGCGTCGTGGTCAGTGATCTGGGAGGGCCGCGCGTGCAGGCGGCGGTGGCTCAGATTCGTGCGGCCGGAGGCCAGGCCATGGGGTGTGTGGTGGATGTCACTGATCGTGCGGCGATTGACGCCATGGTGGCCGAGGTCAAGGCCGCCTGGGGCCGGATCGACATCCTGATCAATAACGCCGGCATCACCAAGGACGCACGCCTGGCAAAAATGACCTCGGCGCAGTTCGACTCGGTGATTGCGGTGAACCTGAAGGGCGTGTTCGAGTGCACCCAGGCTGTGGCCGAACTGATGGTGACGCAGGGCGCGGGGTCGATCGTGAACGCATCGTCTGTCGTCGGTCTGTACGGCAATTTCGGTCAGACCAACTATGCCGCGACCAAGGCCGGTGTGATCGGCTTCACCAAAACCTGGGCGCGTGAACTCGGACCGAAGGGCGTGCGCGTCAATGCCGTGTGCCCAGGGTTCATTCGCACTCCGATCCTCGACACCGTTCCTGATGCGGTCAAGCAGAAGATGATCGAGAAAGTCCCGCTCGGCCGACTGGGTAACCCGGAAGAAATCGCCTCGGTGTACGCGTTTCTGGCGTCCGATGATGCGAGCTATCTGAACGGTGCGGTCATCGAGGTGTCGGGCGGCATTCAGCTCTGAGCAAAACGCTTCGGCATCCGGCACAGAAGGGCCTGTGAGGCCCTGTCTGTGCGACTACTCGTCGTCGCCCCCGAAGATCGATGACAGGCCCCCTTGCTCGCGGCCGCCGCCGCCGGTTTGCGGCGCGGCTGCAAAGATGCGCGACGCCAGACGCGAGAACGGCAAAGACTGCAACCACACGGTTCCAGGGCCGCGCACGACTGCAAAAAAGAGCCCCTCGCCACCGAAGAGCGCGGTCTTGATCTTGCCCACGTATTCGATGTCGAAGTCCACGCCGCCGGCCATGGCCACGAGACACCCGGTATCCACACGCAGCAGTTCACCGGCCGCCAGATCGCGGCGCATGACCGTGCCGCCCGAGTGCACAAACACCATGCCGTCGCCTTCCAGTTTTTGCAGGATGAAACCCTCGCCCCCGAAAAAGCCCACGCCAAGCTTGCGCTGAAAGCCGATGCCCAGCGACACACCGCGCGCTGCGCACAAGAAGCTGTCGCGCTGACACAGCAGCTGCCCGCCGACATCATCCAGATCGACAGCCATGATCTTGCCGGGGTAGGGGGCTGCAAAGGCAAGTTTGCGGCGTACACGGGCCTCGTTTTCGTAGATGGTGGTGAAGAGCGACTCGCCTGTGAGCAGCCGCTTGCCTGCGCCGACCAGCTTGCCGAACAGCCCCCCGCCCCCGCTGCCTCGGCCGTCGCCGAAGACGGCTTCCAGGGTGACACCATCTTCCATGTACATGAGGCTGCCGGCCTCACCTACCATGGCTTCTCCCGGGTCGAGCTCGACCTCCACGAATTGCATCTCGTGTCCTTCGATCCGATAGTCGATGACATCCATCGCCATGGCGTACTCCGCAGTCAAAGTGGGGTTGATCAGGCAGGGCCGATTGTAGTCAAGCCGATATAATCGGCGGTTCAGCGGCCTGGGCCGCGGCAGGGTTACCGCGCAATGCGCGCGGTGCAGCGAAGGCAATACGGGTCCATGGCGAGCACACACGTCCTGTTCGAAGAAGACGGCGGCTTCAAGGCCGCAACGGTGCTCTCCGACGCCGGCGCGAGCCTGCAGGTCGAGTCGGCCACAGGCAAGCGCACCAAGGTCAAAAGCACCTCGGTCATGCTGCGCTTCACAGAGCCATCGGCCACCGAACTCATGCAGCGTGCACAGCGCGATGCTCAGGAGATCGACCTCGATTTCCTGTGGGAGTGTGCGCCGCAAGAAGAGTTCGACTTTACCGGGTTGGCCCAGGACTATTACGGCCATGCGCCGTCTGCGGTGGAGTCCGCCAGCCTGCTGCTGCGCGTGCATGCATCGCCGGTGTACTTCTATCGCAAGGGCAAGGGCCGTTATCGGCCTGCCCCGCCCGATACCCTCAAAGCGGCACTGGCCGCGCTGGAGCGAAAAAAGGAGCAGTCCGAACGCATCGAGGTGTGGGCTGCGGCGCTGGCGGCAGGCACCGTCCCCGACCCGGTGGCACACGAGGCTGCGCGCCTGCTGGTGCGGCCCGACAAGAATTCGATCGAATGGCGTGCGCTCGAGCGGGCCTGCGCACTCACGCGTGCCCCGGCTGCGCGCGTGCTGCTCAACGCAGGCGCTTTCCCCGATGCGCGCGCATTGCACCTGGGCTGCTTCATGGCCGAGCATTTCCCAAGGGGGCCGGGGTTCGCATCCAGTGATGCGGCGGCGCTTGCCTTCGAGCTCGATGCCCTCACTGCCGATCTGCCCCTGTCGGACGCGCAGCCTTTTTCCATCGACGACTCCACTACCACCGAGATCGACGACTGCCTGTCTGTGCAGACGCTGGCCGATGGCCGTTTGCGCGTGGGCGTGCATATTGCCGCACCGGCGCTCCTGCTCGGGCGCGATACGCCGCTCGATCGACTGGCGCGCGATCGCATGTCGACGGTCTACATGCCGGGCGACAAGATCACCATGCTGCCCGATGCCCCCATCGCGTGCTGCTCGCTCGAGGCCGGCCGCACAGTGCCTGCCTTGTCGCTGTATGCCGACCTGGATGAAGCCGGCACCCGGGTGCTGACCTTCGAGAGCCGACTGGAGCGGATTCATGTGGCTGCCAATCTGCGCCATGATCGGCTGGATGATCGGATCACCGAAGAAGCGCTGCAGCGCGACCCGCTCACCGGTCCACAAGGCGACGATCCTCTCGCTGGGATGGATCAGGCCGGCGCGTTGCGCGCGCTGTGGCGTCTGACCCTGGCACTCTCGGCCGAGCGAGACCGTGTGCGCGGCAAGCCCGAAGCCCGGCATCGGGTCGATTTCAGCTTCTATGTCGATCTGGATGAGCAGGGTGCGCAAAGCGTGCGCATCGTGCAGCGCCGGCGCGATGCGCCGCTCGATCGGATTGTGGCCGAGTTGATGATCCTGGCCAATTCGGCCTGGGGCCGTATGTTGGCCGACCACCGCGCCCCGGGCATTTATCGCGCGCAGCCTCCGGGCGGGCGCGTGGTCATGACCACCCAGCCGGCTGCACATCAGGGTCTGGGTGTCGCGCAATACGCCTGGTCCACCTCACCGCTGCGCCGCTACGTCGATCTGCTCAATCAACGTCAACTGATCGCAGTCACCCTGGGTCAGGTGCCTCCGCATACTGCAGGCGACGCCGATCTGTTCGCCGTTATCTCGGCCTTCGATGCTCGCTATGGAGCGTATGCCGAATTCCAGCAACGGATGGAGCGCTACTGGTGCCTGCGCTGGCTGGGTCAGCACGAGGTGTCGCGCCATGAAGCAGTGGTGGTGCGCGAGGATCTCGTGCGGCTCGCACAAGCGCCGCTCTACTTGCGCATGCCGGAGCTGCCTGCAGTGGGTTTGGCAGCAGGGCAGCGCATCCTGATCGACATGCTTGAGCACGATCTGCTCGACCTCACCGTGTCCGCCCGGTTTGTCTCGATCGCCAGCACGCCAGCGCAAGATGCTCTGGACTTGCTCGAGCCGGTTGAGGATGAGGGCGCCGAACCAGTGCTCGATCCCGCTGCGCCGGTGTCGGTGCCAGGCGCTGCGCCATCTGAAGGCGATAGCGCAGCGATGCAGGCAACCGGCGCCTTTGCCGATTCAATGCCAGATTCGGCGCCAGAGTCGGCGCCAGAGTCGCCGCCGGCCGAGTCGGCCTGAGTTCCATGGCCAGACGCTCCCACCGAGCGAAAGCGGTGCGCCCCCAGCCGGCACAGGGGGCTCGTGCAAAGGCCCCGCATGCATCGCCTGGCGGCTGGCTTTCCGGATGGACAGCCTTGATGCGCCGCGATCCGCTGGCCATGGCGGTGGGCCTGTCGATTGCGCTGCACGCGGTCGTCCTGATGGTGCGCTTTGCGCCTCCCATGCCGATCCTCATGAATCCCAACGATGCCCGTCTCGATGTCGTCCTGCTGAATGCGAAATCATCATCCCGGCCGCTGGCACCCGAAGTGCTGGCGCAGGTGGATCAGGTCGGCGGCGGTGAGCACGATCGCGGTCGAGCAAAGTCGCCGTTGGTGCCTGACGTGGCGCCCCGGGACGGCACCGCACTGAGCGCGCAGCGCAGGCGCATCGACGAACTCGAAGCGCGCCAGCGCGAATTGCTCACCGCAGCACGCGGCCCGCAAGCACCAAGTTCAACCGATGCCGTGCTCGAGTCCACGCCCCGCCCTGATGGGACAGACCGCGACACCTCCGAGGCGGTACTGGCTCGCATGCAGGCCGAAATCGATCGTCGCATCGAGGACTACAACAAGCGCCCGCGCAGGCTCACCTTTGGCGTCAACGCAGTGGGTGTCCAGTACGCGCGATACGTGTCCGACTGGGCCGAGCGGGTCGAACGCATCGGGACCAGCCGCTATCCGCCTGAAGCTCGCGGCAAGCAATATGATTCCCTGGTGATCACGGTCGAGATTGACCGTCAGGGCAAGGTGGTCGATGTGATCATCAACCGCAAGTCGAAATACGACGCGCTGAACCGCGCCGTGCGCGATATTGTCTATGCGGGGCAGCCCTACGAGCGCTTTCCCGCCGAGATGTCACGCGAGGGCGATATCCTGCAGATCGTTCGCACCTGGACCTTCACCAATGATGGACTCGAGACCAGCACGCTACGCAGTGATCGGTAACCCGGTGGCTCACAGCCGCTCGCCGGCCATCCATGCCATGTTTGCTCAGCAGACCGGTCAGCAGATCGATTACGGGCGTGTGCTCGCCCCGCTCGATGGGTTCCTGGCTGCGGTGCAGACCTTTCGCGCCGAAGGCGGCCATGGCCTGAACGTCACCGTGCCCTTCAAGGCCCAGGCCTTCGATTATGCGCAGCGTCATACGCCGCGGGCAGCCGTCGCCGGCGCCGTGAACACGCTGGTGTTTCAAGCCGACGAGGTCCTGGGCGATAACACCGATGGCGCGGGCCTGGTCAGCGACCTGCAGAACCGTCTGAATGTGTCACTGCATGGCGCGCGCGTGCTCATGCTCGGCGCGGGTGGTGCGGCACGTGGCGTGGTGCAGCCCTTGCTCGAAGCAGGCGTGGGTCAACTGAGCATCGCCAATCGCACGCCTGCCCGCGCTGAGGTGCTGTGTGCCGAGGTATCGGCCCGTATCGCTCCCGAGCAGGCCAGGCGACTCGCCGCGATCAGCCTGGCGCAGGCGCATGGCCGCTTCGACCTGATCATCAATGCCACCGCCGCCGGTCTGTCTGATGCGGCCCCTGACATCCGTCCCGAATGGCTCAGCCACGCGGCCGTGGCCCTCGACATGGTTTATGCCGCGCAGCCCACCGCGTTCATGCGCCTTGCCCACAGCGCCGGATGCCCGCGGATCGAAGATGGCCTGGGCATGCTCGTGGGGCAGGCGGCCGAGTCGTTTGCGCTCTGGAGGGGCGTGCGCCCCGATGTGGCGCCGGTCTACGCTGCGCTGCGCGATGCTCTGGCGGCCCACTGAACCAGCTGCGCCGCGCGTGAGCAGTCCAAGGACTTTCGCTGCGCGCCCGCAAACCCTGCGCGGCCCCCTGCGGCGTCATGCACGCGGCAGCATCATGGTCGTGTTGGGTGGGTTGCTCGGTCTGTTGGCCCTGGTCGTGGTCGCCCTGCAGCTCTGGTATCTGGCTCACATTGTGTGGTGGCGCTCGCATCCGCCTGCCAGTACGAGTTTCATGCGTGCGCAACTGGCTGTGCTGCGCGCCCAGGACCCCAATGCCAGGATCGCCTATCAGTGGGTGCCGTACGAGCGCATTGCGCCCCATCTGAAGCGTGCGGTCATTGCTGCCGAAGATGCCAATTTCACTGTGCACGAAGGCGTCGACTGGGATGCGATTGAAAAGGCGCATGAGCGCAATCAGCGCAGTGGCAAAGTGATTGCGGGCGGTTCCACCATCACCATGCAGTTAGCCAAGAACCTGTTTCTGAGCGGCGAACGCAGCTATCTGCGCAAGGCGCAGGAGTTGCTCATCACCTACATGCTCGAGGCCGTCCTCTCCAAGGACCGCATCCTGGAGATCTACCTCAACGTGGCCGAGTGGGGTGTGGGTACATTCGGATGCGAAGCCGCAGCGCGCAAGCTCTACGGGGTGTCGGCTGCACGCCTGTCCGTGTCGCAATCGGCGCGCATGGCCGCCATGCTTCCCCGGCCACGCTTTTACGAGCGCAACCCCGGGCACCCCGGGTTGCTGCGGCGGGCAGCCGTCATTCAACGCTGGATGGGCGCGGTCCAGACGCCCTGAGGCCTGCATCATCCGCCATGTGAGCCTGCACCTGCGTCCAAGCCCTTTGCTGACTTGGCGTGATCGCTGGTGACGCCTAGAATGCAGGCCACCCGTAGCCTTCGCAGCCGTTAGCGGCTGTGCCCCGACGTGAACGCCACTCAACCGTTCGCCCGGCCCGGACCGCGCCGCAGCTGACCTCGTCCTGCTCGGTACGCCGTGCCAGGCATCCGCCTCACATGACCGAGCCCATTCATCCGTCGCCCCTGAGGCGCGATCCTGCTGACCTTGACGCAAAGCTGTCGTCTGCGGCGTTTGCGCGCGACCCCGAGGACGCGCAACGCGCCCTGAACGAAGTTCAGGATCTGCTCGACCGCTATCAGGTGGTGCGTGAGCAGGCGCGCCATGAGTCCGAGGGACTGACCCCCGAGCGGCGCGTGCTGGTGGAGCAGGTGGCGGTTGCCCAGCATCTGGAGCATCTGCGCAGCCGCCTCGACCCGCTGCACCCTGCAGACGTGGCCTACATCCTCGAGGCCTTGCCGCGCGATCAGCGCCTGGTGGTCTGGGATCTGATCAAGGCCGAGCGCGACGGCGAAATCCTGGTCGAAGTCACAGACTCGGTCCGCGAGACGCTCATCGCCTCGATGGACCGTGACGAGCTGGTCGCGGCTGCAGGCACACTCGACCCTGACGACATCGCGGAACTGGCCGAGGATCTGCCGGATGACGTGGTGGAGCAGGTGCGTCGCCAGCTCGACCCCGAAGAGCGCGAGCAGTTGCGCGCGGCCATGTCCTACCCGGAAGCCTCGGTGGGCGGATGGATGGATTTCGATCTCGTCACGGTGCGCGAGGACGTCACACTCGAGGTCGTGCTGCGCTATTTGCGCCGCTTCGACAAACTGCCGCAGCACACCGATCAGGTCTTCGTAGTCGATCGCCGCGATGTGTTGCTGGGTGCGCTGCCGCTCGATCGGCTGCTCATCAACGAGCCCGAGACTCTGGTGCAGGACGTCATGCAGCGCGACGTGCTGTCCTTGCAGGCACTGGACGAAGCGGCCGATGCGGCTCAAGCCTTCGAGCGCTACGACCTCTCTTCAGCCCCCGTGGTCGATGCCCGCGGCAGACTCATTGGCCGATTGACGATCTCCGAAGTCGTCGACCTGATTCGTGAGCAAAACGAGTCCGAAGTGCTGTCGGCTGCCGGCTTGCGCGACGAAGAAGACCTCTTTGCCTCGATCTGGAATTCCGCGCGCAACCGCTGGCTGTGGCTGGCCATCAATCTGTGCACGGCATTTTTTGCCTCGCGGGTCATCGGGGCATTCGAGGGCACCATCGAAAAAGTGGTGGCACTGGCGGCGCTCATGCCCATCGTGGCCGGGATCGCCGGCAACTCAGGCAATCAGACCATGACGTTGTTCATCCGATCCCTGGCGCTCGGTCAGGTGACCACCAGCAACGCCATCCGGCTGGTGCGCAAGGAGCTGGTCATTGCATTGCTCAACGGCGCGGTCTGGGGCAGCATCGCCGGCGCCTTTGCCTGGTGGCTGTATTCCGACTCCGGTCAGGGCCTCACGCTGGGTCTGACCATGATGCTGGCGATGGTGCTCAACATGCTGCTGGCGGCCATGATCGCCATGGCAGTGCCCATGCTGCTGCAAAAGCTCGACCGAGACCCCGCACTGGGGTCATCGGTCCTGCTCACTTTCACCACCGACAGCATGGGTTTTTTCATCTTTCTGGGACTGGCCACGCTGTTTTTCCGTTGAGTTGTCAACGTGCCTTCTTGTGTGCGCGCGATAATGTGGGTGTGTTGTTCAGCGCACTGACATGGAGCCTGGTATGGCCAAAGACTTCTCCTCGATGGAAGACTCCAATCGGTCTTCCAATCCTTCCATTCACGAGGTCTCTGATCCTGCGCGACGCATCGTGGTGCGAGGCGGGTTGTCTGCAGCCGTCAGTGGATTGCTCGCACCGCTGGTGGCCGGCTGCGTCGGGCCGCAGGGCGCGGTGCCCGGGCAAGCCTGGCCTTCCGGCCCCCAACTGGGCTTCACGGGCATCCCCGCCGGCACCGCCGACGCGGTGGTGGTTCCGCCGGGTTATGTCGCCAGCGTCATCTGCAAATGGGGCGAGCCGGTTGGTGTGCCGGGCAACATGCCTGCTTATCGGGCTGACGGGTCGAACTCTGCGGCTGATCAGATGGTGCAAGTCGGCATGCATCACGATGGCATGTCGTATTTCCCACTCGACCACAGCCGGCGCGGCGTACTTGCCATCAACCATGAATACGTCGACGACGGTCTGCTGCACACAGATGGCAACCGGACCTGGAGCGCCCAGAAGGTGGTCAAGTCCATCGCTGGCCACGGTGTGAGCATGGTGGAAGTGGCGCAGCAGCCTGATGGCAGCTGGGACATGGTGCGCCCGTCTGCCCTGGCTCGCCGCATCACCGCCGCCACGCCCATGCAGATCACCGGTCCGGCTGCGGGTCACGCCCTGATGCAGACCGCTGATGACCCGTCTGGCACCCGTGTGTTGGGCACACTCAACAACTGCGCGGCTGGCCCCACGCCCTGGGGAACGTTCCTCACCAGCGAAGAAAATTTTATTTTCTACTTCAACGGCCCCGACAAACCCGACGGTCATCAGAGTCGCTGGGGACTGCGCAAGGGCGGTCGCGGCTATCGCTGGCACGAGCATGAGCCGCGCTTCGACGCCAACCGCCACCCCAACGAACACAACCGATTCGGCTGGATCGTCGAGATCGATCCGACTGACCCCACCATGACGCCGGTCAAGCACACGGCCCTGGGCCGCGGTGCACACGAGTGCGCGACCACGGTCCTGACCCGCGATGGGCAGGTCGTGGCCTACATGGGTGAAGACGCCCGGTTCGAGTACATCACCAAGTTCGTCAGCCGCGACCGCATGAAGCCAGGTGGCTATGCCGCTAACCGCACACTGCTTGATCACGGCACCCTGTATGTGGCGCGGTTCAACCCTGATGGCACCGGTCGCTGGGTGGAACTGACGGCCGGTAAAAATGGGTTGACGCCCGAGGCGGGGTTTGCCAATCAGGGCGAATTGCTGGTGAAGTCGCGTCAGGCCTCCGATGTGGTGGGCGCCACCAAAATGGACCGGCCCGAGTGGATTGCAGTGGATCCCAAAAACGGTGAGGTGTATTGCACCCTCACCAACAATTCAGATCGCGGCGGCAAGGGGAGGCCTGCACCCGATGCGGCCAACCCTCGTGCCAACAACACCATGGGTCACATCATCCGCTGGAAGGAAGACGGTGACTTCGACGCGACCACGTTCACCTGGAACCATTTCGTGCTGGCGGGCGATCCGGCCAATGAACGGCCCGAGGCAAAGGGCAACATTCGCGGAGACCTGTTCGCCAGTCCGGACGGCCTGTGGTTCGATGACCGCGGTACGCTCTGGATCCAGACCGATATGGCCGCCAGTGCGATGAACAAAGGCGATTACGCGCGCGTGGGCAACAACGCGATGCTTGCGGCCGATGTGACTACAGGCGAAGTCCGCCGGTTTTTGGTCGGCCCGGTCAACAGCGAAATCACCGGTATCGCTTCAACGCCTGATCTGCGCACACTCTTCATCAACATCCAGCATCCGGGCGAGACCCCCAGCGAGCGCTCCGACCCCGCCGCTGTCACCCGTTTTTCCACCTGGCCCGATGGCGGCCGGCCCCGTTCCGCCACCGTGGTCATTCGCAAGCGCGATGGCGGCATCATTGGGACCTGACATGAAGGGCATCGACTTCAACCAAGCCGTTCGCAACGCGGTCGCCGATGAACCTGCGCTCAGGCGTGCACTCGCTCAGAGCGATATCGCTCCCTTGCTCATGGTGCTGGTGCATCTGAGCGGGCGTACCGATCTGATGGAGCAGGTCGCCCCGCATATTCAGGGCCCGTGGAGTTTCATGCAGACGGTGCCCGAGGACCTCAAGCAGGCCGTGCGCGATCAGCTGGTCGATACGCTCAAGGCTTACGCACAGGAGGGTCGCCCGGCGCCGGCCATGCCGTCTGCTGCGTTGCTGCGGAAAATGATGAGTGCAGGCGTGGGTCAGCCCGTGCCTGCCGAATACATCCCGTTGCTGCTCGAAGAAATGAGCTTCGGTCAGACCGATCTGCGCGCCGTGCAATGGCACACCCCGGTTGCGCCGGCAGGCGCTAAAGATTTCAAGGTGGTGGTGATCGGGGCGGGTTTTGGTGGCCTGTGCGCAGCCATTCGTCTCAAGCAGCTGGGCATACCGTTCGAAGTGCTGGAAAAGAACCCCGATGTGGGGGGTACCTGGCTGGAGAACCGCTATCCAGGCTGTGCCGTCGATACGCCCAATCATTTTTATTCGTACTCGTTTCACGTCAACAACCACTGGACCCGACATTTCTCGCGTCGCGATGAAATCCTCGCCTATATCCACGATGTGGTGCGCACCTACGATCTGAGGCCGCACATCCGCTTCGGAGTGGAGGTCAGCGCTGCACAGTGGGATGAGGCCGCGCACGTGTGGCGTGTGCAGTGGCACACAGCACAGGGCGGGGCTTCGTCTGAACAGGGTGAAATCGCCTGTCAGTCGCTCATCACTGCAGTGGGGCAACTCAATCGGCCTTCCGTGCCGAAGATCCCGGGCCTCGCTGAATTCAAAGGACCGTGCCTGCACACCGCGCAGTGGGACCCCAGCGTCGATCTGGCCGGCAAGCGGGTCGCCATGATCGGCACCGGCGCCAGTGCCATGCAGACCGGCCCCTCGATTGCGCCCGGGGTGGCCCACCTGCGCGTGTTTCAGCGCTCGCCGCACTGGTCGTTCTACAACCCCAACTATCACCTGGAAGTCGAGCCCGGCCACAACTGGTCATTGGCGCGACTGCCCTACTACTCCAACTGGCTGCGCTTTCAGTTGTTCTGGGGCAGCTCCGACGGCTTTCACGCCTCGCTGCACAAGGATCCGTCCTGGAGCAGCCCCGATATTTCCCTCAATGCGCAAAACCACGGGGTGCGCCAACTGATCATCGACCATGTGCGCAAGGAGCTCGGAGGCGACGAAGCCTTGCTGGCCAAGGTCATTCCCAGCTACCCGCCGTATGGCAAGCGCATGCTGCGCGACAACCACTGGTACCGCATGCTCAAGCGTCCTAATGTCACGCTTGAGACCGACCCGATCGCGCGGGTGACCGAGCATGCCATCCAGATGAAAGATGGCACCGTGCATGAGGTCGACGCCATCATCCTGGCCACCGGCTTCGAGGCGTCGCGCATGCTCTGGCCCATGGATATTCGCGGGCGCAATGGGCACACCATCCGCGCCGACTGGGGCGACGATGATCCCCACGCCTACCTGGGCATGACCGCGCCCAACTATCCGAATCTCTTCGTGCTCTATGGGCCGAACACGAATCTGGCTCATGGCGGCTCGATCATCTTTCACACCGAATGCCAGGTGCGCTACATCATGCAGGCGCTGCGCGAGATGATCGAGCGCGATCTGCCTGCGCTCGAAGTGCGCGCCGAGGTGCACGATCGCTACAACGAACAGTTGGAGGAAAAAGCCCGCGAGATGGTCTGGACTCACCCGGGTGTGAAGAGCTGGTACAAGAACGACCGCAACCGCCTCACGGTCACGTCACCGTGGCGCCTGCTCGATTATTGGTCCATGACGAAAGTGTTCGATCCGTCAGACTTTGTGACGCAGCAGACGGATGATGTGAGCGCAGCGGCCTCTTGAGGCCGCGTGCGTCGGTTCAACGGGGGCGGTCACCCTTGACCGTCACCCGGTTGCCGTAACGGCGCTGCGGCCAGTAGTCCCACATGGCGCGGTGCTGTGCGCTGCGGTTGTCCCAGAATGCCACGCTGTTGGGTTGCCACCGGAAGCGGCACTGAAAGAGCGGGTTGGCTGCGTGCTCGAAGAGGTAGGCCAGGATGGCGTCGCTCTCGTCGGCTGGAATGCCCTGAATGCTGCGCGTAAATCCGCGGTTCACGAAGAGCGCCTTCTTGCCGCTGACCGGGTGTGTACGCACCATCGGATGCAGTGCGCGCGGGTAGACCGGCTTGTCTTGCACGCCAAAGTTGGCGTAGGTGCCGCGGTAGTTGCGTTCCCCGTCATGCACGGCCTGCAGGCCATCCAGATAGCTTTTCATGCGCTCTGACAGCGCCTCGTAGGCCGCGAACATGTTGGCAAAGAGCGTGTCGCCGCCCTGGGGCGGGCATTCCTTGATGTACAGAATGCTGCCAAGGGGCGGCTCTTCATCGCACGAGACATCCGAGTGCCAGCCCTCGCCATTGGCGCGCGGGCTGTCCTTGTCCGCGGTGATGATCATGAGTTCAGGCAGGTCCGGTTCGTGGGGTGCCGCAGGGTGCAGATGCAGCGGACCGAAATGCCGGCCGAAGTCCAGATGCTGCGCAGGCGTCATGTGCTGGTCTCGAAAGAAGACCACGCAGTGCGTCACCAGCGCGCGTTCAATTTCCTCCAGCTGGCGCGGCGTCGGGGCCGCCAGATCCACGCCGCTGAGTTCGGCGCCGATCACGGGCGTGAGCGGCTCCACCTGGATGGTCTCGTAAGGGGCTCCGGCTTCCATCACGTGGCGGATCCGTGGACCTTTGGTGCGCATTTCAAGACTGCCTGCCAGCATGTGTGTCTCCTGATGAATGTTTAACTCGAGGATACGCGCGGCAGGCCCAGTTCGCCCAGTAACGTCAGCGTATCGGCCCACTCGCGGTCCAGATACCGCTTCGCATCGACGTACCCGCGAAAGGCAGCGCGATTGCCCGATTTGAGCACCAGCTCCTGCCAGCCCGCAGACTCCGACACCTTGCGCAGCGCATCTTCCCAAAACCGGATCTGATCCACCCCCACGGTCTGGGGCAGGCAGACGCCGTTGTACGACACATAATCGGCTGCCACGCCCTGCTCGCGCCAGGTGGGCACCGATGCAAACAAGCCCCCTGCGGCTCTTTGCGGGCTCACAACGGCCAGCGCGCGCACCTTATCCCGGTGGGGTTGGATCCCTGGGGCGGTGGCCGACACCACATCGATATGCTCGCCCACCAGGGCCGCCATGGAGTCGGCCGACGACCGGAAGGGGACGATGGTCAGGCCCCGCACATCCACGCCGGCCACTCGCAGGGGCTTGGCAATGGCCAGATGGGTGCTCGACCCCGGGGCCGAGGCCACCCCGATGCGCAGCACGCCCGGATCCTGCTTGAGCACGTCCACCAGGTCTTTGGCGCGCTTGAACCGCGACTGAGCCCCGACCACCACAAAGGTGCTTTCCTCGACCAGCGTGGCCACCGGCGGAAAATCACGCACATCCGCTTTCAGCGCGCCGCCCGCCGCCGCTGCAATGCTGCCAGTGTGAAACGTACCCAGCCAGTGCGCATCGCCCCGGTTGCGCATGAGCGTTTGCAAGGCCAACAGACCTGCTGCGCCCGGCTTGTTCTCCACGATGATCGATTGGCCGTTGAGCAGCCCCATCGATTCCAGCGTGCGCGCGATGGTGCGGGCGTACAAATCCACAGACCCGCCGGGCGACACCCCCAGCGTCCAGGTGATCGGGCGGGTGGGTTTCCAGTCGGCGCGTGCGGGTGCGGGCAACAGGTACGCCGCCGCCGCTGCGCTTGCCCCATGCAGCGTGCGCCGCCGTGTGGCGTTGTTCAATTGTGATCTCATGTCAGCTCCATGTTAGTCCCCCGCTGGGGAATGTCCACCTGCCAGCCGAGCGTGTCTTTCAGGCGCGCAGCCAATACCCGCTGCGCAGGCGGCTCGCCATGAACGAGAAAGGTCCGCCGTGGCTTGGCGGGCATGCTCTTGGCCCAGCGCATCAGGTCGTCCGAGTCACCATGCGCGGACAGCCCTGAGATGGAGACCACTTCGGCACGAATATCGACATCACCACCGAACATGCGCAGCGTGCGCTTGCCCGCCTGCAGATCGGCACCCCGTGTGCCGGGTGACTGGTATCCCACCAGGATGATCGTGCTGCGCGGATCGGGCCCTAGCGCCGCGAGGTGATGCAGCACCCGCCCGCCGGTCGCCATGCCGCTGGCCGACACGATCACCGACGGCATCCGGTTGCGGTTCAGTGCTTTGGACTCTTCCACAGAACGCACCATGCGGGCCACGCCTGCCATGGCAGCAAGCTGTGCATCGTCCAGACGATGGCCGCGGGCAAAGCGCCGATACAGCGCGGTCGTATCCACCGCCATGGGGCTGTTCAGAAAGACCGGCACATCAGGGATGGCGCTGCGCACTTTCAGTTGCGCGATCACATGCAGCAGCAACTGCGCGCGGCCTACTGCAAAGGCCGGGATGATCACACTGCCGCCCCGCGCAACGGTGCGGCTGATGGCCTGGGCGAGCTCATCGGTGGGATCGTCATCGCCATGCTGGCGGTCACCATAGGTGCTTTCCATCACCAGGAAATCGGCGGCAGGCGCATCGTTCGGGTCGCGCATCAGCAGATCGTCGTAGCGGCCCAGGTCGCCCGAAAACAGCACCGAGGGCTGCCCTTCGCCCAAGGTCACCCGAACGCTGGACGCGCCCAGGATGTGGCCGGCGTGCGAAAACGTCGCGCTCATCCCGTGTCCGAGATTCTTCGGTTCATCAAACCGCAGGCTGCGAACATGCTGAAGCGCCCGCTCGGCATCGGCTTCGTTGTACAGCGGCAGGGCAGGGTGGTGCTTCGAATAGCCCTTGCGATTGGCGTAAGCCGCATCTTCTTCCTGCAAACGGCCACTGTCGGGCAACAAGAGCCGGCAGAGTTCCGCCGTGGCCGAGGTGCACCATACCGGGCCCTTGAAGCCATCACGAATCAGCGCGGGCAAGTAACCGGAGTGATCGATGTGAGCATGGGTGAGCAGTACCGCATCGATGCTGGCCGGGTCGATCGGCAACTGCTCCCAGTTCATCGTGCGCAGGGCCTTCATGCCTTGAAACAAGCCGCAATCGATCAGCAGCCTGCGGCCAGCAGACTCCAGCAGGTACTTCGAGCCGGTGACGGTACCGGCAGCACCCAGGAACGTGAGGCGAGGTGTTGTCATGAAGCCTTCCTGCAAGATGAAGACCTCGCCATTAGACCCGAAGACGATGCGGTCTGGCGTTGCCCGTGCTCAGGCTGCGGTAAGCTCGTTCGATCTTCGTTTCGCAATTCGACCTGCCATGGCCCTGATCGAGTCTGTCTCCGGTTTAGCCCCCAATGTCACGGCTGCTTCGCCAAAAACGACGCGCCCCAGTGCCCGCACGCTCGACATTCTGCGCACGCTGGTGGGCTTCGACACGGTCAGCCGCCATTCCAATCTGGGGCTGATCGAATGGGTGCGTGATGAGCTCAAGGGGCTCGGTGTGGCCTCACGGCTGACCTGGGATGCCGAGCGGCGCAAGGCCAACCTCTTTGCCACTCTGGGAGAAGGCCGGGCTCCGGGCATCGTGCTGTCTGGTCACACGGACGTGGTGCCGGTGGACGGCCAGGACTGGCACAGCGACCCCTTCACGCTCACCGAGCGCGACGGCAAGCTGTTTGGGCGCGGCACAGCTGACATGAAGGGCTACATCGCCAGCGCACTGGCCGCAGCTCCGGCCATCCTGCAGGCCAATCTGCCCAGCGCGGTGCACCTGGCCTTCACTTACGACGAAGAAGTTGGTTGCTTCGGTGTGCATGAGCTCATCAAGGACCTGCAGGAAGCGGGAATTCAGCCTGCAGGATGCATCGTGGGTGAGCCCACGCTCATGACCCCCATCGTCTCGCACAAGGGCACCTGGCGGCTGCGCTGCTGCTTTCGTGGCCGCGAAGCGCACTCCGCCATGCCCACCCACGGTGTCAATGCTGTGGAATACGCGGCGCAACTGGTGGTCTTCATGCGCGACGTGGCGGGTCGCTTCATGCGCGAAGAGCGGCGTGATGAAGGCTTTCCGGTTCCGTTCAGCACCATCCAGACCACCACCATCACGGGCGGCACCGCGCAGAACATCGTGCCTAATCAGTGCGAGCTCACGGTCGATCTGCGCACCATGCCCGGCACTTCATTCGATGCGCTGCACGCAGAGATCCGAGCCTTCGCAGCGCAGCTCGATGCGCAGATGAAGCGCGAGTCCCCCGAAACCGGCTGCGAGGTGGAGTTTCTTGCCGGTGTGCCGGCATTTGTGGTGGAAGACACCGCACCGATCGTCTCGTATGCGCGCCGGCTTGCCCGCGCACAGGGCGCAGGCAAAGTGACCTTCGGCACCGAAGCCGGCATTTTTTCTCAGGCGGGTATCCCCACGGTCATCATTGGGCCGGGCAGCATCGACGATGCACATCGCCCCGACGAATTCGTGTCATTGGATCAACTCGCCGCCTGCGACACCTTCATGCAGCGGCTGATCGCGTCGAAGCTCGACTGGCGCTAATCGGCCTTGCGAACCAGCCGGCAGTCACTCAGCCGGCCTCAATGAACCCGCCTGGATGGCCGGCGGCGCGCTTGCCGCGTATCAGCTCAGCAGTGCCGTGCGCAGCGCCTCACGCCGCGCGTTATCCAGACCGCAATGTTTCAGATAGTCCGCCACCGAACCGAACTGCTCGATCGTGGTCTTGAACGCTGTGTCGAGGTAGTCTGGCCACACCGCCGCGATCTGGATCATCGCGCCCAGGGCGCGCGTGTCGATCGGAATGTGGTGGTAATCCAGCAAGCTGCGCGCCAGGGTTTCCGGAGGTTTGCGCCGACTGCTTTCCAGGTAGTCCTCCAGGATCGACTCCTGCGGCACGTCCAGCGCAGACAGCACCATGGCACAGACAAAGCCCGTTCGGTCCTTGCCTGCTGTGCAATGCACCAGCATGCGTGATGCGTCGGGGTTAGGGCTCGACAGGGTCATGAGCGCATCACGCACCGCGGGCGCCAGTGCCCTGGGCATGCGCGCATAGGTCTCGGTCATCCAGGCGCGGGACTGACCCACGTCGAAATCCGGTTGCTCGATTGCATTGCGCCAACCCCCGGCCTGCACCACTTCCAGCTCAGGCGAGGCATCGAAAAAGCGGATGACGGGTTGTGCAGTCTGCGGCCAGCGGCTGGGCGCCCAATGGCGCTCGTCTTCGCGGCGCAGGTCGAGCACCGTGCCAATCCGCAGGGCCGCCAACCGCTCCACATCGTCGGGAGTGAGCTTATGCAGCGCGTCGGAGCGAAACAGCTTGAGCGGTTGAACATGGCGTCCGTCAGCCGCTGGCAGAGCAGCGACCGAGCGGAAATTGGGAGCGCCTTCAAGGCGGTCGGGCGAAGTAGTCAAGGCTGTGCGAGTCGCAAAAGGGTGCGCCGAACGCTCGGCGAATCCGAACTATCGTACCCGAGGCGATCGACAAAGCCATGACAGACCGCTTACCCAACCAGCCGACCCATGCGGCCACCGGCCTGGCTGCGCCGGTTCACATCCTGGGGCTGTGTGCAGCGGCGGCTGATCACACAGTCGCGGTCTGCCTGATTTGCCGAGACTGCGCTTCAGCCTGCGCAGCCTCGGGCGCACTCGCCTGCATGATCCGGACCGGCACATGCTTGTGATAAGGCGTGCCGGCAATCGGGTCGCGCCACGCACTGTCGGTCAGCCGATTGATCTGTGGGCCTGCGGTGACGCGCACGCCTTGCGCGTTGGGATACGCCTGGCCATAGCCATGAGGCAGCACCACATAGCCGCGACGCAAGCCCTGATCGTGCTTGCTGCGCACCACCAGCCGACCGCGGACTGATTCCACCGCCAGCCAGTCCCCTTCGGCTGCGCCCAGCGCGCTCAGGTCGTCGGGATGAATCTGCAGCGCGCCATCGGGGTCACTGCGTCGGAACGCTGGATCGCGAAAGATCTGATTCGCGTTCTGCAAGCGGCGCTGTCCCGCCGACAGCACGAAGGGCCATTGCGGATCGGGCACCGGATGTTGCTGCTCCAGTGAGGCGAGTGACTCAAGCAGCACCGGCACATCGAGGCGGATGCGACCGTCCCCGTGCTCGATCAGCGACCACGGGTCTGTGTGCGTCGAAAACGCCATACCCGATCGCGCGGCTACGAGCTTCTGAAAGAGGGCATGACCCAGTGCGCCCGAGGGGAGGTGCTCGTCTGCGCCCAGAGCGCGCCTGACCGCTTCACTTTGCGTCTTGGCTACGCGCTGCGCAGCGCCCCACAGTGGCGCGGCGGCGGCAGTGCCATCGGGCAGCGACGAACCGAGCGTGGCATACAGCACCAGTGGCATGACGGGGCCGGCTTCGGGGTACTGCGGCGCCACTTCTGCAAACGCATGTGCAAAGGCATCGATGCCGTCTCGTGCCGCTTCGCTTAACCGGTGCATGGCGTCAGCCGGGGGCATCAGGCCCATGGCGTGCGCCAGTCGCTGATAAATCTGAGGTTCGGGCAATGTGCCGGTCAGTGGCTCCAGCACTGGCGCGCGCACATGGAAGTAATTGGTCGGCGCCTCGAAGTTAAAGAGCGTGTATTCGCACTTCTCGTATTGCGAGGATGCGGGCAGCACATAGTCGGCCAGCGCCGCGGTCTCGGTATAGGCCACATCCACGACCACCAGCAGTTCGAGCGCTCGCAGGGCCTCGATCACCCGCTCGGTGTCGGCGGCCGTATTCACTGGGTTGCTGCTGTCCACCCAGACCGCCCGCAGCCGATCTGGATGTGCGCTCAGGATGGCATCGGGAAATACGTTCGGTGGGAGTAAACCTGCAATCACCTCGGTGCCGGTGGGCTCGAAGCGCTGGCCGCGAGCATTGCCCCATAAAGGTTGCAGCCAACTGTGCAGGGTATTGGTGCCCGGACGCCCGAAATGACCCGTGGTCAGGAACAGCAGCTTTTCCAGATACGAATTGAGGGTGGAGTGCACGCCCTGCTGCAGGCCCAGTTCCACGCGAATGACCATGCTGCGCGCACGCATGATGCGCGCAGCCAGATCCTCAAGCTGTGCAAGCGGCACATCCGAGCGTTGCGCCCAGTGTTCCACTGGAACGGTCGCCAGCGCCTGCCGGACAGCGTCAATGCCGGTCGTGCGCTGTGCAATGAACGCGTCGTTGAATCCGCCGCGCTGCATCAGCAATGCCAGCAAGGCACCCATCAGGAAGGCGTCGGTGCCAGGGCGTACCGCCAGATGCAAGTCGGCCACTTCGGCGGTTTCCGTGCGGCGCGGGTCAATCACCACCAGCGAGCGGTTCGGGTCCTTGCGAATCGCGTTCAGATGGTCACGCGCATTCGGAAACCCATGCGCAAGCCATGGATTGGCGCCAATCACCAGCAGCAGGTCGCAGTGCTCCACATCTTCTGCGGTATGACAGGTTTGCGAGCCAAACAGATGCCCATTCACCCAGAAGTCGCCGGTCTTCTCCTGTGAGAGCGCGTTGAACACATTGCGCGAACCCAGCCCCCGCATCAGCGCGTTGGCATAGGCGCCGCCCGCATGGTTGCCCTGGCCGCCACCGCCATAGAGCGCCAGAGACCGGCCGCCATGGACATCGCGGATGCGGCCCAGGCGATGCGAAATGTCGGCAATGGCCGTGTCCCAATCGATAGCCTCATGGGTGCCATCGGCACGCTTGCGCAGCGGCGTGGTCAGCCGGTCCCTGTGATGCACATAGCCCGGAATACCCTGCGCCTTGTTGCACAAATAGCCATGCGATTTCGGGCTGGCTTTGTCGCCGCGCACACGCACGATCCGGGCCTGCGCACCTTCGCCCGCCACGCCAACTTCCACCCCGCAATTGATGTAACACAGGTTGCAGGCGGTCTTGTGCCAGCGCAGGTCGGCACGGGTTTGGCCGGCCGTGTTCGTATCGTCCAGGCTCATGCTGATACCTCGGCTTCGTTGGCATGGTCAGTGAGCAACCCGAGCCCGTGATCAATCAGCCCATGCAGCGCGACGACGCTGTCAGTGCCCAGGCGCTGGTTCAGTGCCAATTGCGCGCGCTTCCAGTAGCGCTGTGCTTCCTTGTGCTTGGCACGGCCCATCGCGGTGACTTCCACCAGGCGGCTTCGTGCATCTTTTCCGGGGCCTTGCACGATCCAGCCTTCGTCGATCAGCACGCGCAGATTGCGCGTGAGGGTCGACGCATCCATGCCCATGCTGCGGGCCAACTCGGCGGGCTGCACTGGCGCCATCGTCACCACCGCAGACAGCAGCGAATACTGCGTGCCCTTGAGCCCGGCATGAGCCAGCTCAGCGTCGTAGTGGCGACCCACTGCGCGCAGGAGTTGTCGCAGCTTGTAGTGGGTGCAGCCCCGGGGCGTGCTGGATGCGGAATCGACCATGGCGTGGTTCCACGAGTTGATGCGCACACTGGTGTTGTGGCGCAGATCCCCGTAGATTGTAACTGCAACCATTGCAGATGCAAGTATGAAACCTTCCTCGCCTAAGCCGCCTGCGGCCTCCTTGCTGGTCAGCGGGCCCATCGTGCCAACGCTGCTTCGGCTGGCGCTGCCCAACATGCTCTCCATGTTGATGGCCGTGCTGGTGGGCATTGCCGAAACGCGCTATGTCGGCGCGCTCGGCACTGCTGCGCTGGCGGCCATGGCGCTGGTGTTTCCGTTCGTGATGCTGGTGGGCATGATGTCGGCAGGCGCCATGGGCGGAGGCGTGTCGTCGGCCGTCAGCCGCGCCATTGGCGCGCAAGACTTCCCCCGCGCCCGCACGCTGGCCTTGCATGCGTTGTGCATCGGGGCTGCGGCAGGTGTGCTCACCTCCGTGCTGTTCCTGGTGTTCGGGCCCGCGCTTTTTGAACTGCTGGGTGGTCGAGGCGAGGTGCTGGTGCAGGCGGGGCGCTATGCCACGGTGTTGTTTTCGGGCGCCTGGCTGATCTGGCTGCTCAACACCCTCGCGTCCATTTTGCGCGGCACAGGCGATATGCGCACGCCGTCGTCCACCCTGGTGGTCACGGCGCTGCTGCAAATTGTGTTGGGCGGTGGCTTGGGTTTGGGGTTGGGTCCGTTTCCGAAGTGGGGCATGCCCGGGGTGGCCATGGGCCAGGTGATTTCCAGCGCGCTGGGCGTGGCGTTTTTGTTGTGGTGGCTGTCCAGTGGGCGCGCCCGGTTGCGGCTGTCGTTTGCAGGTTTCACGCCTCGGCGCGACATGTTCTTCGATATTCTCAAGGTGGGTGCGCTGGCGTGTCTGTCACCGATGCAGTCGGTGCTGACCGTGCTGATATTCACGGGCCTGATTGCCCCCCTGGGCGTGGCGCCGCTTGCGGGCTACGGCATCGGCCAGCGGTTGGAATTCATGCTGGTCCCCATTGCGTTTGGCATTGGCGTGGCCTCGGTGCCCATGGTCGGCATGGCTATTGGG
>JBIKKG010000382.1:0-2605 GCA_044360485.1 Burkholderiaceae bacterium | reverse complement strand
ACGCAATCTTGAGCGGGTGCAAGGCTGGCGCAAGGCTGTACCCGAGCTCACCATTCGAAGCACCTTCATTGCGGGTTTCCCGGGCGAGACGGAAAGCGAATTCGAGCACCTGCTCAGCTTCCTGCGTGAGGCCGAACTCGATCGGGTGGGCTGCTTTGCCTACTCACCGGTTGAAGGTGCGGCGGCCAATGCGCTGCCGGGCGCACTGCCTGATGCGGTGCGCGAAGCGCGCAAACATCAACTGATGCTGGTGCAGTCCGACATCAGTCAGCGTCGCATTGCAAGGCGGGTAGGCAGTCTGCAGCGCGTGCTGATCGACTCAATCGACCGCCACGGTGCGGTGGGGCGCAGCAGCGCCGACGCCCCTCAGATTGACGGCGTGGTGAAGGTGGCCCCCCATCGATCGCTCAAGGCGGGCGAGTTTGCGATGGTGCGCATCACCGGGTCAGATGCATACGATCTTCAGGGTGAGGTCGAGACGGCTGCTGAGCTCAGTCCTCGAAAAAATTGAGCAGCGCGTCCAGACCGCAGTGATTGATGGCGTGCGTGGTTTCATCGCGCACGATCGGCTTGGCGTGATAAGCCACCGACAAACCTGCGATCGACATCATTTGCAGGTCGTTGGCGCCATCGCCCACCACGATGGACTGGACGGGTGAAATACCCATCAGTGCACAGGTCTGCTCCACGATGCTGCGCTTGCGCTGCGCATTGACGATCGGCCCGATCAGCCGACCGGTGAGGCGGGCGTCGCGTACTTCCAGGACATTGGATCGAGCCCAGTCCAGTCCGAGTTGCGCGCGCAGACGCTCGGTGAAAAACGTAAAGCCGCCGGATACCAGCAACACCTTGAGGCCGGCGCGCTGCATCCCTGCGATCAGCGTGCTGGCGCCCGGGCTCAGTCGGACGCGCTCGTCCCAGACCCGCTGCAAGGTGGCTTCGGGCAGACCCGCCAGCAAGGCGACGCGCCGGCGCAGACTTTCGTCGTAATCGGCGATCTCGCCGCGCATGGCGGCCTCGGTGATGGCCGCCACTTGCGCCTTGCGTCCGGCATAGTCTGCGATTTCATCGACGCACTCGATCGTGATCAGGGTGGAGTCCATGTCGAATGCGGCCAGACGGAAATCCTGCAGGCGCAGGCCGGGATGCACGATTTCTGCATCCACACGGTGCGCTTCCCCCAGGCTGCTCACCTGAGGACCATCGATCTCGACATCGTTCCAGACCGCGAGGCTGGCGGCGCGACGATGCGGCGCTCGCCCGACTGCGTGCGCGAAGGCATCGACCGCGGTATCGGTCAAAAGGGGGTGCTGCACGACAAGGCGGGTCATGGGTTCACCAGATGGGATGCTGGGCGGCTCATGCACCCAGGGCCTTGAGGATGTCGCGCAGGCGCTGCACGCGCGTAGCAAGGTCTGCTGTGCGCAGCGTGAGGCGCAGTCGATCCGGACCGCTCAGTTTCGCATCACGGCGCGACTGGATAAAGCGAATGATCCGCTCGGGCGGGATGGGTGGCTGCGGCACAAACTGCAGGGCGATGGCCTCGTCCGAGGCATCGATGCGCGACACGCCCAGCGGCGATGACAGGATGCGCAGGCGATGGGTTTCAACCAGGGCGCGTGCTGCCTCAGGCAGCTTTCCGAACCGGTCGATCAGTTCCTCCTGCATGCCTTCCAGGGCATCGATGCTGCTGCAGTTGGCCAGCCGCTTGTAGAGCGTGAGGCGTTCGTGCACATCACCGCAGTAATCGTTAGGCAGCAGCGCCGGGACATGCAGATTGATCTCGGTGATGGCTTCGAGCGGCGCAGACAGGTCGGGCTCGCGGCCAGACTTCAGCGCGCGTACGGCATGGTTCAGCATGTCGTTGTACAGGCCAAAGCCCACTTCCTGCATGTCGCCCGACTGCGAATCCCCCAGCACTTCGCCAGCGCCCCGGATTTCCAGATCGTGCATGGCCAGGAAAAAGCCCGATCCGAGCTCCTCCATCGATTGAATGGCCTCGAGCCTGCGGGTGGCGTCCTTGGTGATCGCCCCTTCATCGGGGATCAGCAGATAGGCATAAGCCTGATGATGCGAGCGCCCGACCCGCCCGCGCAACTGATGCAGCTGCGCCAGACCGAACCGATCGGCCCGGTGCATCACGATGGTGTTGGCGGTGGGCACATCAATGCCGGTCTCGATGATGGTTGTGCACAGCAGAACATTGGCGCGCTGCGCATGGAATTCACGCATCACGCGCTCGAGCTCGCGTTCGTGCATCTGGCCGTGGGCCACCGCAATGCGCGCTTCGGGCACGAGCTTTTCCAGCATGGCGCGACGGTTCTCGATCGTCTCGACCTCGTTGTGCAGGAAGTAAGCCTGGCCGCCTCGACGCAGCTCACGCAACAGCGCTTCACGAATAGCGCCTTCGGTCTCGCGCCGAACGAAGGTTTTGATCGCGAGTCGCCGTTGCGGCGCGGTCGCAATCACGGAAAAGTCGCGGATGCCCTCCAGGCTCATGGCCAGGGTGCGCGGGATGGGTGTGGCGGTCAGGGTCAGCACGTCGACCTCTGCGCGCAGGGCCTTGAGTGCTTCTTTCTGTCGCACGCCGAAGCGGTGCTCTTCG
>JBIKKG010000381.1:0-2616 GCA_044360485.1 Burkholderiaceae bacterium | reverse complement strand
ACATGGCAAGCGTTCGTGCTGCGCTCAGAGTGGCTTGTTGGGCGCCACGATATTGCGAGTCGGCGCGGGGGCAAAACTGACCACACCACTGGCGAGCAATTGCTCGAACCGCTCATCCGAGACGCCGGCGTGCTGACGCAGCACGTCCTGGCTGTGTTCGCCCAGAAAAGGCGCCGGGCTGCGCGCCCCCAGGCGTTGGCCGTTCTGCAGGATCGAGAGACCGATCTGACGCTGCGGCCCCGAGAAGGCGCGCTGCAGATCGATGTAAAAATCGCTCGCCGCAAAATGCGCATTGTTGAACAGCTCCTGCGCATGCAGCAGGGGTGCCGCAGCGACGCCGGCGGCCTGCAGCCGCGCAGCCGCCTCGCGCGGCTCGTGCTGCGCGGCCCAGGCAGCGATCGCGGAATCGATCTCGTCTTCATGTGCCCGACGGGTGCTCACGGACTGCCAGCGCGCTTCATGCCAGTGGGACTGCCCGATCAGGCGGCCCAGCGCGCCAAAGGCTTGCGCGCTGAGCACCGAGATGGCCAACCACTGATCCGTGCCTTGCGCGGCATAGATGCCGTGCGGCACCAGGCTCGCATGCCGGTTGCCGCGTCGCTTGACGCCCGCGCCTCCTGCCTGATGCGCCAACAGCGCCGGTGCGGTGAACTGCAGCATCGCTTCGATCATGCTGACGTTGGCGTACTGCCCGTGCCCGGTGCGCCGCTTGCCCACCAGAGCGGTGAGACCCGCTGCGCAGCCGAACAATCCGCCCACCGGGTCGCCATAGGCCAGATGTGCCATGGTCGGTGGGTCGCCCTCGAAGCCCATGAAGCTGGGAGCGCCGGCGCCTTGCTCAAGCGTGGAGCCATAGGCGCGCGTATCCGACCAGGCGTTGCCGGTGCCGAACGCGGACATCGACACCATGACGATCTCGGGGTTCACGCGCACGGCATCGTCATAGCCCAGCCCCAGTTTGGCGAGCACACCCGAGGCCTGGTTTTCCACCACCATGTCGGCCCGCGCGACCAGCGTCAGCGCCAGGTCGCGGCCCTCGGGCGTGGTGAGATCGATGCTCACCCCGCGCTTGCCGCGGTTCATGGCCAAGAAGGTCTTGGCGTTTTCATACGCTTTGTCGCGAATGTATTCAGGTGTCCAGTTCACGCCACGCCACCAGTCAGGGTAGCGTGCGGCTTCGATTTTCAGCACCGTGGCGCCCAGATCGCCCAGCAATCGGCTCGCCAGTGGCCCCGCCCAGCCCATGGCGAAGTCGATGACCGTCACGCCGGCCAGCGGCGGCGCATCGTGTGCATCTGCGGGGGCGGCAGCCGAACTCCAGTCGGCGTTCGAGTGGTGCGTGTCGTCCAGGTGAATACGAACGGGTGTGCGTTGCAGGCCGAAGGGCGCACGAGGCACGTTGACTGTCGCGCCTGCGATCGTCAGCTGCGCGAGCGAGCTGCGTGCTGCAAAGATCGGGTGATCAAGAATGCCTTGCGCATCCGGCACGACCACAATCGGCACCTTGTGCAGCCGGCCGAGCTCAGCCCACTGCACCGCGGTTTTTGAAGCCAGCGCCCGGTGCAGCGCGGCTTCGACTTCATCTTGCCGACTGAAGCGCAGTTCACGTGTGACCAGGCCCTCGTCAGCGGCCTGATCATGCAGGTCAAGCGCCTTGCACAAGGCACGCCATTGATCGGGCGTGGTGATGGTGATGCCCACCCATCCGTTACGACAGGGGTAGACCCCCACCGGCGAGTTGGGCGAGAAGCGGTTGATGCCGCAACGTTGCATCGGAATGGCATCGCGCTCGAAGAAATGCATGTGCATTTCGCTCAGCACGATGTTGGCTTCCAGGATGCTCACATCAAAGCGCCGCGCCTCTGACGACGCAGGCGCAAGCATGGCTGCACAGGCTGCGATGTAGGCCGTGACGCCAGCGACGACGGTGGACTGTCGGTCGCCGAAGAACGTGGGCGGGCCTTCGATGCGACCGGCCATCTGCGGCAAGCCCGACAGGGCCTGAACGACCAGGTCGCTGCCCGCCCAGTCGCGGTAGGGCCCTGGCTGGCGACCGAACCAGCTGAGCGCGATGCTGGCGATACGAGGCTGCGCCTGCGCGGCGTCAAATCCGCTCGCTTCGCCAACGATGACCAGGTCTGCCTGAGCACACAGGGCCAGCAGCGCAGAGGAAGTCTCGGGGCAGGGCAGCCAGTGCTTGCCCGCGTGCAGATAATCGGCGTAACGACGATCGGCATCATGGCCGGTGTCGTCTGCCGTGGTGTGCGCCCATTCTGTGTCCCTGGCCTCATCCCTTGCGTGACGGACCAGGCCGGCCAGTCGCGCGGCGTCATGCACTGCGATGACGCTCACGTCGGCGCCGGCATCACGGAGCAGGCGGCCGCAATAGGCCGCTGCCGCGCCTCCTGCGATCTCCAGCACCTTGAGTCCGGACAGGGCAGGGGGCGTGGGATGCATGCGCCTCACCTCAGGTGCGTGTGGCCAGCCCCAGCATGCGGGCAGCGGATTCAACCCGCCGGGGAATCCCGGCCTTGTACGATTCGAGGTCGATCGCTTCGTCCTGTGACCCTTGCTGACCACCCAGATAACGCGCGTAGACGCCCTCGCCGATGCTGG
>JBIKKG010000380.1:0-2630 GCA_044360485.1 Burkholderiaceae bacterium | reverse complement strand
GCCGTCCAGGGCGCACAGCCTGAAAGAAGCGGGGCAACGCCCCGCTATTTGATGGGCTCGATCTTGACCGTCGAGACACAATGTCGGTACGGATTCTTATCGACGGCCATGTCTGATTCTTCAGAAGATCGCGACGAACGGCAGTTACCCGCCTCTGAGCGGAAACTGCAAAAAGCACGTGAGGACGGGCAGATTCCACGTTCCCGCGAGGCCGCGCACGCCGCCGCCTTGATGGCTGCCTGCCTGACCATGGCGCTCTACGGTCCGGCTTTCGCGCAGCGCACGCTCGATCTGGTGCGCTCGGCTCTGCGCTTTGACCGCGCATTGACCCGTGATCCGCAACTCGCACTGACCGCCGCGGGCACGCTGGCCGGCGAAGCGCTCATGGCCGTGCTGCCGGTGGTGATCGCCCCGATTCTTGCCGCCACGCTGGCCACCCTGGCCGTTGGCGGTCTGGTGTTCACCTTCAAGCCGGTCACCCCCGATCTCACGCGCCTGGACCCGATGAAGGGCCTGGGCCGCATTTTCTCTAAAAACGCACTGGTCGATCTGGGCAAGCTGGCCTTGATTGCACTGGCGGTCGGATTGGTCGGCGCCTGGATTGTGAGCGACGGACTGCATCGCTTTGCGGCCTATGCGGGCATGCCGCTGCCTGCTGCCTTGGCTGCAGCCGGATCGGACCTGCGTTCGGGTTTATTCGCTGTGTTCGGTGTGGTGTTGGTGGCGGCGCTGGCCGATGCGCCGCTGCAGATGTTTAGGCACCGCAAAGAGTTGATGATGACGCCGCAGGAAGCCAAGCAGGAATACAAGGAGTCCGAGGGCGATCCGCACGTCAAGGGCAAGCGCCGTCAGATGCAGCGCGAGATGAGCCGCGGTCGCATGCTCGCTGAGGTGGCTCAGGCCAATGTCGTGGTGACCAACCCGACGCACTATGCGGTGGCCTTGCGTTATGACGAGAACGGCTCGGGCGCGCCACGTGTGGTGGCCAAAGGCGCTGACCTGATGGCTGCGCGCATTCGCGAGTTGGCTGCGCAATCCAACGTGCCGCTGCTTGAAGCCCCGCCCCTGGCACGAGCCCTGTACAAGCACGTCGAGATTGACCAGGAAATTCCCGCCGCGCTGTATGCGGCCGTGGCGCAGGTGCTGGCGTGGGTCTACCAGCTTGAGCAGTTTGCGTCCGGGCGCGGTATGCGTCCGAAAGAGCCGGGGATCGCCGTCCCTGCCGGCATGGATCCTCTGGAGTCTGATCGATGAGCGCACGCGTGCAACCTGCCTGGTTGCCTTTCCCGCTGCCCAATCCGCGTGCCCTGGGCGCGCCGGTGCTGATCCTGCTGTTGCTGGCTATGCTGGTACTGCCGCTGCCGGCTTTCCTGCTAGACGTGTTCTTCACCTTCAACATCGCGGTCGCCCTGCTGGTGCTGCTGGTGTCGGCTTACACCGTCAAGCCCCTGAGCTTTGCGGCGTTCCCCACTGTGCTGTTGCTCACTACTATGCTGCGGCTGGGTCTGAACGTGGCCTCCACCCGCGCCATTCTCATGCACGGCCATACCGGCACCGAGGCAGCCGGCAAGGTGATCGAATCTTTTGCGCATTTCCTGATCGGCGGCAACCTGGCGGTTGGCCTGATCGTATTCGCGATTCTGACCGTCATCAATTTCGTGGTGGTGACCAAGGGCGCAGGCCGCATTGCAGAAGTGTCGGCACGCTTTGCTCTGGACGCCATGCCCGGCAAGCAGATGGCCATCGATGCCGATCTGAACGCTGGTCTGATCGATGAGAAAGAAGCGCGCCGCCGCCGTCTGGAAGTGGGCCAGGAAGCCGACTTCTTTGGCTCCATGGACGGTGCTTCGAAGTTCGTGCGTGGCGACGCCATTGCCGCCATGATGATTCTGGTCATCAATATTCTGGGCGGCCTGGCCATTGGTCTGATTCAGCACAACCTGCCGCTTGAGCGCGCCCTGTCCAACTATGTGCTGCTGGCGGTGGGCGATGCGCTGGTCGCGCAGATTCCGTCACTGGTGATCTCGCTCGCTGCAGGCCTGATCGTGTCTCGCGTGGGCGATGAAGACGACATCGGTGGGCAAGTGGGTAAGCAGCTGTTTTCGATGCCCAATGCGCTGGGTCTGACCGGCGGCGTGCTGGCGTTGCTGGGCATCATCCCCGGCATGCCGCATGTGGCCTTCCTGATGCTGGCCGGCGCCTGCGGCTGGGCCGCCTGGTGGCTGTCCAAGCAGCAAAAGGCACAGGTTGCTGAGCAGGCGCTGGCGGATCAGCCGGTGGTGGCCACACCGTCCAACGAAGCCAGCTGGGAAGACGTGGTGCCGGTGGACTTGCTGGGTCTTGAAGTGGGCTATCGGCTGATTTCGATGATCGAGCGCAACGAGGCGAGCGACCTGCTCACACGCATCAAGGGCGTGCGCAAGAAGTTTGCGAACGAAGTGGGCTTTCTGCCTCCCGCCGTCCATATCAAAGACAACCTCGAGCTCAGGCCCAATGGCTATCGTGTGACCCTGAAGGGCGCCGTGGTGGGCGAAGGCGAGGTCTTCCCCGATCGGTTCCTCGCCATCAACCCTGGACATGCCATGTTGCAACTGCCAGGGCCTGCCACGCAGGACCCGGCTTATGGTCTG
>JBIKKG010000015.1:0-30413 GCA_044360485.1 Burkholderiaceae bacterium | reverse complement strand
CGCCCTTAGGCACCGTCCCTCAAGCGCCCCGCAACCGAGCCGCCGCCGCATCGATCAGCGTGCGTAACTCCGGATAACTGCGCGTGACCGGAAACTGCGGAAACTGGGCCACAATATTTTCGGGCGGGTGAATGAAGAACCCGGCATCGGCCTCGCCGAGCATGGCGGTGTCGTTGTACGAGTCTCCCGCGGCGATCACCTGAAAATTTAACCCATGCAAGGCTTTGACTGCCGCACGCTTCTGGTCGGGCATCCGCAGCACGTGGCGTGTGACGAAGCCCTGGGCGTCGGTCTCGAGCCGATGGCACAGCAGCGTCGGGCGACCCAGCTGACGCATCAATGGGTCCGCAAACTCATAGAAGGTGTCCGACAGGATCAGGACCTGATAGCGGCTGCGCAAGTCGTCGAGAAACTCGCGGGCGCCGGCCATGGGCCCCATGCCGTCGATGACCTTCTGGATATCGGCCAGCTTCAGGCCATGGCGCGTCAGCAGATCGATGCGAAAGCGCATCAGTTTGTCGTAGTCGGGCTCGTCGCGCGTGGTGCGCGAGAGCTCGGGAATACCCGCGCGCTTCGAGAACTCGATCCAGATCTCGGGAACCAGCACGCCTTCCATGTCGAGGCAGACGACCTGCATCGCAGTCTCCAGGGGAACACGGGCACCAGGCCCGCAAGCCCCGCATGGTAGCTGACGTGCGCGAAGCGTTCAGCAGGCGACGCAGCAAAGACAGCATTGGGCGTGCCGCCTGTGATGTCTCACAGGTTGAGCAGGCCCGTTTGCACTCAGCTCTTGCGCCCGAGGCGGTCGGCGATTTCGCCCACGATGCCTTTACGGAACAGCATCACGACGATCACGAAGATGATGCCTTGCGCCACCAGCACCCATTCGCCCAGGCCAGCGAGGTAGTTTTGCATGCCAATGATGACTGCTGAGCCCACGACCGGTCCGAATACGGTGCCCATGCCGCCCACGAGCGTCATGAGCACGACTTCACCGGACATCTGCCAGGTGACATCGGTGAGCGATGCCAGCTGAAAGACCAGCGACTTCATCGCGCCTGCGACTCCAGCCAGCGTGGCCGACAGCACGAAGGCCAACAGCTTGTAGCGGTCGACCTGATAGCCCAGCGAAATGGCGCGTGGCTCATTTTCGCGAATGGCCTTGAGCACCTGACCGAACGGCGAATGAATGGCGCGGTAGATCAGTGCAAAGCACGCCACGAAGATCGCGAGCACGATGTAGTACATCGTCAGGTCGTTCTTGGTGTCGATGATGCCCAGAAAGGGGTTGCGGGGAATGGACTGAATGCCGTCTTCGCCGCCTGTGAAGGGCGCCTGCAGACAGAAGAAGAACACCATCTGCGACAGCGCCAGCGTGACCATGGCGAAGTAGATGCCCTGACGCCGGATGGCGATGGCCCCGGTGATCAGGCCCAGCAAGGCGGCCACCGCCGCACCGGCGAGGATCCCGCCCTCCATGCCCCAGCCCCAAACCTTCACGACATGGCCGCTGACATAGGCGGCCAAGCCGAAGAACATGGCGTGACCGAACGAGAGCAGACCCACGTAACCGATCAGCAAATTGAAGGCGCACGCAAACAGCGCAAAGCACAGCACCTTCATGAGGAACAGCGGATACCCCCCCAGAAACGGGGCCACCAGCATGAAGGCCAGGAACAATCCAAACAGGATCAGCCCGTTGCGGCCCGAAACGATGGCCGGTGCCGCAGTGCCCGAGGCAACCGGGGAGGCCGAAGCGGTACTGGAGGCTGGCGCGTTCATTTCTGCTTCCCGAAGAGTCCGGCCGGCTTGAGCATCAGCACGATGGCCATGATCACGAAGATGACGGTGCTGGAAGCCTCCGGGTAGAACACCTTGGTGAGCCCCTCGATGATGCCCAGTCCGAAGCCGGTGAGGATAGAGCCCAGAATGGAACCCATGCCGCCGATGACCACCACGGCGAACACCACGATGATCAGGTTCGAGCCCATCGTTGGATTGACCTGATAGGCCGGCGCAGCGAGCACGCCGGCCAGGGCGGCCAGGCCCACTCCGAATCCGTAGGTGAGGGTGATCATGCGTGGCACGTTCACGCCCATCGCCTGCACCAGATCAGGCCGCTCGGTGGCGGCGCGCAGATAGGAGCCGAGTTTGGTGCGCTCGATCATGTACCAGGTGGCCAGGCACACCACGAGCGACGCTCCGATGATGAAGGCGCGGTAGTGGGGCAGGAACATGAAGCCCAGGTTCGTACCACCGGGCAGCGGGTTCTCGAACGGTTGCCCGGAGGAACCGAACTGGCGCCGATACAGACCTTCAATGATGAGGGCGAGGCCGAACGTCAGCAGCAGGCCGTAAAGATGGTCGAGGTGATAGAGGTGCTTCAGAAAGATGCGTTCCAGCAGCATGCCGAAGGCCCCCACCAGAATGGGCACGATCACCAGCGAGACCCAGAATGGCAGGCCCAGCCAGTTGAGCAGCATCCAGGCGCCGAAGGCACCCATCATGTACTGCGCGCCATGGGTGAAGTTGATGACGTTGAGCAGGCCGAAGATCACGGCCAACCCCAGTGACAGCAGCGCGTAGAACGCGCCGTTGATCAGACCGAGCAGCAGTTGCCCGAAGAAGGCCTGCGGGGGAATGCCGAGAAGTTCGAACATGATGGAATAGGGGTGTGTTGCCCGGGGCGGTGCCCCGGGCGGTCGTGCAGTGCCCGGCAGAGCCGGGCTCAGCACGAGCGGTTGTGACGCTTACTTCTTGACCAGCGGGCAATCAGACTGCGACAGCGGGCGGAATGCCTCGGCGGCCGGGATGGTCGCACGCAGCTTGTAGTAATCCCAGGGGCCTTTCGACTCGGAAGGCTTCTTGACTTCATACAGGTAGACGTCGTGCATCTTGCGTCCGTCGACCCGGATGGTGCCCTTGCCGAAGAGTCGGTCATCGGTCGGCATGGACTTCATCTTCTCGACCACTTTCACGCCGTCCGCATCCGACTTCATGTCATGCACAGCCTTCAGGTAATGCATGACCGCGCCATAGACACCGGCCTGCACCATCGAAGGCATGCGCCCCTTGTTGGCCGCTGCAAAATCCTTGGAGAACGCGCGGGTGTTGTCGTCCTTGTCCCAATAGAAGGATTCGGTGAGCAGCAGACCCTGCGCGGTGGGCAGACCCAGCGAATGGATGTCTGTCACGAACACCAGCAGACCGGCCAGACTCTGGCCGCCCTTGTTGATGCCGAATTCGGCAGCCTGCTTGATCGCGTTGATGGTGTCGCCGCCGGCGTTGGCCAGGCCAATGACTTTTGCCTTGGAAGCCTGCGCCTGCAGCAGGAACGAGGAGAAGTCCTGGCCCGGGAAGGGGTGACGCACTTTGCCGACCACCTTGCCGCCGGCGCTGTTGACGATGGCTTCCACGTCACGCTCCAGCGCATGGCCGAAGGCGTAGTCAGCCGTCAGGAAGAACCAGGTGTCACCGCCACCTCTCACAGCGGCCTTGCCAGTGCCATTGGCCAGTGCCACGGTGTCGTAAGTCCAGTGCACCGTGTTGGGTGAGCAGGCCTTGTTGGTCAGGTCTGATGAGGCCGCGCCTGAGTTCAGGTGCACCTTGTTCTTGTCGCGAACGATCTGATTGACCGCCAGTGCCACCGATGAGGTGGGCACGTCGACCACTGCGTCGACTTTGTCGACGTCGATCCACTGGCGCACGATGTTCGAGGCGATGTCGGGCTTGTTCTGGTGGTCAGCACCGATCACCTCGACGTTCAGGCCCTTGGCCTTGGCACCGAAGTCTTCCACGGCCTTGCGGGCGGCCCACAGTGAGCCTGCGCCGGTGATGTCGGCATACAGGCCCGACATGTCGTTGATGACGCCCAGCTTGATGACGCCGTCAGAGTACTGGGCACTGGCCGTAGCGGCTGACAGGGCGAGGGCGGCTGCGAGTGCAGCCTTGGCGAACAGAGGTCGGGTTTTCAAGAGAGGCTCCTTCACGAAAAGCGACGTCGGGGACGCCGACGCGGGGTGCGCAGCCAGTTGGCTGCATGGGCTCGGGCTTCAGACGCCCAGATATTCCTCGATTTTGGCGCGGTTCGATTCAATCTGGTCGTTGGTGAACATGTCGACCACCTGGCCATGCTCGACCACGAAATGCCGGTCGGCCACGGTGGATGCAAACCGGAAATTCTGCTCGACCAACAGCACGGTGAAACCCTTTTGTTTGAGCGTGCGGATGATCTGACCAATCTGCTGCACGATCACCGGCGCCAGTCCCTCGGTCGGTTCGTCCAACAGCAAGAAGCGGGCACCGGTGCGCAAAATGCGGGCGATGGCCAGCATTTGCTGCTCACCACCCGAAAGCTTGGTGCCCTGACTGTTGGTGCGTTCGAGCAGACGCGGGAAGAGCCCGTAGATTTCGTCGAGCGTGAGGCCACCGGGCTTGACGATCGGCGGCAGCTCGAGGTTCTCGCGCACGTTCAGGCTGGCAAAAATGCCGCGCTCCTCAGGGCAATAGGCGATGCCGGCCCGTGCGATCAGATTGGAGGCCATGCCGACGGTCTCGTTGCCTTCAAAGCGCACCGAGCCGGTCCGCTTCGAGAGCATGCCCATGACGGCACGCATGGTCGTGGTCTTGCCCGCGCCGTTGCGACCAAGCAGGGTCACGACCTCGCCGGCCGGCACGCTGAACGTCATGCCATGCAGGACGTGGCTTTCGCCGTACCAGCCATGCAGATCGTTGACTTCAAGAAGCGTCTCAGGCATGACCGGTCCCCATGTAGGCGTCGATCACCTGCGGATCGGCGGAGACCTGCGCATAGTTGCCTTCCGTGAGGACTTCGCCACGTGCCAGCACCGTGATGCGGTCCGACAGATCGGACACCACGGACAGGTTGTGCTCCACCATCAGCACGGTGCGCTGCGCGGCCACTCGCTTAATGAGGGCGGCAACGCGGCCGATATCCTCGTGGCCCATGCCCGAGGTCGGCTCGTCCAGCAGCATCATTTCGGGATCCAGGGCCAGCGTGGTGGCAATTTCCAGCGCGCGTTTGCGACCGTAGGACAGCTCGACCGCCTGCAGTCCGGCCTGTTCGGACAGGCCCACTTCCTCCAGAAGCCGCATGGCCTGGTCATCGAGGGCATGCAGGGAAGACTGACTGCGCCAGAAGTGGAAAGACGTGCCGAGCTTGCGCTGCAGCGCGATGCGCACATTTTCCAGCACGGTGAGATGAGGGAAGGTGGCGGAAATCTGAAAGCTGCGCACCATGCCCATACGCGCCACATCGGCCGGCTTTGCCTGCGTGATGTCGCGCCCCTTGTACAGGATGCGTCCGGCGGTGGGCCGCAGGAATTTGGTGATGAGATTGAAACACGTGGTTTTGCCTGCGCCGTTGGGACCAATCAGCGCATGGATCGAGCCACGTTCAATCTTGAGCGATACGTCCTTCACGGCATAAAAGCCGTTGAAGTCGATCGACATATTTTGAGTCTCGAGGATATGGTCGGACGCCATAAGTCCTAACCTTTATGAAATAACTCGAGCAAGGCTAACAGTGCCGCTTGAGAGGCGTCAAATTCCCGTCAAATACCCATTTGGCGCGCTCGCTTGTCAGGGGGGGCCATGTCAACGGAGGCTGGCGCTGCTGCGGTAAGCTCGCCCTCATGAGCATGATGACGCCCAAAGAAATTGTTTCCGAGCTGGATAAACACATCATCGGACAGGACCGCGCCAAGCGGGCGGTGGCCATCGCATTACGTAATCGATGGCGTCGCCAGCAAGTCGAAGAGCGCTTGCGCCAGGAAATCACACCCAAGAACATCCTGATGATCGGGCCCACTGGCGTGGGCAAGACTGAAATCGCCCGACGTCTGGCGCGTCTGGCGCAGGCCCCGTTTCTCAAGGTCGAGGCCACGAAGTTCACCGAGGTGGGCTATGTGGGCAAGGATGTCGATGCCATCGTGCGTGATCTGGTCGAGATCGGGATCAAGCAGGCCCGCGATATCGAGATCAAGCGCCTGGAAACACGCGCCATGGATGCAGCCGAAGACCGCATCCTCGATGTGCTGCTGCCGCCTCCACGCGGTTTTGGCTTTGGCGCCGGCCAGGACACAACCAGCGCCGAGCCCCAGACCGATTCCGCGACCCGGCAGAAATTTCGCAAGAAACTGCGTGAAGGCGAACTCGACGACAAAGAGATCGAGATCGAACTCACCGCGCCCATGAGTGGGATGGACCTCGGTATTGGTGCGCAGCCCGGCATGGAAGACCTCGCCCGTCAGCTGCAGGGCATGGTCCAGGGACTGGGTGGACGACGCAAGACCCGCAAGCTGAAGATTCGCGAGGCCCTGGAGGCGCTGCGTGAAGAAGAGGCCGGAAAACTCATCAATGAAGATGATCTGAAGACGCGTGCGATCGCCAATGTGGAGCACAACGGCATCGTGTTCCTGGACGAGATCGACAAGATCGCGGTGCGCAGCGAGGTGTCGGGCGCTGACGTGTCACGCCAGGGCGTGCAGCGCGACCTCCTGCCGCTGGTGGAGGGCACGACCGTGAGCACACGCCACGGCATGGTGCGCACTGACCACATTCTGTTCATTGCATCGGGTGCGTTTCATCTGTCCCGACCCTCCGATCTGATTCCCGAGTTGCAGGGGCGCTTTCCCATCCGGGTGGAACTCGAGTCCTTGTCGGTCTCTGACTTCGAGCGCATCCTGACCGAGACCGATGCCAGCCTCACACGCCAGTACGCAGCCCTCCTGGCCACTGAGGGAGTCACGCTCGAGTTCTTGCCGGAAGGCGTGAAGCGCCTCGCCCAGATTGCCTTTTCGGTCAATGAGTCGACCGAAAATATCGGTGCACGCCGACTGCATACCGTGATGGAGAAGTTGCTGGAAGAGGTCTCGTTTGCGGCCGCTTCCGAAGGTCCGCACACGGTGCGCATCGATGCCGCCTTTGTGAATGGCCGGCTCGATTCGGTCGCGCGCGACGAGGACCTGGCACGCTACGTCCTGTGATCGACCCCTGAGGCAACATAGCCCTGGCCTGAGCGTGTGCCGGTGTGCGGAAATGCGTGTCGATATTGTGCCCATACAGTAACGTGTCGGCTTGCAGAACGATTCGACCGCTGATCCCCTGATGAAACCCGCGCAGTTCCTGCACTCCCTGTTGAATACCGAGTCCGATCGGGCGGGGTCCGACGGCGTACGGGACTCCTGGCTGGCCGTGTTGCAGGACCAGGTGCTCAGGCTTGAGTCGCAACGTCTGGATATGCAACCTGCCATGCAGGCCGTGGCCGAGTCGCTGGTGGGGGCGGGGTTCGGGCCAGAGCGCGTCTCGGTCTCGATCCTCACCCGTCACCCTGGCCTGTCGGGGCTGGGATTTGTCTGGAGCCGAAGCTCGCAGCAGGTGGCCTTTCTGGAGCGTCCGCCCGGGTTTCTGGATACCCCGGAGCATCTGGTCAGCCCCTTGCACGCGGTGATGACCACTGGCGAGGCTCTGTTCCTCGATCACGACGCGTTGTCGACCGATCCGCGCTTTCCGATCGTGCGCGGGTTCGTTCGGGCCGGGGCCACTTCCTACCTTGCGCTGCCCTTGCATACCGCGCGCGGCGATGTGCATGTGCTTGCCATGTGGACCGCGCAGGCGCGCGGGTGGACGACTGATGATGCGATGCAGCTGGCCCGGTTGGTGCCGCTGCTGAGCCTGCTGGTTGAAGTGACCGAAAATCGCCGGCTGCTCGGCATCATCGGGACCGCCCATGAATTGACCCAGCGCGCCATGGCTGAGCAGGCGCTGCGCGATGCGGATGCCCTGATGCGCCACCAGGCCCTGGACATGGAGCGTCTGCAGGCCGAGCGACGGGCCCGCCTTGAAATCGAGCGTCAGCTCGAGGAGCGCTCCCGCGATCTGGCCGAACGCAATGATGCGCTCAAGGCCCTGGCCGCATCACTGGAAGAAAAAGTGTCTGCGCGCACGGTCGAGCTCGAGCGGGCGCTGGAGCGAGCCCATTCAGCCACGCTGGCCAAGAGTCGGTTTCTGGCCATGATGAGTCACGAGATTCGCACGCCGATGCATGGCGTGCTGGGGCTGGCCGAATTGCTCGCGCGCTCGCGCCTCGATGCCGAGCAGTCTCGTTATGTGGCGACCATCCAGACCACCGGTGAGTCGCTGCTGTCCTTGCTCAACGGCATCCTGGATTTTTCCAAGATCGAAGCCAATCGGGTGGAGTTTGAAGCGGTGCCGCTCGATCCGGCGCGCTTGCTCGAAGATGTGGTGACCCTCATGCGCGGTACCGCGCTGGAGCGCGGTCTGATCGTCGAGATGCGCTGTGCCGAGGACCTGCCTCGCTGCGTCACGGCTGACCCGACGCGCCTGAGGCAAGTCTGGATGAACCTGATCGGCAATGCGATCAAGTTCACCGAACGCGGCCGTGTATCGATGTCTCTGGAAGTCGCGCAAAGCGTCGGGTCGAGCGTCACACTGCGCGGTCAGGTGAGTGATACCGGTGCCGGGATCGAAGCCGAGGCCCTGAATCAGCTGTTCGAACCCTTTGCACAAGGCGACAGTTCCACGGCCCGCCGATTTGGTGGAACGGGGCTTGGGCTGGCAATCTGCAAGGGGCTCGTGGAGCAGATGGGCGGATCGATCCGGGTGGACAGCCGGGTTGGCGCCGGCACCACCTTCACCTTCGAGATCACCTTGGCCCTTGCCGATCGCAACGAGGCGCCTGCACTGACCGATGCGCCGCCCGACTTGGCAGATCTTGTCGGTTTGCGGGTGCTGGTGGTGGATGACAATCCGGTGAATCGACTGGTCACCGAGCGTCAGCTCATGATGCTGGGCATGTTCTCGCCGGTCCTGGCTGAAAGCGGTATGCAGGCACTTGCGCTGCTGGAATCGGCGCGTTTCGACGTGATCCTGATGGACATGCAGATGCCCGAGATGGATGGGCTGGAGGCCACCCGCCGTCTGCGTCGGCTGGGTCTGCCGCGGCAACCTCATGTGATCGGCGTCACCGCCAATGCCTTCGCCGAGGACCGCGAGGCCTGTATCGCAGCCGGGATGAACGACTTCCTGTCCAAGCCCATTTCGCTGCGTCATCTGGGCGGCGCATTGCGCGCCGTGCTGCATGACCGCTCAGGGTAAGCGGTGGCGCTGAAAACTCAGGCTGGTTCGTCGAGCAGCTGCCAGCCATCGGCTTGGTGCTCCAGCACCAGGACCTGTCCGTAGTCGACCTTCTGCCCGCCGAATCCGGACAGCGGCAAACCGCGCAGGCTCTTGAGCAGCGTCAGGATCACTCCGGCATGGGTGACCAGGATGGCCTCGCGCTCGCGCGGCAGGTGGGCCACGAATTCGAGTCCGCGCTGGGCCAGGGTGCTGAGCGACTCGCCACCCGGCGGGACGTGGTGGGCAATATCCGCTCGCCAGGCATCCACCTCATGGCGCGGCAGCTGCGACCACACCGTTCCTTCCCAGCGACCGAAGTTCATCTCGCGCAGTCTGGCGTCGGTCTGCAGTGGCCCGAACCCCTGCCCCTGCAGGCCCTGCGCCAGTCGCAGGCAGCGGCTAAGCGGACTGCTCCAGAGTGCGGCCTGGCGCGGCAGCCGGGTGGGCAGCCGATCGATCAGCTCATCCAGATGCGATTCGACCACCGGCACGTCAGAGATGCCGTAGCACAGGCCTGTCGGCACATCGGGTTGCGGGTGTCGCACGAGCCATAGTTTCATTGCAAACGCCTCAGGAATCGCCGTCTTCGAGATCAAGTTCCGCTGCGACCACTCCGAGCACCGCCAGCATGCCGATGAGCCAGGCCACTTCGGTCACTTGCTGGATGACGCTCATCGTCTGGGAGCCGGCGCCCGGATGATGGTGCGACACGCCGCGCAGCACGGCCAGCGCCACCACCGCGCATCCCAGGCCCGCGAGTACTGCCGACGCGTTGCCGGTCCATGCCGCCAGTGCGATCGCGGGGGCGATCCCCAGCAGCAGGGCCACGATACCGTCTGCGCGGCTGATGGGTGCGACGGCTGTCTGGGCAGCATCCTCAGCCACATCCCCCGCCACGCCCAGTACCGCCAGCCCCCGTGAGGCGCTGGCCGCGCAGACCAGCGTCGCCGCCAGCCAGCTTTCATCCACGCTGGCCAGAATCTCGAAGCGGGCAAGTAACAATACGATCAGTCCCACGGTGCCGGCTCCAGCCGCATGGTTCAACCATGGTGCCGCGCCCGTTGTGCCATCCCACCAGTGCGCTGCGCCCCGCTCATGGATTGCAGCGGTCAGCAGCAGGCCCGCGGCGAGCGTGAGCAGGACGGCGACCGCATGGGGAAGCAGCAGGCTGGTCAGCCCATAGACCAGCACCTGACACAGGGCGACGATCAGCCCGACCACGGGCAGATAGCGCAGGACGGCGCCTGGCGGCAACCCGCGCTCAGGGTCACTGTGTGCCTGCGCACCCCCCGGGGTGGCAGCAGGGGCGGCTGAGGGGGCGGCTGAGGCCTCAGACAGCGCGACAGACGAAGCAGGCGCGGTATCTGTCGCTGGCTGAGACGCTGCCAACGAGGCACGCCGACGCACCGGGCCGATGCGGCTGTATCGGTGCAGGGCGATCAGAAAGGGATGCGAGGGCTCGGACATGAACAGAGGCAGGCGAGATGGGATGGTAGCTCGGTTAGAATCGCGCGTCCTTTTTCCGTGCTGGAGTGCAGTGCCATGAGCGCCGAGATGTCGCCGACCACAAAAGCCGCCGTCCTGGCTGAGGCCCTGCCCTACATCCGCCGGTTTCACGGCCGCACGATCGTCATCAAGTACGGCGGCAACGCCATGACCGACGCGCAGCTCAAGGACAGTTTTGCGCGAGACATCGTCATGCTCAAGCTCGTGGGCATCAACCCGGTCGTCGTCCATGGCGGCGGGCCGCAGATCGAGCAGCTGTTGCAGCGCGTGGGCAAGAAGGGCGAGTTCGTTGCAGGCATGCGGGTCACCGACGAAGAGACGATGGACATCGTCGAGATGGTCCTGGCCGGACAGGTGAACAAGGAAATCGTCGAATTGATCAATCGTGCCGGTGGCAAGGCCGTGGGCCTGACCGGGCAGGACGGCGGGCTGGTCCGCGCGAAGAAGATGATGGTCGACAGCCCCGATCAACCCGGCACGCAACTGGATATCGGGCAGGTGGGCGTCATTGAATCCATCGATCCGTCGGTGATTCAGACATTGAGCGCCAACGGGTTCATCCCGGTGATTGCGCCCATCGGATCAGGCCAGAGCGGCGAGACCTACAACATCAACGCCGATCTGGTGGCCGGCAAGGTGGCCGAGGTGCTGAAAGCTGAAAAGCTGATTCTCATGACCAATACCGCGGGCGTGCTCGACAAGGCCGGCAACCTGCTCACCGGTCTGACGGCCAAGCGCATCGACGAGCTGTTTGCCGACGGCACTATCTCGGGCGGCATGTTGCCCAAGATTTCATCGGCCCTGGATGCGGCCAAGGGCGGTGTGAACGCGGTCCACATCATCGACGGTCGGGTGGACCATGCCCTGCTGCTCGAGATCATGACCGACCTCGGCGTGGGCACCATGATCCGCAGCCATTGAGCCCCGCACGCCGCTCGCGTGCGAGTGCCGGCGGCGCTGCGGGTGCACCGGCAGCACGCCGACCGGTGTGGCTGCTCGATCTGGACAACACGCTGCACGACGCCCTGCCGGAGATCTTTCCGCGCATCAATCAGGCCATGACCACCTTTGTCATGCGCCGCCTGGATCTGGACGAGCCGCAGGCCAATGCGCTGCGCCTGCAGTATTGGCGCCGTTATGGCGCTACCCTGCTGGGCATGGTGCGACATCATGAGGTCGACCTGCATGAGTTCCTGCGCGAGACCCATCCGTTTCCCGACCTGCATCGGCTGGTGCGCCGTGACCCGCGTCTGGCGCATCTGTTGCGCCGGCTGCCCGGGCGCAAGATCGTCCTGACGAATGCGCCTGCCGCTTACGCGGCGGGGGTGATCGCGGCGCTGGGGATCGCCCCTCTGCTGGAGACGGTGATCGCCGTGGAAGACATGCGCTTTGCCGGGCGGGTTTTTCCGAAGCCCTCGCGCCCGATGCTGCGCAAACTGCTGGCGCGCATCCGGCTGCCGGCGAGGCGCTGTGTCCTGGTGGAAGACACGGTGGACAACCTGCGGGCGGCCCGTCATTGCGGCGTGCGCACCGTGTGGGTCAGCGGGATCGTCGGCCGGGATCGGCCGGTCTGGCAACGCCCACGACGTGGCCATGCGGGCATAGACCATCAGGTGAATTCGGTTGTACAGTTAGCACGTACTCCGCTTGCACGCCTTGTCCATGCTCCCTGACGATCTTCCGAACACGCCTGATCCGGCCGCTGCCTCTCGGCCCGCCGGCCGCATCCGTCCCAAGCCCGGCGAGCGCCGGCTGCAAATCCTGCAGATGCTGGCCACCATGCTCCAGGAGCCCAAGGCCGAGCGGGTCACCACGGCGGCACTGGCCGCCCGCCTGGAGGTGTCGGAGGCCGCGCTCTACCGCCACTTCGCCAGCAAAGCCCAAATGTTTGAGGGGCTGATCGAATTCATCGAACAAAGCCTTTTCGGCCTGATCAACCAGATCACCGCCCAGGATGACGATCCGCTGCGCCAGGCGCGGGCGATCATTGTCATGCTGCTGGGGTTTGCCGAACGCAACCCCGGCATGACCCGGGTGCTGATTGGCGATGCGCTGGTCAACGAGCACGATCGGCTTCAGGTGCGCATCAACCAGCTGCTCGACCGTGTCGAGGTCTCGTTGCGCCAGTGCTTTCGGAGTGCGGTGGATCGCGGTCTGATGCCAGCCAGCGAGACCCCGGCCGCGCGCGCCGATGCGGCACTGTCCTATGTGATCGGGCGATGGGTGCGCTATGCCAAGACCGGCTTCAAGCGGGTGCCTGGCGAGGATCTCGAGGTGCAGTTGCGTCGGTTGGCGGGCTGAGCAGACCGCACACTGCACAGTTCGGGTCGCGCGGTACCTTCACCGTGTGAAGGTCCAGGGTGCGGCCATCGAGCAGCAGGAGCCGGCCCGTCATGGGCGTGCCGAACCCGCCAGCGATCTTCAGCGCCTCGGCCGCCTGCAGGGTCCCGATGATGCCGGTGAGCGGCGCAAAGACGCCCATCGTGGCGCAGTGCACTGCTTCGGTGTCGCCTTCTTCGGCAAACAGGCAGTGATAGCAGGGGGAGTCTGCGCGGCGGGCATCGAACACTGCGAGCTGCCCGTCGAAGCGGATGGCCGCCCCCGACACCAGCGGCACGCGGGCCCTGACACAGGCCCGATTCACAGCATGTCGGGTGGCGAAGTTGTCGCAGCAGTCGAGCACCACCGACGCACTGGCCACCGCCTCCTGCAAGGCGGCGCCCTCCAGACGTGTGGTGATCGCGTCCACCCTGATAGCCGGATTCATGTCCAGCAGGCTGTGTCGTCCGGAAACTGCCTTGGACTGGCCGACCCGATCGTCGCGGTGCAGGATCTGGCGCTGCAGATTGGTGAGGTCTACCGTATCGCCGTCGGCCAGGATGATCCGCCCGATGCCCGCGCAGGCGAGATACAGGGCCGCGGGCGAACCCAGGCCGCCTGCGCCCACGACCAGAGCCGTGGCGCCCAGCAGCCGGTCCTGCCCTTCGACACCGATCTCGTCGAGCAGGATGTGGCGGCTGTAGCGCAGCAGCTGTGCGTCGTCCATGGGCTGCGCGTGACTTGAGTGGTGCGCCTGCCGACCGGAACTTACTTCTTGTTCGCTCCGGTGCTGGAAGTGGCGTCAGCCGCCGCGGCTTCGGCGGCCGGAGCCGTCTTGGCCACCTGGACCGGCTGCCCCTTCAACTGGTTCATGGCCTGCTGCAACTGGAAGTCTTCGGCCGAACCGAATTCGATCGGCTTGCGGTCCTTGAGCTTGTCGATGGCGGCGGCATCGGTGGGCTTGGGCACGGCAGGCTTGTCTTCCCGGTCCTTGTCGTTGGACAGATGGCGGGTGAGGTCGGCTTCACGCACTCGGAACTGCGAGGTGATATCGCCCTCGGCGGTTTCCTCGACGATCAGGTCAGGGGTGATGCCCTTGGCCTGGATGGAACGCCCGGCCGGCGTGTAGTAGCGCGCGGTGGTCAGCTTGATGGCGGTGTTGTTGGTCAGCGGCAGGATCGACTGCACCGAGCCCTTGCCGAAGGTTTGGGTACCCATGACCACGGCACGCTTGTGGTCCTGCAGCGCGCCGGCCACGATTTCCGACGCCGAGGCCGAGCCGGCGTTCACGAGCACCACCATCGGTACCGTGCGCACCCAGGCGGGCAGCTTGGAGATCAGGTCGTCGCGACCGCCGCGCACATAGTCCTCCGGGCTCGCAATGTATTTGCGCTTGGCGTCTTCGGTGCGACCGTCGGTAGAGACCACCAGCGTCTTGGCGGGCAGAAACGCGGCCGAGACCCCGACGGCACCATGCAACAAGCCACCCGGATCATTACGCAGATCGAGCACCAGACCCTTCAGCGGGCCCTGCTTGTCGAAGCTGTTGAGCGCTTTGGCCATGTTGTCGACCGTCATCTCCTGGAACTGGGTCAGCCGCACATAGGCGTAGCCTGGTTCGATGAGCTTGGAGCGGACCGACTGCACGCGAATCACGTCGCGCACGAGCTGCACGATGATCGGCCGGGTTTCACCCTTGCGCGACAGCGTCAGCGTGACCGTACTCTTGGGCTTGCCGCGCATGAGCTTGACCGCGTCATTGAGCGGCATTCCCTTGGTCGGCTTTTCGTCGATCTTGACGATCAGATCGCCGGACTTCACACCGGCACGAAACGCCGGGGTGTCTTCGATCGGCGAGATGACCTTCACGAACCCGTCTTCGGTGCCGACTTCAATGCCCAGGCCACCGAATTCGCCCTGCGTGCCAACCTGCAGTTCCTTGAAGGCCTCGGCGTCGAGGAAGGCCGAATGCGGGTCGAGACCGGTGACCATGCCGCTGATGGCCTCCTGGATGAGCTTCTTGTCTGCGACCGGCTCGACATAGAACGCCTTGATCGCCCCGAACACGTCGGTGAACTGACGCAGCTCGTCCAGAGGCAGCGCCGTACGCGCGTCACGCTGGGCGACGGCAGTGACGCCCAGGCTGATCAGAACGCCGGCGACCGCGCCGGCCACGACCAAGGCTACGGGCTTGAAAGAAGTCTTCATCTTGGAGACAGGGACCGCGAAAGTTGAAATTGAGTATACGCGGGCAAATGGGGGCGCAATCGGCATTCCCCAGCGCGGCACTCCCGCAAAGCCCGTGCCGCCCGCCGCCGGTCCGGGCACGCCTGGATGTGCAGGCGTTCGACGGCGGGTCGGATGCCCGGGTGGCGCAGGCTCAGCGCGCGGCCTTGCCCTGGGCCGCCACGGCAGCCATCGCCGCTTCAATTTCAGCGGCATCGCCCAGATAGCGGCTGCCAAGCGAGCGCAGGTCATCGTCAAGCTCGTACACCAGCGGGCGGGCCGTGGGGATGTTCATGTTGACGATGTCGGTCTCGGAGATGTTGTCCAGGTGCTTCACCAGGGCCCGCAGTGAGTTACCGTGGGCGGCCACCACCACTCGCTTGCCGGCCCGGATGGCGGGTGCGATGGACTCGTTCCAGAACGGCACGACACGCGCCACGGTGTCGCGCAGGCATTCGGTGCGGGGCAATTCCTCGGGCTTGAGCCGGGCATAGCGCGGGTCGCCCTGGGCTTCGCGGGGATCGCCCGCGGGCAGCGGGTCGGGGGCGATGCCATAGGCCCGACGCCAGATCAGCACTTGCTCGTCGCCGTATTTCGCTGCCGTCTCTGCCTTATTCAGGCCCTGCAGCGCGCCGTAGTGGCGCTCGTTCAGCCGCCAGGAGTGCACGACCGGCAGCCACATCAGGTCCATTTCGTCCTGAACCGTCCATAGTGTGCGGATCGCCCGGCGCAGCATCGAGGTGTAGCACAGGTCGAAGCTGAATCCCTCTGCCTTCAACAGTTGCCCGGCCCGGCGCGCTTCGACCAGCCCGTTGGGCGTGAGATCGACGTCAGTCCAGCCGGTGAACCGGTTCTCGAGGTTCCACTGGCTTTCGCCGTGACGCAACAGCACAAGGGTATGGGGCATGATCACTGAATCGGGTAGGAGGTAATCTTCCATTCTATAATTGCAGGCTGTGCGCTGGCGCGGTGTGGTTTGTGCTGCGGGCTGACCTGCCTGCCCGGGTGTTCGCCGTCGTCCTGCCGCGGGCCTGTCTCGTGTCCGATTCGTCCGCTTGTCGCCCCCGGGTGCCCTGCGCCTCTCTTGTTCCCTGCTGCTGTGGTCACTGCGTGAAATTCCTGATCGACAACATGTTTTTGGTGGCGACGGCGCTGATCTCCGGCGCGATGTTGCTCATGCCCCTGATCAACCGTCAGCGTGCGGGGGCCCTGGTCGGCACCTTGCAGGCCACCCGGCTGATCAACGACGGTGCGGTCGTGCTCGATGTGCGCGCTCCAAACGAATACTCCGGGGGCCATCTGAACGGCAGCCGCAACATTCCGGTGGCCGAGCTCGAACGGCGGGTGGCCGAGCTGCCCGCGGGCAAACCGGTCGTCGTGCTCTGTGAGGGCGGCAACCGTGCCGCACGCGCTGCCTCGGCCCTGCGCAAGGCTGGGCGATCCGATGTGTATTGCCTGGAGGGCGGCCTGGCCGGCTGGAAACAGGCCGGGTTGCCCGTCGTCAAGTCGTGACTCTTTAGCCCCCTGGAATTTGCCGAGGATGCCCCATGAGTGCCAATAAGGTTGTCATGTATTCCACCGCTGTGTGCCCCTACTGCGTGCGGGCGGAAGCCCTGCTCAAGCAGCGTGGCGTCCAGCAGATTGACAAGATCCGCATCGACCTCGAGCCCGCCGAGCGCGACCGAATGATCGAGCGCACCGGGCGGCGTACCGTGCCGCAGATCTATATTGGCGACACGCATGTCGGCGGTTTTGACGACCTGGCGGCGCTCGACAAGGCCGGCGGCCTGATGCCGCTGCTGCAGGTCTGAACCCTGCCGCTGACTGACCCGATTTTTCCACGCACCCCGAACAGGATTCCCTGATGAGCGCCGTTCCCCCGCAGCAGCCGGTCTTCCAGATCCAGCGTATGTACCTGAAGGATCTGTCCCTGGAGATTCCCGGCGCGCCCAGGATCTTCCTGGAGCAGCAACAGCCTGCCGTCGAGATTTCTCTCGACAGCGCTCAGGAGCAACTGAGCGACGGTATCCACGAAGTGACCGTGACCGTGACCGTGACCACCCGGATCGGCGACAAGGTTCTTTTCCTGGTCGAAGCGCGCCAGGGCGGCATCTTCGAGATTCGCAACATTCCGCCTGAGCAGATGCCCGTGGTGCTTAATGTCGTGTGCCCCAATGTCATCTATCCCTACCTGCGCTCGAACGTCGCCGACGTGATTCAACGCGCAGGTTTCCCGCCAATTCACCTGTCCGAAATCAACTTCGAGGCCTTGTATCAGCAAAAGCTTGCCCAGCAGCAGGGCGGCGAGCAGGCGCCAGGGTTGATCGTGACGGGTCGCAACAACTGAGGTTGCAGGCCATGTTTCGACGGTCGGGTGTGTGTGCACCAGGGCTTCGCCGCCTGTCTGCCAAGGCGGCAGCGCCGTTGCGTGGCGGGGTGCGGCTGCTGTGCGCGGCCGTGGTGCTGGCCGCAGGCGCGGTCAATGCGGCCGAGTACCGTTCGATCGTGGCCCCCAGCGTCATGTACGACGCACCGTCGCGCCAGGCCAGCCGGGTGTTTATCGCACCCCGCGGCATGCCGGTTGAAATCATCTCCAGTCTGGGTGCCTGGATCAAGGTGCGCGACGCGTCGGGCGACGTGGTCTGGGTCGAGCGCGCCGATCTGGGCGAGCGGCGTAGTGTGGTCACCACCAGCCTGAGCACGGTGCGTCAGCAGCCGCAGGACACCGCGGCCGAGGTGATGCTGCTTGAGCGTGGCGTGCTGCTCGAGCTGGTGCGCACCACCCCTACGGCTGGGTCGGCCGCCACCGAATGGATCGAGGTGCGTCACCGCGACGGCGGTTCAGGCTGGGTCCGTATCGCCGAGGTCTGGGGCTGGTGAAAAGACAGGCTCGGCCGCGGTCTGCCCCATGAACGTGGCCATGCTGGGCGCTGGCGCCTGGGGCACGGCCCTGGCTTGCCACGCTGCGCAGCGGCATGTCGTGACGCTGTGGGCACGCGATGCCTCGCTGGTCTCGGCACTCTTGCGGGATCGGCGCAACGAGCGCTACCTGCCTGGCGTGCCCTTGGGCGACGCGGTGCGACCCACCGCTGATCTGACCGACGCCCTGTCGGCGGCTGATCTCATCGTGGTGGCCACTACGGTGGCGGGGCTGCGTCCGATGGCGCAGCGGCTGGCGGCGCTGTCCGCTCAGGCTCCGGTTGTGTGGCTGTGCAAAGGGCTGGAGGCGGCTTCAGGACTGCTGCCGCACGAGGTGTTGGCCGATGCATGGCCTCAGGCACATGCTGGTGCGCTGTCGGGGCCCAGTTTTGCGCAGGAAGTGGCGGCTGGGTTGCCGGTGGCGCTCACTGTGGCCTCCATGCACGAGGCGGTCGCGCAGGCTGCCGTGCAGGCGTTTCACCACGGTTCTGCGCGCATTTACAGCACAGCCGATGTGGTGGGGGTGGAGGTGGGAGGCGCCCTGAAGAATGTGATGGCCGTGGCCACGGGTATCTCCGATGGCCTGGGCTTGGGCATGAATGCGCGTGCCGCCCTGCTCACGCGGGGCCTTGCCGAGATCAGCCGTTATGGCGCCGCGCTGGGCGCGCGCCCCGAAACCTTCATCGGACTCGCGGGTCTCGGTGACCTGGTGCTCACCTGCACCGGCGATCTGTCACGCAACCGCACGGTAGGCCTGCGGCTGGCCCGAGGCGAATCGCTGTCAGATATTCTGAATGCTTTGGGGCATGTGGCCGAAGGCGTGGCCTGCTGTCGCGCAGTCTGCGACCGCGCCCGACAATTGGGCGTCGAGTTGCCGATCACGCAAGCTGTGGCTGCCGTGCTCTTCGAAGATCGTGCGCCCCGTGAGGCAGTGGCGGCGCTGATGGCCCGCGAGCCGCGTGCCGAGCATCATCCCGAGCCTCGCCCCGAATCCCGCACTGAACCGCGATGAACCCCGCGCCGAACCCCCCCATGAGTCAGCCGCTCGAGCCTGCGCCCGACAGCGTCTCACGCACCCGATTGGCCGTGTGTGTGTTCTGTGGAGCCCGCGCGGGCTCGCAGCCGCGCTTTCTCGAGCTCGCCCGACGCACGGGCACCGCCATTGCCCGCAGCGGCGCCACGCTGGTCTACGGGGGCGGCAGCGTCGGCATGATGGGCGCACTGGCCGATGCGGCACTGCAGGCCGGCGGCGAGGTGATCGGCGTCATTCCCAGTGCGCTCGTCGCGCGCGAGGTGGGCCATGCAGCCCTCACGCGCAATGAAGTGGTCGCCGACATGCAGGTGCGCAAGCAGCGCATGATCGAGCTGTCCGACGCCTTTCTGACGCTGCCCGGTGGTCTGGGCACGCTCGATGAATTGTTCGAGGTGCTCACGCTGCGCCAGCTGCGCGAACACGACAAACCCATTCTGGTGGTGGATGACGAGGGCTACTTTGCCCCGCTGATCGCGTGCCTGCGCAGCATCGTGGCCCATGGGCTGGTCGCGCAAGCGGACATTGACGTCATGGAGCGCTTTGATTCCCCTGAAGCCGCCCTGGCAAGGCTGGGCCTGCACGCGCCGCCCACCTGACCCCCTCAGCACGCCATCCACGACACCCATTCAACCGAGGAGACCTTTAATGCAGTTCGATCCCCAGCGCTTCGATCCCAAGACCCGCCATGCACCCTGCGCCAGCGCCGACGAAGCGCTGGTGACCCGCCGCTCGATTCGCGCTTTCCTGCCCAAGCCCGTGCCGCTTGAGACGGTCAATGACATCCTCGAAGTGGCCGCCCGCGCGCCCTCGGGTACCAACACCCAGCCCTGGAAGGTGTACGCCGTCGCCGGCGAGCGCCGCGTGGAGCTCAGCCGCAAGATTCTGGCCGCTTTCGACGACCCCGCGATCGCCAAGACCCACACGCGCGAATATGCCTATTACCCGCAGCAATGGACGTCGCCGTATGTCGATCGCCGTCGCAAGGTGGGCTGGGACATGTACGGCATGCTGGGCATCGGCAAAGGTGACTTTGAAAAAACTCACGTGCAGCACGGGCGCAACTACGCCTTCTTCGATGCGCCGGTGGGGCTGATGTTCACCATCGACCGCATCCTGGAGCGCGGCAGCTGGCTCGACTACGGCATGTTCATCCAGAACGTGATGGTGGCGGCTCGGGGTCGCGGGCTCGACACCTGTCCGCAGGCGGCCTTCCTTGATTTTCACACCATCATTGCCGAGCACCTGGGCATTCCGTCCAACGAGATGCTGGTGTGCGGCATGTCGCTGGGATGGGCCGATCCGGACGCCCTGATCAACACCCTCTATACCGACCGCGAACCCGTGCCAGGCTTTGCCAAATTCGACGGGTTCTGAGTCAGGCCGCACCCTCGAAGTCTGACTGACGCCAGGCTTCGAACACCACCACCGCCACCGCATTCGACAGGTTCAGGCTGCGATTGCCGACGCGCATGGGCAGGCGCAGCTGCTGGGGCGCGGCAATCTGTTCGCGCACCTGCGCAGGCAGGCCCGCGCTTTCCGACCCGAACACGAACCAGTCCCCCGGCTGAAAACGCTGCTGGTGCACGCCGTGCTGGCCACGGGTGGTCAGTGCGAACAGCCGATCGGCCGGCGGGTGGTGTGTCTGCAGGAGCGCCTGCCAACTGGGGTGGACCTGCACACTCGCCCATTCGTGATAATCGAGGCCAGCTCGGCGCAGCTTTGCGTCGTCCAGCGCAAACCCCAGCGGTTCGACCAAATGCAGTTGCGCGCCGGTATTGGCGCACAGGCGAATCACGTTGCCTGTGTTGGGGGGGATTTCCGGATGAACGAGCACGACATGGAACATGGTGCGAGTCTAGTGCAGCATGGCCCTTACCCGGTACGTGCAGCCAGCAGGGCGGTGACCCGCACGGCGCCCGCAGCCTTGAGTGCCTGAGCGGCCGCGATGGCCGTGCTGCCGCTCGTCATGACGTCATCGACCAGACCGACACGACACCCCTCCAGGCGACCGTGCACCACGAACGCATCGGTGAGATTGGCACGTCGCTGCGCCAGACCGAGCCGGCTCTGCTCGGGCGTGTTGCGGCGCCGGGCCAGACTGTGGGCCAGCACAGGCAGGCGGTCGCCCAGGCAGCGTGACATGGCGCGGGCCATTTCCAGCGACTGATTGAAGCCCCGAGTGCGCAGCCGTTCAGGACCCAGGGGCACGGGGATGAGGCAGTCCAGCGCAGGCGGGTCGGTCTGCCCCAGCCAGGCGGTGGCCATCAATTCGCCCAGCGGCCGAGCCAGCGCGAGTTGGCGGCCGAATTTCAGGGCGTGAATCAGGCGGTCGAACGGCGGCGCGTAGTCGGCCACGGCCAGGGCTGCGTCAAGCGGCCACGGATCCGTGGTGCCCGAATCAGCGGTGCCCGAATCTGCCGTGCACAGACAGGGCGACCCGGCCATCGGCAGCGCGCAGCGGGGGCAGCGTTCACGTGCCGCGCCGGGCAGATCGAGCAGGCAACCCGTGCAGACCCCGGACAACGCGCCCGCAGCCAGAGCGGCCCCGCACAAGGCGCATGCCCTGGGCGCCAGATGATCCAGCCAACGCCCCAGATGCCGGCGCGCGCGCAAGCTCACCTGACCCATCAGGATGCGACGGGGTGAAGGCAGGCCAGGTGCGCGCAGCGTGCGGGGCATGCTCAACGATACTGCGCCCGTATACTGCGCGCGCCATGCCTGAGCCTTCAGACTTAGACCGTTCGGCTGTGCGGCGTCAGTTCGATCGCCGCTCCAGCCATCCTGCGGCCGCCGACTTCCTGCTGCGGGAAATTGAAGGGCGCATGCTCGAGCGCCTGGATCTCATCCGCCTGGAACCCGCCTGCGTGCTCGATCTCGGTTGCGGGTTCGGTCAGGGCCTTGCGCGGCTGGGAGAGCGCTGGCCAGGTGCCACCTGCATCGGCATCGATCAGTCTGTGTCGCGTCTGGCCCGCGCGCAGCAGCGGGCCACCCCCGCCGACCCAGGCTGGCTGCGAACCCTCATGGGCCGGTTTGCGCCCGCTCCCACGATGCGCCCCGCGGCCCGCCCGCTGCCGGTCACCTACCTTGCCGGCGATGCCCACGCGCTGCCGCTGGCCTCGGGATCTGCCGATCTGATCTGGTCCAACCTGATGCTGCACTGGCTGGACGACGTGCCGACAGCCATCGCCGAATGGCACCGGGTCATCCGTCCTGAGGGCTTGCTGATGTTCAGTGCGCTGGGCGTGGACACGCTGGCTGAACTGCGCAGAGCCGGTGCGGCTCTGCCGCAATGGCCCGATATGCATGACATCGGCGATGCGCTCGTGAAGTCCGGTTTCGCCGACCCGGTCATGGATACCGAGCGGCTGACCATCACCTGGCGTGATGCGCGCACCCTGTTCACCGATCTGCGCGCGCTGGGCGGCGACGCACGACGCACGCGACCGAACGGTCTGGTGACCCCGCGCCGGTTGGATGCCCTGCTGCAAGCCTTGCCCGCTCGGCTGTCCGATGTGCAGGGGGCGCCCATGCCGATCACCTTCGAAGTGATCTACGGCCACGCCTGGTGTGCGTCGCGCAAGCCGCGTGCCGATGGCTATGCGCCGATCGAATTTCGTCCTGCGCGACCGAGCGCGCGGCGCTGACGCTTTGTCTGCCGCAGCGCGGTCACGAGTCCAGTCACGAGCCAAGTCACGGGCCAAAGGCCCTCTTGGCTTGCTGGCCTAAACAGCCAACGCCTATAATGCTGCGTTGCATTGAACTTCTGATGTGGTGTTCTCCGATGCAGCACCCGTGGATTCGCGTCGAGTCTGCGCATCGGCAGGAGTGGCTGAGCAGACAGAACTGCTCAATCTCTCCCGGGCAGCTCGCTCTGATCTTCGGCTCGCTGGTGGCGGTTTCGCTCACCATCGCAGCCTTGTTTGCCTTGGCTGGCGCGTGGCTGGTGCTGCCGTTTGCCCTGATCGAGGTCTTGGGTCTGGGGGTTGCGTTCGTGGTCCATGCCCGGCATGCGGCAGACTATGAGCGCATCACACTGAGCCCCGAGCGCCTGACGGTCGAAGTCAGTCGGGCAACTCGGCTGATGCAACAGCAGTGCACCCCGGCGTGGACCAGGGTCGAGTATCAAGGCCGTCGTCGCGAGCTCATCGGGCTGGTGGCGTCGGGCAGAAGAATTGAAGTGGGCCGATTCGTACCGGAATCCGACCGTCGGGGTCTGGCGAACGAGCTCAGGACACAGCTTCAGGGAATGCGATCTTGAAAGGTCTCGGTGTGAGCATGCGGCCACAGAAAATAACGACAGGGAAGCTCAAGTCCGCTCTGATGGGGGCGGCAACGGCGGTGACAGGCTCGGCCTGGGCGGTGGGCGACATGCCCGGCGGCCCTGCGGTCAAGCAGATCAATCTCACCCCGGGCGTGACCCGTATTGCCGAAGACCAGTGGTGGATCCACAACTTCTTGCTGGTGGTGTGCGTGCTGATCTTCATCGCCGTTTTTGCGGTGATGTTTTATTCGATCTGGGCGCACCGGAAATCACGCGGCGCCAAGGCCGCCGACTTTCACGAGAGCACGGCGGTCGAAATCGCCTGGACGATCGTGCCGTTCCTCATCGTGGTAGGGCTGGCCATCCCAGCCACCCGGATGGTGATCGAGCAAAAAGACACGTCGCAGGCCGATCTCACCATCAAGGCCACCGGTTATCAGTGGAAGTGGGGCTACGAGTACCTGAAAGGCGACGGCGCTGGGGTGTCGTTCCTGTCCACGCTGTCCACGCCACCTGAGCAGATGCAGTTGGGGTCCAGTGCGCCGAAGTCTGAAACCTACCTCATGGAAGTCGATCAGCCGCTGGTGGTGCCGGTTGGGCAGAAGATCCGCATGGTGATTACCGCCAGCGATGTGATCCACGCCTGGATGGTGCCGGCCTTTGGCGTCAAGCAAGACGCCATTCCGGGCTTTGTGCGAGACACCTGGTTTCGGGCCGAAAAGGTCGGGACTTACCGCGGTCAATGCGCAGAGTTGTGCGGCAAAAACCACGCATACATGCCGATCGTGGTCGAGGTGAAATCGCAGGAGGATTTCCGCAAATGGGCCGACGAGCGCAAGAAGGACATGCTCGCCAAGGCGGACGATCCGACAAAGGAGTGGCAGCAGGCCGACCTGGTCGACCGCGGCCAGAAGGTCTATGCCTCCAATTGCGTCGCCTGCCATCAGGCCACCGGCAAGGGCGTGCCCGGGGCGTTCCCGGCCCTGGATGGCTCTAAAGTCGTACTGGGTTCGCAGGACGATCAGATCGCGTTGTTGCTCAACGGCAAGCAGGGCACCTCCATGGCGTCCTTCAAGCAGCTCTCTGATGTCGAGCTTGCGGCGGTTGCCACCTACACACGCAATGCCTGGGGCAACAAGGCCGACGACGCCATCGTTCAACCCAAAGACTTCAGCGCCGCCCGCAAGTAAGCCGGCACCGGACCACATCGAGAGCGTTTACCCGTATTCGAGAGCAGGAGCAGTCGATGAGCGCAGTTCTGGATCACCACGCAGGTCACGACGACCACGCCCATGACCATCCCCACGGATGGCGCCGGTGGATGTACGCCACCAACCACAAGGACATCGGCACGCTGTACCTGTGGTTTGCCTTTGCGATGCTGATCGCGGGCGGTGTGCTGGCGCTCACCATCCGTGCCGAGCTGATGCAGCCCGGTCTGCAGTACGTGCAGCCCGAGCTGTTCAATCAGCTCACCACCATGCATGGCCTGATCATGGTGTTCGGCGCCATCATGCCGGCATTCGTGGGCTTCGCGAACTGGCAGATCCCGCTCATGATCGGCGCCTCGGACATGGCGTTTGCCCGCATGAACAACTTCAGCTTCTGGCTGATGCCGCCCGCGGCGCTGCTGCTGGTCGGTTCGTTCTTCGTGCCGGGCGGGGCGACGGCAGCCGGCTGGACGCTCTATGCGCCGCTGTCCGTGCAGATGGGCGTGGGCATGGACATGGCGATCTTCGCGGTGCACATCCTGGGCGCCTCCTCGATCATGGGCTCGATCAACATCGTCACCACGATTCTGAACATGCGGGCACCGGGCATGACGCTCATGAAGATGCCCCTGTTCGTCTGGACCTGGCTGATCACGGCCTACCTGCTGATCGCGGTCATGCCGGTGCTGGCAGGCGCCATCACCATGCTGCTGACTGACCGACATTTCGGCACCTCATTCTTCAATGCGGCCGGCGGCGGCGACCCGGTGATGTACCAGCACATCTTCTGGTTCTTCGGTCACCCCGAGGTGTACATCATGATTCTGCCGGCCTTCGGCATCGTGAGCGAAATCATTCCCACGTTTGCCCGCAAGCGCCTGTTCGGTTACTCGTCGATGGTGTACGCCACGGCGTCGATTGCGATTCTGTCGTTCATCGTGTGGGCTCACCACATGTTCACCACCGGCATGCCGGTGACCGGTCAGCTGTTCTTCATGTACGCGACGATGCTGATCGCGGTCCCCACGGGCGTGAAGATCTTCAACTGGGTGGCCACGATGTGGCGCGGGTCCATGACCTTCGAGACGCCCATGCTGTTTGCGATCGGTTTCATCTTCGTGTTCACGATGGGTGGCCTGACCGGCATCATCCTGTCGGTGGCACCGCTCGACATTCAGCTGCATGACACCTACTACGTGGTCGCCCATTTCCACTATGTGCTGGTGGCGGGTTCGCTGTTTGCCCTGTTCGCAGGCACGTATTACTGGCTGCCCAAATGGACCGGCCACATGTACGACGAGTCGATCGGCAAGCTGCATTTCTGGGCCTCGCTAATCACTTTCAACATCACGTTCTTCCCGATGCACTTCCTCGGTCTGGCTGGCATGCCCCGTCGCTATGCTGACTATCCGATGCAGTTTGCCGACTTCAACTTCATTGCCAGCATCGGGGCGTTCGGGTTCGGTTTGTCGCAGCTGATCTTCCTGTACGCCATCCTGAAATGCATCAAGGGCGGCAAGCAGGCGACCGCTCAGGTCTGGGAAAACGCACAGGGTCTGGAGTGGACGGTGCCTTCACCCGCGCCTTTCCACACCTTCGAGACACCGCCCACGGTTCGCTAAACGTCACGACGCACGCCTCACCATGACTTCGGTGCAACCCCCCGTGCCAAGGCGATCCGGCAATCTGCGGACCGCCTTGGTGCTGCTGTCCATCGCGGCCGTATTCTTCGCTGCTGTCATCCTCAAGCGTGTCTGGCTCTCATGACCTCTCCGACGGATGACACGCGGGTCAAGCTGCATACGCTCGGCAAGCTCGCGGTGCTGGTGGCGCTGATGTTCGGTTTCGGCTTTGCCATGGTGCCGCTGTATCGGGCGATCTGCGAAGTCACGGGGATCAATTCGCTCACGAAGATCGATCCTGCGGTGCGCGAACTCGTGCGCAATACGCAGGTGGACACCAGCCGTACGGTCACGATCGAGCTGGACACCAACCACTTTGGTGCCTGGCAGTTCCGCCCCGAAAAGCGCTCTGTGCAGGTTCACCCGGGCGAACTCATCACCGTATCGTATGAACTGGTGAACAGCACGTCGAAGGATCTGTCCGGGCAAGCGATTCCCAGCTATGCACCGGCGGTCTCTGCCCAGTACATGCACAAGCTCGAGTGTTTCTGTTTTCGCCAGCAGACGCTGGCCGCTGGCCAAACCCGAAGCTTTCCGGTGGTGTTTGTCATCGACCCGCGCCTGCCGCCGGATGTCAGCACGATCACCCTGTCCTACACGTTTTTTGATGTCGGCGCCGGGGCGGCCCCTCAGTCGCGCACAGTCGGCTTGACGGGTGGGGTCTGATGGTCGGCCGCAATGAGTCGACGACAGAGGCCAAAGCCTCGCTGATCGAGACCGTGCGCGCAGTGGCCGCTTCATTTTTCGGGGTGCGGGGCAGCCGCGCCCATGAGCGGGATATGTCCCGACTCAACCCGTTAGCGGTCATCGCAGTGGGGATCGCCTTGGCGGTGCTCTTTGTCCTCGGACTGCTGACTGTCGTCAAACTGGTGGTGGGCTCATGATGTCCCGCACCGACATTATTCGAACTTCAAGGGAGATCCTTCGATGAGCGCAGGCACCCACGCCGCGGCCCCGCACTACTACGTGCCGGCCCCCTCGCAATGGCCGCTGGTTGGCTCCATCGCCATGCTCTTCGCCGGCTTCGGTGCCGTCGGTACGGTCAACCATACCGCGTGGGGTCCTTGGAGCCTGCTGGCGGGCTTTGCCATCCTGTTCTACATGATGGTGGGCTGGTTCGGTGCGGTCGCGAACGAGTCTGAGCGCGGTCAATACAACCAGCTGGTCGACACCTCGTTTCGCTGGAGCATGAGCTGGTTCATCTTCTCCGAGGTGATGTTCTTCGCGGCCTTCTTTGGCGCCTTGTTTTACGCCCGCACCATTGCAACCCCCTGGCTGGGTGATCTGGATCACAAGCAGTTCCTGTGGCCGAACTTTGGTGCGGCCTGGCCCAGCACCGGGCCGGCGGGCACGATCGAGCAGTTCAACACGATCGGCCCCTGGCCCATCCCGACGATCAACACGGCATTGCTGCTGCTGTCGGGCGTTACCCTGACCATTGCGCATCACGCACTGAAAGACAATCACCGCAGTAAGGTGGTCTTCTGGCTGGCTGCGACCATCGCGCTGGGGGCCATCTTTATGGGCCTTCAAGTCCTCGAATACGCGCACGCCTACCAGGACCTGAACCTGAAGCTCACCTCGGGCATCTTCGGTTCCACGTTCTTTCTGCTCACGGGTTTTCACGGCTTCCACGTGACGGTCGGCGCCATCATGCTGACGGTCGTGCTGATCCGAATCCTGAAAGGTCACTTCACCCCCGAGCACCATTTCGCGTTCGAAGGCGCTGCCTGGTACTGGCACTTCGTTGACGTCGTGTGGTTGGGTTTGTACGTGGTGGTGTACTGGATTTGAGGGTGTTCGGGTGCTGAGGATCTGCGCGTTCGGTCCAACTTGATTACGCTCATCACCGGACCGCGCTGATCCAGCCACGATGGCACCTGAGCAAACTCAGGTGAGGATGGCATGAGCATGCGGATCGTTTTCGGGCTCATGGCTTCCCATGAGCCTGCGGCGGCCGTGGCGCAGCTGGTTGATGCGCTGGCGCCCCACCGCGTGGTGCTGCATCTGGATGCGGCCTGCGCTTCCGCTCTCAAAATCGAGCGGCCCAACCTGTCCAACGTCCCCGATGCCAGCGCCACTGGCTGGGGCAACTGGGGCTTTACGCGGGCCATCTTGCGTACGGTGCGATACGCGGCCGAGGTCCACGACTTCGATTACTTCCAACTGTTAAGCCCTTCGTGTCTGCCCATCCGCCCGCTTGCGGATTTCCGGGCCCATATCCTGCAGGACCGGATCGATATCCACGCTGATCTGATGCCGGTTGAGGGCGATGACGACACCTTCATGACCTTTGGCTACCGCACCTACCTGCCGGGCAGCACCATGCGGTTTCGTGTGTTGCGGCGCATGCGCGGCTGGTACTTCGGTGCGCGCCCGCCGCTGGTGCAGTACCACTCGCTGTCGCTGCACCGGCGCCTGCCGCGCCCGGCGATCACCCCGAGCGCCTTGGGCGGCTACGCCGGGCTGGCCCTCACGCGACTGGCCGCGCGCGGGGCACTCGGCAGCCATCCGTTTGGGCCCGCCCTGCGACCCCGCATCGGTAGTACCTGGTTCGGGGCGCATCGTCATGCCTGTGAATGCATGCTGCAGATGAGCGAAGTCGAGCCCTGGTCCAACGGATTCAAGCATCTGCACCTGGTCGACGAAACGCTGCTGGCGACCCTGATTGCACAGACTGGATTGCGCATCGGCACGTCGAACCATGCGATCAGCCGATTCGACGCGCACGGGCATCCCTGTGTATTGACCCTCGCCGACATGCCTGCGCTGGAGGCCGGAGGGCGTTTCTTTGCGCGCAAGTTCACACTGCAGCCCGAGGATGCGGCCAGGCAGATGGCGCTGGAGTGGGTGGGGGTTGTGCCTTCGCCGGCGCCTTCGCAGGGGTTGCGCCCGGTGGGTCAGCGGCCAGTCCGGGCGGAGGATCTCTTGATCGCTCAGGGTGCGCCGATCGGCACACCGCGGCTCTCGATCCAGCCCATGTAATACGAGACCATCAGAAACAGGAACAGGGCCACCGACAGCCCGACGCGTATGCTCAGGGCACGCACGGTATTTCGAGTGCGCCCCTTGTCGCGCATCATGAAGAACAGCGCAGACAACAGGCTGCCAATGATGCCCACGAACGCCATGACAATGATGATCTTCATCGTTTCGAGTATCGCACGCGCCCGCGACGGCCTTTGCCGGATGCGCGTGCCAGAAGGCATGTGGAACGCTGCAGCTGCGCCGTGTCACGCGCAGCGCGCCGATCCAAGCCGAGCGAAGCAGCTCATGCCATGCCGCGCGCAGCGGGCCGCATCATGACGCGGGCGACCGTGCGCGCAGTCATCGCCGGTCTGGCGGCCCTGGCGGTGGTCATCACCACGGTGTCGCTGGGCAACTGGCAGTTGCGCCGTGCTGATGAAAAGCAGCGCGCTCAGGCCGAACGCGATGCCGCGCTGGCCCAGCCGCCGCAGCCTGTGGCCCAGGAGCCGATGCGCCCGGGCGCACTCGATGGCCGTCAGGTCTGGGTCCAAGGGTACCTGTTGGGTGACGCCTCGATTTTTCTGGACAACCGCACCCATCAGGGGGTGGCGGGCTTTCATGTGCTCACGCCCATGCGCCTGCTGCCTGCCGAGCGCGATGATCCGCGCGGGCAGCACGTCCTGGTGCTGCGTGGCTGGATCGCCGCGGATCGGGCAGACCGCAATCGGCTCCCGGCCTTGCGCACACCCGACGGGGTGGTGCGGATCGAGGGGCTCGGCATGAGCGAACTGGCGCAGCCTATCCTGCTGCAGGGCGAGGCCGGCCCGCCCACGGTCGGCACCCGCCTGTGGCAGCGCCTCACGGTGCCCGCGTATGCACAGTTCTCGGGCTGGCCGATGCAACCGGTGATCATCCGGCAGACCTCCGAGCTGGATGACGGGCTGGTGCGGGCGTGGGTCCAGCCCGGGCAGGGCACAGACAAGCATCGCGCCTATGCCGCCCAGTGGTACGCGCTGGCACTGGCTGCCGCCGTCATGTGGGGGCTTGCCACCTGGCGCGCGCGCAGGCGTCGAGCCGAGCCCTCCGGGTCCTGATCGCGGGCATCGCACCGTCGTGATCTGCCGCACCGT
>JBIKKG010000117.1:0-9914 GCA_044360485.1 Burkholderiaceae bacterium | reverse complement strand
CATTTTTCGCAACGCATCGATATCCGCTGCATCGCCCGGCTGGTCGCTGAAGGTGCCTAGAAAGACGCGGTAGCGCGTGGTCAGGTGGCGCAGAAAATTGAAGGACGGAATGCGCTCGCCAGTGGTAGGCGGATACGGTAAGCGCTGACACAGATAGACCAGCGCAGGCTTCTTGGCAGAGGCGTTGGGCATGCAGGGAGCGCTGGATATGGCAGAGAGATCTGACGAGACGTGCGTATTCACAAGCGCCTGATCACAACCGCGTAATTCGCGTCACATCGGTCTGCCTGCGCATCTGTCTGAACACCTTGGCCAGATGCTGGCGACCCTGCACCTGCAGCGTGAAACGCAAGATGGCGAACTGATCGGGCTCGTCTTCCATGGCCACCGAGACGATGTTGGCTTCGGAGGCGGCAATTTCAGCCGCTACGCGGGCCAGCGCACCGGGCGCCTCACGCACCTGCACTTCGACCACCGTGCGGAACTGGCCATAGATGTCTTCGGCCCACTCGATGTCGATCCAACGTTCGGCGTCGCGTTGACGCTGGCGTTGGGCCGATTCGCATTCGGTGCGGTGCACGATCAGGCCATGGCCACCGCGCATATGGCCAATCACCTCATCGCCAGGCAGCGGCAGGCAGCAGGTTGCGCACTGCACGGCCGTGCCTTCGTTGCCATGGATCACAATTGGAAGCGGCCGTGGCGCAAAGGCAGCCGCCGGGCGAGAGGTCATTTCCAGCGCAATGGTGCGTGCCAGTACGGGCGCCAGCCTGCGCCCAAGACCCAGATCGGCGTAGAGCTCTTCCAGGCTATGCGAGCCCGCATCGCGCGCGGCTTTTTCGACCACGGCAGGCGACAGTGAAGCGGCATCGATGAGCAGCGCTGCGAGCGACTGCTCAAGCAGCCGCTTGCCCAGGTCCACCGATTCCTCGTACTTCATGGTGCGCAGGAAGTGGCGGATTTCGGAGCGCGCTTTGCCGGTGCGTACGAACCCCAGCCATGCGGGGTTGGCGCGTGCATCCGGGTCGGTGATGACTTCGATGACATCGCCGTTTTGAAGCTCGGCGCGCAGCGGCACCGGCTCGCCATTGACCCGCGCTGACACCGAACGATTGCCCACATCGGTGTGCACGCTGTAGGCGAAGTCGATGGCTGTGGCGCCGCGTGGCAGCGCGCGGATCTGGCCCTTCGGCGTGAACACATAGACCGCATCAGGGAAGAGGTCGACCTTCACATGCTCGATGAATTCGATCGAGTCGCCGGTCTGGTTCTGAATATCCAGGAGCGATTTCAGCCACTGATGCGTGCGCTTTTGCAGATCGGTAAAGGTTTCCTTGTCGGCCTTGTATAGCCAGTGCGAGGCCACTCCCGACTCAGCCACCCGGTGCATTTCGCGGGTGCGGATCTGAAATTCCACGGGTGCACCATGCGGGCCAACCAGCGTAGTGTGCAAAGACTGATAGCCGTTGACCTTAGGAATAGCGATGTAGTCTTTGAATCGCCCTGGAATGGGCTTGAAGGCTTGATGCAGCGCGCCCAGCGCCAGATAGCAGGCGGGCAGGTCTTCGACCAGCAGGCGAATGCCGAATACATCCATGACCTGCGAGAACGACAGGCGCTTTTCTTCCATCTTGCGATAGATGGCCCACAGCGCCTTTTCGCGCGAGCGCACATCGGCGACCACACCCATTTGCTTGAGTGACTTTTGAACCGCCTCGATGGTGCGGCCCAGGCCTTCGCGCCGCATGCCACGCGCAGCCGTGACGGCTTTGCTCAGCGTGCGATGGCGGTACGGATGCTGAAAGCGAAAAGCGAGGTCGAGCAGTTCTCGGTAGAGCTCATTGAGCCCGAGCCGGTTGGCAATGGGTGCGTAGATGTCGAGGGTTTCAATCGCGATGCGGCGCTGCTTGACCCGATCGACTGCGCCCAGCGTGCGCATGTTGTGCAAACGGTCGGCGAGCTTGATGAGAATGACGCGTACATCGCGCGCCATGGCCAGCAGCATCTTTCTGAAGCTCTCGGCCTGGGCCTGCTCGCGGCTGGCGAATTCAACCTTGTCGAGCTTGGACAGGCCGTCGACCAGATCGGCGACTTGCGTGCCGAATTTTTCAACCATCTGCAGCTTGGTGACGCCGGAGTCTTCCATGACGTCATGCAGCAGGGCCGCCATGAGCGCATCGGCGTCCAATCGCCAACCGACGCAAATTTCAGCGACTGCGATGGGGTGCGAGATGTACGGCTCACCGCTGGTTCGAAACTGTCCCAGATGGGAGCTGTCAGAGAACCGGTACGCCTCACGGACCCTTTTGAGGTCATCTTCACCGAGGTACTGCGAAGCTGCCTGGGTCAGACTGGCTAACGAGACGATGCGGCGTTCGTCTGCCGGCGCGAAAAAACTGTCGTCGCGTGTGCCAGCCGCTGCGTCGCGCGCGCCGACCTTGAGCGCAGACCGCGGCTCAAGGACCAGAGGGTCGGCCTGTTTCATGGGGCCGCGACGCGTGCAGCGAAGGTCAGGTGGGGACGCGGCGCAGCATTTCGGCGCCCACTTTGCCTGCAGCGATTTCGCGCAACGCAGTCACGGTGGGCTTGTCTTTGCTGTCGACCTTGGGGGCATGGCCCTGGGCGAGCATGCGGGCGCGGTAGGTGGCGGCGAGCGCAAGCTCAAAGCGGTTGGGGATCTGCCGGAGGCAATCTTCAACGGTGATGCGGGCCATGGCGCGATTCCTCTATCAAAGGTGGGACTGAATGTGCTGCGGTGAACTGAAACTTGTTGACTGCTGCGGGGTGGATTGACCTATGAGGCCCCCATGCCTAGCGACTTAAAGAGCGCCGGATGCCGGCTGGCCTGTTGCGCAAACCTGCAGCGAGATGCATCCAGCACCCCGCACAAAGTCTGGGCAGCTAACGCAAAGTCTTGATTGATAATAACATATTGGCATTCGGGCGCATGCTCAAGCTCGGTGCGAGCGGCTTGAATTCGACGCTCGATGACCTCGGGCGCATCTTGCCCCCGTGCCACCAGGCGCTCGCGCAGGGTGGCCAGGGAAGGCGGAGCAATGAAGACCGAGACCGATGCCGGGATCAGCCGCCGAATTTGTGCCGCACCTTGCCAGTCGATTTCCAGCACGATGTCTTCGCCGGCCTGCATCTGCGCTTCAATCCAGGTTCTTGAAGTGCCGTAGAAATTGCCATGCACCAGCGCCCATTCGAGGAACTCGCCGGCGTCGCGCCTGCGCTCGAACTCAGCCTGGGAGAGAAACACGTAGTCGACGCCGTCCTGTTCGCCTGGGCGCGGGGCACGGGTGGTGCACGAGACTGACAGTCGGATGCCTGAGCGTGCGCCCAGAAGATGCCGCACAAGCGAGGTCTTGCCGGCCCCGGAGGGCGCAACGACGATGAGAAGGCTGCCGCGAAAGGCTGGAACGCTCATGGTGCGGTAAAGAAAACGCTGAGGAAAGACGCTTAGAGCAAGAAACGAAGGGCGATGCGGGCTCGATCAGCGGTGGGGCGAACCCGATGGGTCGCTCGCTGAAGGACACACAGCGGCCAACTGCGAAATGCAGTGTCTCAGAAAAACGCTTGAATCGGATGTCTAGCGACCGTGAAGCGCAGTCGTCGAGCCAAGTCATCCATCCCGCCACTCGACCCGCTTCCAACGCATCGCGCACCCGCTGATCCACGTCCTGACACAGTGCCTGTGAGCGCGCCATGCCCATGGAGGTCTTCCTCATCTGCAAGAGGGGTATGCGGCCTCAATGCAAGTGTCAAGCGGCCAGTGTCAAGACGCGATGTCGACGTCTAACGTGCCATCGCGACCCCTACTCCAGGTTTTGCACCTGTTCACGGACCTGCTCGATCAGCAGCTTCAGCTCGATCGAGGCAGCTGTTGTATCCAGTCCGGCGGCTTTGGATCCGAGCGTATTGGCCTCTCGATTGAGCTCCTGCATCAGGAAATCCAGGCGTTTACCGGCAGCGCCGCCTTGCTCGACGATCCGCATCAGCTCATTGATGTGAATGTCCAGCCGACTAAGTTCCTCAGCCACATCGACCCGAATGCCATGCAGCGCCACCTCCTGGCGGATGCGGGCCATGCTCTCTTCCAGCGGGATGCCGCTGCCTGCCAAGCCGCCTGTGGCGGCCTCGCGCAGGCGCTCGGTGATGCGTTGACCAAACGCTGCCACCAACTCCGGAGCCCGCACCTGATGGGCAGCGACGATCGCACGCATGGCCTGTGCCCGCTGGGTGATCATCTCGCCCAGTCGAGCGCCTTCTCGGGCGCGGTTATCCAGCAGATCATTGACCGCCTGGTGGGCCAGTGGCGTAAAGGCGGCGATCCACTGCGCTGGCTCCGGCTGCGGGTCATCCATCACGCCTGGGAATCGCAGAATATCGGCCACTGTCAGCGGTGCTGCGCAGGCAAAGGTCTGCTGCACCTGCGACTGCGCGTGCTGCAGCGCCTCAATGACACCTGCGCGCAGGCGCAGTTCGGGTCGTATAGCGGCCTTGTGCTGCACCGACGCGCGGCAATCGACCTTGCCACGTGTGATGCGGGCCGCAATGGCCTCACGCAGCAGGGGCTCCAGCATGCGCAGTTCGTCGGGCAGACGAAAGGCAATATCCAGATAACGTGAATTGACCGAACGTAACTCGAGCCCCAAGCGGCCGAGTTCGTGGTCGATGGTGGCCAAGCCGTAGCCGGTCATGCTGAGCAGGCGGGTGCCTGGCGCGGTGGATGCGCTGGAGTTCATTACAATTTGTCCTTATGGCGACCCAGACCAATGCTCCCCTGCCCGAAGGACTCGAAGTCGGCGGCTATCGCATTGTCAGAAAGATTGCCAGCGGCGGCTTTTCGATCGTGTATCTGGCACACGACCCCGAGGGCCGTCCGGTAGCGCTCAAAGAATACCTGCCCAGCACGCTGGTGCGCCGAGAGCCGGGGCAACTGATGCCTGCTGTCGCATCTGACAACCTCGCCACGTATCAGAACGGATTGAAGTGTTTCTTTGAAGAGGGCCGGGCGCTGGCGCGTGTACTGCATCCGAATGTGGTGCGGGTCATGAACTTCCTGAGGGCCAATGACACGGTGTACATGGTCATGGCCTATGAGCGCGGACGCAGTCTGCAGGAGCTCATCATCCGGTATCGCGGCAGGCCGGGGCGGGAAGTGATCCCAGAACGGTATGTGCGGCGGATCTTTTCGCAGGTGATGAACGGACTGCGGGAGGTCCATGCCAATCGCCTGCTGCACCTGGATCTCAAGCCCGCCAACGTGTACTTACGTCAGGACGGCTCGCCGATGTTGCTGGATTTCGGTGCAGCCCGGCAGACGCTGACCCAGGATGCGCCCAAGCTGTTCCCGATGTACACGCCAGGGTTTGCCGCGCCCGAGCTGTATCGGCGCCAGCAGAATCTGGGGCCCTGGACCGATATTTATGGTTTGGGGGCCACGATGTTCGCCTGCATTGCGGGGGCGCCGCCGCAACCCGCCGATCAGCGCGTGCTCAATGACAAGGTCGATGCTTCGCTTCAGGACGCTGCGAAGCTCTATTCGCAACAACTCATCGATATTGTTTACTGGTGCCTGAAGCTGAATCCGCTTGAGCGCCCGCAAAGCGTCTTTGTGCTGCAACGCGCTTTGCGCGAACCGCAATCGACCGTGCCGGTCACGCCGCCCCTGCGGCCTGCGGTGTTTTCGCGCTGGCTCGATGGATTGTCGGCGCGCAGGCGCCGGGCGATCAAGCAGGACACCACGCTGATGTGGTCGACCCAGCGCGCGCCGCAGTGACGGTCTGAGCATGCGCTTTTCGATCTTTCAAGATACGGATATCGGCTCGCGGTCCATCAACCAGGACCGCATGGGCTACTGCTTCACCCGTGAGTCGGTCCTGATGGTCGTGGCCGACGGCATGGGCGGGCATGCGCGCGGAGAGGTGGCCGCGCAGCTGACCTTGCAGGTCTGTGCAGGTCATTTTCAGCGCATGGCCACCCCTCGGCTAGCTGAACCGGCGCGGTTTCTTGAGGTGGCGCTACACAGTGCGCATCGCGAGCTCTTGCGCTATCAGGCCCTGCATCAGTTGCCTGAGGCGCCGCGCACGACGGTGGTCGCCTGCATCGTGCAAGACGATGGCGCGTGGTGGGCCCATGCCGGCGACTCCCGACTCTATTGGCTGCGCGACGGTGCCGTGATGGCGCGCACGGTCGATCATTCCCGTGTGCAGGCCCTCATGGAGATGGGCCTGGTGCGTCCTGAGGAAGAGCGCACGCATCCTGATCGCAACAAGGTGCTCAACTGCCTGGGATCGCCACAGGAGCCCTCTATCGAGCTGTCTGAGCGCGCTGCGCTCATGCGGGGCGACGTGCTGCTCTTGTGTTCGGACGGCTTCTGGTCGGGATTGTCTGAGCCTCACTTCGCTTCATTGCTGCGTCATGCGCCGGTGGATGCCGGCGTGCCTGAGCTGGTGCGCCAGGCAGTCGCTCAGGGGGGGCGGGTCGCCGACAATACGACGGTGGTCGCAATGGCCTGGGAGGGTGCCGGGGAGGATGATCTGCCGACCCTCTCCGCGATCGATCTGCCTGATGGCGCCATCACCACCACCATTGCCTTTGGCCGACCTGAACAAGCCGGTGCAGTGGCTCCGCCCCTGACCGACGAAGACATCGAACGTCAGATTGCCGATATTCAACGCGCGATCCGTCGCTCGCACGATCCCCACCACCGAGAGTCCTGATGACCCTTTTGTCTGATCCATTGTCTGTTGCCACACCGATTGCCCGTCCCAGTGGACGCCCCGTCGATGTGATGCGCGAAGTACGCATCACGCGTGGCTTTACGTCACACGCGGAGGGCTCGGTACTGGTCGAGTTCGGCATGACCCGTGTGTTGTGTACCGCGAGCGTTGAGGAGGGCGTGCCCGGATTCATGCGGGGCCAGGGTCGCGGCTGGGTGACTGCCGAGTACGGCATGCTGCCGCGCGCCACGCACACCCGTGGTGACCGCGAAGCAGCGCGCGGCAAGCAGTCGGGTCGCACACAGGAAATCCAACGCCTGATTGGCCGCAGCTTGCGCGCGATCATCGATCTGAACCGCCTGGGCGAACGCACGCTGCAGATCGATTGCGATGTGCTGCAAGCCGATGGCGGCACCCGCACCGCGGCTATCACCGGCGCCTGGGTGGCGCTGCAGGATGCAGTGAACTGGATGCAGACGCGCCAGCTGATCACGGCTTCGCCGTTGATCGATTCGGTGGCCGCGGTCTCGGTTGGGCTCTGGGAAGGGCAGGCGGTGCTCGATCTGGACTACGCGGAAGATTCCGCGTGCGACACCGACATGAACGTCGTCATGACTGGCTCGGGCGGCATTGTGGAAGTGCAGGGGACCGCAGAAGGCAAACCATTCTCGCGTCAGCAGGTCGACCGTCTGCTGGATCTCGCGGCTCACGGCATTGCTGGTCTCACGCGCGCGCAGCGTCTGGCGCTGGGGCTGTCGGCCTGATGTCTGCAACGGGTGCTCCACCTGCCGGGCCCGCGGGCTCGGCAGCCAATCAGGGTCCGCTTCGGCGCGTGGTACTGGCCTCGGGCAATGCCGGGAAATTGCGCGAAATGCAGGCGCTCCTTGCGCCCACGGGAATCGAGCTGGTGGCCCAGGGGGCACTGGGGGTGTCTGATGCACCCGAGCCCTACGCCACCTTTCTTGAAAATGCCCTGACCAAGGCGCGCCATGCCAGCCGGCTGACCGGCTTGCCGGGGCTGGCGGACGATTCCGGGGTGTGTGTATCGGCCCTGGGGGGCGCACCGGGTGTGCGTTCGGCCCGATATGCCTGTGAGACCGATGAAGCACCGCGCAGCGACGCGGCCAACAACGCCCGGCTAATCGAGGCACTGACAGGCGCCTCCGATCGCAGTGCGTACTTCTATTGCGTCCTGGTCTTGGTACGCAGCGCCGATGATCCTCAGCCGGTCGTGGCCGATGGCCTGTGGCATGGCGAGATCGTGGCTGAACCGCGCGGCGCAGGCGGTTTTGGCTACGACCCGCATTTTCTGGTGGCCGGGATGGGCCGTACTGCCGCGGAACTCGATGCATCCGCCAAAAACCAGTTCAGCCATCGAGCCCAGGCGATGCGCGACCTGATGACACGTCTGGTGCAGGCGCGGCTGATTGCGGATTCAACCCGCCCATGACCCGGGTCACCACGGTCCCGGTAGCGAGCCTGCGCCGCCCGCATGCCGGCTCAAGTGGTCTGACGCAATTGCCGCCCTTGGCGCTCTACATTCATCTGCCCTGGTGCCTGCGCAAGTGCCCCTACTGCGATTTCAATTCCCATGAGGCACCTGAGGGCGGTGTGAGCGGTGTGCCGCAAGACGCTTATCTGGACGCGCTGCGGGCCGACCTGGAGGCCAGCCTGCCGCTGATCTGGGGTCGTTCCGTGCAGACCGTATTCATCGGAGGCGGCACACCCAGCCTTTTTGAGCCGCAGGCGATTGATCGCCTCTTGACCGATGTGCGGATGCGTGTGCGTTTGGCGCCCGATGCCGAAGTCACGCTGGAAGCCAATCCTGGCACCTTCGAGCGCGCGCGTTTTCGGGACTTCAGACAGGCCGGCATCAATCGACTGTCCCTGGGCGTTCAGAGTTTCAGCGACACCGCCCTGAAGGCACTGGGTCGCGTGCACGACCGCGCTCAGGCATTGGCCGCCGCGCAAAGTGCCGCCGAAGACTTCCCGACCTTCAACCTGGACCTGATGTACGCCTTGCCCGGCCAGTCGATTCAGGACCTGCAGGCCGATCTGGCTCAGGCCTTGTCGTTTGAACCACCACATTTGTCGTACTACCACCTCACGATGGAGCCCAACACGCTGTTCGCCAGCAGGCCACCAGCGGGTCTGCCGTCGGAGGATGAGGCGGCGGGCATGCAGGAGGCGATCGAGCAGGTCGCTGCGCAAGCGGGTCTGGAGCACTATGAGGTGTCTGCGTACGCCCGACCCGGCCACCGGTCGCGCCACAACCTCAACTATTGGGCGTTTGGCGACTATCTGGGCATCGGCGCGGGCGCGCATGGCAAGCTGTCCTTCCACGACCGGATCGTGCGCCAGGCCCGCTTGCGCCACCCTCGCGCCTACATGGACGCGGCCTTGCGAGGGCAGACGGTTGAAGAGGAGCGCACCCTCAGTCGCTCGGACCTGCCGTTCGAGTTCATGCTCAACGCCCTGCGCCTGGTCGACGGTGTGCCTGCCGCGCTGTTTGCCGAACGAACCGGCTTGTCGCTGGCGAGCATCGGTGGGGCTCTAGAGCGGGCGGTCGATCGCGGATTGCTGGATCCGGATCCGGCTCGTTTGCGTCCCACCGAATTGGGCTTACGGTTCCTGAACGATCTTCAGGAAGGGTTTCTTGGCTGATCAGTAGCGCACAGAAAAGGTGCATTCAGGATAAAATGCACCACAATAATGCGCATTTTTTTGGTGCGTCGCACGGCAAGCCTCCGTGATTCGGCGCAAGCCCTTGCTGGGACAGGGTCTGGACGGTGTGCGCTTGTGGCACGTTTCCTGCTGAGTTGCTTGCCGGAAGGAAAACTCCCACAATCCCGCGGCTTGAGTTCCCGCCGCGCGTGCGCAGTGGTCCTCATTGATTCTTCCCAGTGACTTTAACGACCCCGACCTTCAGGAGAGAGCACCAATGGCATCCGCCAAGGACGTGATGAAGAAAATTGCGGACAACGACGTCAAGTTCGTTGATTTCCGCTTCACCGACACCCGCGGCAAGGAGCAGCACGTTTCGGTGCCGATCTCCCATTTTGACGAAGACAAATTTGTCAGCGGCCACGCTTTCGACGGCTCATCCATCGCCGGCTGGAAGGGGATTGAAGCCTCCGACATGCTGCTGATGCCTGATCCTTCGACCGCCAACGTCGACCCGTTTCG
>JBIKKG010000379.1:0-2649 GCA_044360485.1 Burkholderiaceae bacterium | reverse complement strand
AATCTGCGCAGCCTCTGCCGGGATCCTTGGACGGATTCTGGGCCCGGACGGCTCATGCCATTCTTGCAAAGCTGTTGATGGCGTTAATCCTTCTTCATGTTGGAGCGGCACTCTGGCATCACTACATCCTTCGTGATGGGTTGCTGAAGAGAAGTAAGCGAGTGGGCAAGTCATCTTGCCCACTGACCCAGACCGTGTCAGACGACCGCAGTGATCGGCGTCCAGCGATGCGGCAGCAGGTCATCGATGCGGCTGGCCGGGTGTGTTGGCAGGCGCTCGAGGATGTCGCGCAGGTACTGATACGGGTCATGCCCGTTGAGCTTGGCCGATTGAATCAGACTCATCGCAGCGGCCGCACGCTGGCCACCGCGTAGCGATCCCGCGAACAACCAGTTCGATCTTCCGAGTGCGATCGGCCGTATCCGGTTCTCGATATGGTTGTTGTCGATCGGCAGATCGCCATCGTCAACGAAGCGCACGAGCGCTGCCCATCTGCCCAGGCTGTAATCGATGGCGCGTGCAATCGCTGTGCCGTCGGTGGCACGCTGCCGATGTAATGTGAGCCAATCGTGCAGCGTGTCGGTGATCGGTTTTGATCTCAGTTGTCGCAGGCGCTTGCGCTGATCGGCGTCCAGTTCGAGGGCAAGTGCTTCGACTTCATAGAGCGCACGGAACAGCTTGAGCGCCTCCTCGGCCAGCGGGCTCTTATGGTTCACCCATAGCTCGTGGAACTTGCGCCTGGCGTGTGCCATGCAGCCCACCTCGGTGACCCCGTCGCGGAACAAGGCCTTGTAGCCCGCGAAGTCATCGCACACCAGCTTGCCGCTCCAGCCCTCGAGGAACCGGCGGGCGTGTTCGCCTGCACGGCTCTCAGCGAAGTCGTAGATCATGACTCGCTCAGTTCAATGCCTACCTTGCAGAGTAGTCATCAGTGGCCAAGACAGTACCTCATCAGGGGCAATCACGACGCCTTCTCGCCGGCATGAGCTTGAAGCTTGATGCGTCGCCCTCTCAATCGGCTACCTGTATTTGAATGGACGCGAACGTAATGGACACAGGGTCACGCCATGCGGCCGAGGCGTTTGCCGCCCACTGGATCGAGGCCTGGAACAGGCACAATATCGACGCGATCCTGTCGCATTACGTCGATGACGTCGAGTTACTCTCACCCTTGGCTGCGCAGCGTGTAGGCCATGGCAGAGTGGTTGGACTCACCGCACTTCGCAGCTATTGGAGAGCAGGTCTTGCGGCGCAACCCGACCTGCATTTCGAACTCGACAAGGTGCTGGTCGGCTTTGCAACAGTCACCATCTGCTACCGCAATCACCGGAATCAATCGGTTGCAGAGACCTTCGAGTTCAACGACTCGGGGAAGGTCGTGAGGGCGTATGCCTGTTATGCGTGAGTGGCGGTTTTCCAAAAGGAAGCGTCAGGTTCGTCATCCAGCGGCATCCGATCGGACTGCGGCGCGCCGCCGGTCGATAAGAATCAGGCCCAGGGTCGTCAGGTGCAGGGCCACGATGACGAGGTTGCTGATCACCACCGGATTCGCAAAGCTGCCCACAGTGAATGGCGTCGTCAACTTGTAGAGCACCTGAACCAGCAGCAAGGGCGCGACGAGCATCGGCTCCGGCGTGAAGAGTAACCCCGCTGAAACCACCAGTATTGCACCGTACACGGACAAGAGAATGCCCCTTGCGGCGCTGGCGGCACCGTAGACATCGGCAACCCAGGCAGCATCCAAGAGCAGACTGACACAGACCGGGATGAGCACCGCCACGTTGATCAGGAGGGAGGCCAGGATCATCTTTCTCATTCGAGTGGCCTCTTCAAGTGGCACGAAAAAAGTGGCACGAAACAGCAACGCCCGCAGATGCGGGCGCAGGTGTCTGGCGGCCCAGAGGGGATGGTCTAAATGACTCGCTCAGACAGTCTGCCCGCCGTCGATCGGGATTTCGGCGCCGGTGATGTAGGACGCCTTGTCGCTGCAGAGGAACTCGATCAGGTCGGCCACCTCGTGCACGGTGCCCAACCGGCGCATCGGGATGTCGTTCTCGACGATCTGCGAGGTACCTGGCGAGAGGATGTCGGTGTCTATCTCGCCCGGCGCAATCGCGTTCACCCGCACGCCGAGCGGCGCTAAGTCGTTGGCCATCTCACGCGTCAGCGCACCGAGCGCCGACTTGGAGGTGGCATAGGCCGAGCCCGCAAAAGGGTGCACCCGGTGGCCAGCGATCGAGCACAGGTTGACCACCGCTCCTCGGGCGTTGGACAGCTCCTGTGCAAAACCACGGGTCAGCACCAGAGGCGCATAAAAGTTGGTGTTGTACATCGACTGCCACACATCGATGTCAGTGGTCAGCGAATTGATGCGGCTGCCGCCCGGTCCCTTGGGCGAGATGCCGGCGTTGTTGATCAGCGCATGCAGCTTGGCTCCGCTCAGCAAGGGTCGCAGCTGCTCGACCGTATGCATGATCTGCTTCAGATCGGACAAGTCCAGCGAGATGTGCGTGTTGCCGCCGCCGCTCCAGGGGCAGCGGTCAGGTGGTGGATGGCGAGAGACCGTGATCACGCGCCAGCCCTGGTCGCGAAAGCGCTGTGCCACGGCATGGCCGATGCCGCGGCTAGCGCCGGTGACGACGGCGGTCT
>JBIKKG010000119.1:0-9578 GCA_044360485.1 Burkholderiaceae bacterium | reverse complement strand
ATGCCAGGCCAGCCAGACGGTCGCAATCGGTTCTTCTTGAAAGTCACTTTGCGCCGGCAAGGATTCGGCAGGGACCAGTGGATCGATGAGGCGCAGGGCCGCGCGCGGCGGCAGCGCCAAAACGACCTGATGGGCCACCACCGGTCCCTGATCGGTCTGCAGGGTCCATCCCTGGTCGGTGGCGCGCTCGAGCGCGCGCACCGTGCGGCGCAGGTGCACCGCGGCACCCCGGCTGCGCAGCCATGCGAGCGCCGGATCGGGCAACACTGTGCCGAGGCTTCCGCGTGCCAGCAGCATGTCGAAGGCATCGGGCGCCGCACGAAAGGTGTCGCGCAGCACCCGCGCAAAGGTGCGCGCGCAGGCCTCGTGCAGTGCGGTGTTGAGTGCACCCACACACACCGGGCGCCACAGCCGCTCAATCAGCGCCTCAGGTTGCCCCCGATGAGTCAGCCATTGCGACACGGTCAGCCCGCGCGGCCAGTGCCGATCGTTATCCGGGGGCAGGGTGGCTAGCAGGCGGGCTGCGGCCAGGCGTTGTCCGGCACTCAATCCCTGGGCCCGCAGCAGCCCCCAGGCCAAGCCGGCGCGACCCGGCCAGCGTCCGGCATCGACGTGTAACCCCTGTACCGAGCGCAACCGCAAGGGGAAGCGGCGCAAGACCGTGTCGGGTTGAAGATCAATGCGTCGCAACAGCGCGAGCGTCGCACTGTAGCCACCGATCAGCAGATGCTGGCCGTTGTCCAGGGCGAGGGTGGTTCCATGCGCCTGCAAGTTGAGCGAGCGGGCCCGCCCACCCGCTTGCGGAGCGGCATCCAGGAGCATGACCTGACGGCCGGCGTGCACCAGACCGATCGCTGCGGCCAGCCCGGCCCAGCCTGCCCCGACCACGGCGCACTCGATCGGCTGCACCGATCGCTCAGGCAGCATGGGGACACATCAGGCGACCGTCTGACGCGCGGCGTTAAAGCCGGGCGGGCGTCCGCTCACCCAGGTTCGCCAGGCCAGCAGCAATTTCCGGATCGGCGTGAGCGAGGTTCGCCGATCCAGCACCAGAAAGCCGTCGCGCTCGATTTCATCGAGCAAGGTGGAATAGATGGCCGACATGATGAGCCCTGGGCGTTGCGCGCGTCGGTCGACCTCTGGCAGCAGGCGGTACGCCTCTTGATACACCGAGCGGGCGCGCTCGGTCTGAAAGCGCATCAGTGCGACGAAGGCGGGCGTGTGGCGCTGCGCCAGCAGATCGGCTGCGGTCAGACCATGTCGCGTGAGGTCCTCCAGAGGCAGGTAAATGCGCCCGTTGCGGGCATCCTCGCCTACGTCGCGAATGATGTTGGTGAGCTGAAAGGCGAGGCCCAGTCGGTCGGCATAGCGCAAGGTCTGCGGATCGGTGCGCCCGAAGATGCTGCTGGCCATCTCGCCCACCACCCCCGCTGCGCGCCGGCAATAGAGCGCCAATCCTTCGAAGTCGAAATAGCGGTTCTGATCCAGATCCATGCGCATGCCTGCAATCACCTCCTGCAGGCGTGCGGGCGTGATGTCGTAAGACTGCAGATGCGGTTGCAGTGCTTGCGTCACCGGATGCCGGGGTGACCCGGCGACCATGCGCGCCACTTCATCGGCCCACCAGTCGAGCTTGGTGCGCGCCACGCCCGTGTCGCGAATCTCATCGACCACATCGTCCACTTCGCGGCAGAACGCATACAGCGCCGTGATCGCGCGACGGCGCTCGGGCGGCAAGAACAGAAAGCTGTAATAGAAGCTTGAACCGCTGCGCGCGGCTTTGTCCTGACAGTACTCGTCGGGGGTCATCGCATCGATGGTCCGCAAAAGGGCTCAGAAGGATTCAACAACGCTCGGATGCCATACCGCTGGGGTTCAGCATCCGCTGGGGCTTCGGCGTGCGCCATATTGGCTCAGTTTGGCGGTGGCCGCGGTCGCCACCTCAAGCTCAACATCATGCGCGCCATGGCAAGTGCGTCAGACCGCGTCAGGGCAGGCCGATGCGCGAACGGATCATGGCTGCCCGCTTCGAGCTTGTCGAGGATGCGTCGGCCGCCCGCCACGATCGCCCGCAATTCCCATCCGATGCGGCCCCCCACCATCGAGGCCAGGGGCGCCCCCTGCATGAGCTGTCGACGGGCCAGCAAGGCTTGCTCTGCAATGCATTGACGCAGCGGCGCATGCGCGTGTGACGTGCGGGTGGCCTGGGCAATGTCCTCCTCCCGAATGCCGCACCGTGCCATGGCGTCTTGCGGCAAATAGAGCCGTCCGCGCATCCAGTCGCCTGCCATGTCCTGCAGGAAATTGATCCGCTGCAAAGCGGTGCAAACCGCATTCGACAGCTCCTGCGTCTCATGATCGAGATGCCCTGCCAGATCCAGCACCAGGTGCCCGACCGGATCAGCCGACCGGCTGCAGTAGTCCAGCAGCGCCGCGGCGTCGGCGAACCGGTGTGGATGGGCATCCTGCATGAATGCTGAAAGCAGGGCACGAAAGGGCTCCCAGGACAGCCTGTGCGCATGCACGTGCGACACCAGCGCCTGCACATGCGGGTCGCCCGCCTCCTGGCCTGCTTCAGCGCGGTCAATGGCGTGTACCAACGCCTGCAGCGCCGCAACCCGCATGGCGGGGGGGGCATCGCCTTCATCGGCCAGGTCATCCGCATGCCGCGCGAACCGGTAAATCGCCACCACCGCCGGGCGCAGACGTGCCGGCATCAACCAGGAGGCCACCGGGAAATTCTCGTAGTGATCAACGCCGTGGACGGGAGAAGTCATCGCCGGATTGTAGGGGTCGCCGACGCATCAAAGACCCGCTGGTCGGATCAGACCGCCCCATCGTTTACAATCGCTGATTCCGGGAGCGTGATGGCTTCCGTGCGGCCGTGGCGGAATCGGTAGACGCACCAGGTTTAGGTCCTGGCGCCGAAAGGCGTGAAGGTTCGAGTCCTTTCGGCCGCACCAGGACAGGCGTCACGCCACCTGTCGGGTCTGTCTGCGCAATCCCCGTTTCAAATCGTCGGGCGTCGTGCAGTAGCACGGGCCCTGAACCCCGGAAACCCTGAACCTGTCCGGCAGCAATGCCGGCTCCCTGCATCGGATCGGAAGAGAGAACTCAGTACATGGCCACTCAACTTGAATCGACCGGCGCGCTCGAACGTCGCCTGAGTCTGACGGTGTCGATGGCCGAGGTCGGCCAACAGGTCGAACGCCGGCTGCGCGAAATGTCCCGCACGGTACGCATGCCAGGTTTCAGGCCAGGCAAGGTACCGATGAAGATGATCGAGCAGTCGTATGGCGGGCAGATCCAGGCCGAGGTCATGGGCGACGCGGTCAACAAAGCCTTCGGCGATGCACTGACCGAACACAGCCTGCGTATCGCCGGGCAGCCGCGCATCGAGCCGCGGGAAGTCAGCGAGGCAGCGGTGGCTGGTTTCAGCGCCATCTTCGAGGTGTACCCCGAGGTTCAGCTGGGTGACCCGTCCACCCTGGCGCTCGAGCGCACGCAGTGCGCGGTGGGTGATGCTGAAGTCGAGAAGACACTCGAGATTCTGCGCAAGCAGCGCACCCAGTGGGATGCGGTGGAGCGTGTCGCTGCCGATGGCGATCGCGTCACCATCGACTTCGCCGGCAAGCTTGATGGCGTGGCCTTCCAGGGTGGCACCGCCACGGAGTTCCCGTTCGTGCTGGGCGAAGGCCGCATGCTGCCCGACTTCGAAACCGGTGTGCGCGGCGCAGCGCCGGGCGAGGTCAAGCAGTTTCCTGTCGCCTTCCCGGCCGATTACAACGCTGCCGAGCTGGCCGGCAAGACCGCCGAATTCGAGGTCACGGTGCGCAAGGTCGAGGCGCCACGCCTGCCCGAGCTCAACGATGACTTTGCTCGTGAGCTGGGCGTTGCCGACGGCGACCTGGGCAAGCTGCGAGCCGATGTCCGGGCTAATCTCGAGCGCGAGGTGGCCCAGCGTTTGCGTAACCGCAACAAGGCTGCAGTCATGGATGCGCTGCCCAATCTGGCCGCCATCGAAGTCCCCAAGGCGCTGGTGCAGTCCGAGTCGCAAGCCCTGGCGGATCGCGCTCTGGAGGATTTCAAACAGCGAGGCATGGATGTCAAGAACATGCCGATTCCTCCGGACGCCTTTACCGAAACCGCTCAGAAGCGGGTGCGCATCGGCCTGATCATTGGCGAGATCGTGAAGACGCAAAGCCTGCAGGCCAAGCCCGAGCAACTGCGCCAGCGCATCGAGGAATTTGCGCAGTCCTACGAAAATCCCGGTGAAGTGATCCGCTGGTACTTCAGCGATCGTGAACGTCTGGCCGAGGTGGAAGCGCTGGTGGTCGAGCAAAATGTGGTCGATTGGGCGCTGGGCAAGGCGACGGTCACCGACAAACCGATCGGTTTCGATGAACTGATGGCCGCCAACGCCTGATCGCAGCCGATCAGAACACAGCCCGGATGCGGCATGGTTTGCCGCATTCTCTGAACCCCACGAGGCACACGATGACTTTCAACAGCATGGTCGAAGATCTGGTCAATGCGCACCTCGCTCAGGAAACACGCGGGCTGGGCATGGTCCCGATCGTCATTGAGCAAAGCGGTCGTGGCGAACGCGCCTACGATATTTATTCGCGTCTGCTGCGTGAGCGCGTCATCTTTCTGGTCGGACCGGTCATGGACCAGTCGGCCAATCTGATCGTCGCGCAGATGCTTTTCCTGGAGTCCGAGAATCCCGACAAGGACATCAGTCTGTACATCAATTCGCCGGGTGGATCGGTCTCGGCTGGCCTGGCCATCTTTGACACCATGCGGTTCATCAAGCCCGACGTGTCCACGCTGTGCATGGGCATTGCGGCCAGCATGGGTGCGTTCCTGTTGGCGGCTGGCGCCAAGGGTAAGCGGTTCGCGCTGCCCAACTCCCGCATCATGATTCACCAGCCCTCGGGTGGTGCGCAGGGCCAGGCATCCGACATCGAGATCCAGGCCAAGGAAATTCTTTACCTGCGCGAGCGACTCAATAAGCTGCTCTCAGAAGCCACCGGTCAGCCGGTTGAGCGCATCGAGCGTGACACCGATCGCGACAACTTCCTGTCGGCAGAAGATGCGGTAAGCTACGGACTGATCGATCGGACTCTGGTCAGCCGCGGCGAAGCCTCCGCATCCTGATCGCACCAACGTCCCGGCGTGCTGCGCACGCGGGTCGATCCTGAGGCGGAGTGAGCATGTCAGAGAAAAAGGGATCCAGCGAGAAGCTGCTGTACTGCTCCTTCTGCGGCAAGAGCCAGCACGAGGTGCGCAAGCTGATCGCTGGTCCTTCGGTCTTCATTTGCGACGAATGCATCGAGCTGTGCAACGACATCATTCGCGATGAAGCCCAGGCCGATGCGCCCTCTGCAGCCAAGTCGGGACTGCCTACGCCGTATGAAATTTCGGCCATCCTCGATCAGTACGTGATTGGCCAGGACACGGCCAAGAAAATACTCGCTGTGGCGGTCTACAACCACTACAAGCGGCTTCGCCACAAGGGCAAGAAGGACGAGGTTGAGCTCGCCAAGAGCAACATCCTGCTGGTCGGACCCACGGGAAGCGGTAAGACCTTGCTGGCCCAGACGCTCGCCCGATTGCTCAATGTTCCGTTCGTGATTGCCGACGCCACCACGCTGACCGAAGCCGGTTACGTGGGTGAGGACGTCGAGAACATCATTCAGAAGCTGCTGCAGAACTGCAATTACGAAGTCGAGAAGGCCCAGAACGGCATCGTCTACATCGACGAGATCGACAAAATTTCCCGCAAGTCCGATAACCCCAGCATTACCCGTGATGTCTCGGGCGAGGGCGTGCAGCAGGCCCTGCTCAAGCTTGTGGAAGGCACGGTGGCCTCTGTGCCACCACAGGGCGGACGCAAGCATCCCAACCAGGATTTCGTGCAGATCGATACCACCAACATCCTGTTTATTTGCGGAGGTGCGTTCGACGGCCTGGAGAAAGTCATTCGCAACCGCTCGGAGAAGAGTGGCATTGGGTTTGGGGCCGAGGTACGGAGTGAGTCAGAGCGTGCGGTGGGTGCGGTGCTGCGCGAAGTAGAGCCCGAAGACCTGGTGAAGTTCGGTCTGATCCCCGAGCTGGTCGGGCGCCTTCCGGTGGTGGCCACGCTGGATGAACTCAACGAAGGCGCAATGGTGGAGATTCTCATTGAGCCCAAGAATGCGCTGATCAAGCAGTACCAGCGACTCTTCCTCATGGAAGGGGCCGAGCTTGAAGTGCGTCCGGCCGCGCTCTCGGCCATTGCCCGTAAGGCATTGCGCCGCAAGACGGGCGCGCGCGGGCTGCGCTCCATCCTCGAGCAGGTGCTGCTCGACATCATGTACGAGCTGCCCAGCCTGAAGAATGTTCAAAAAGTGGTCGTTGACGAAAACGCCATTGATGGCGACGGCAAGCCGTTGGTCATCTACGCCGATACGCCCAAGGTAGCCGGTTCGAACTAATCAGCCTGCGCGCTGACCGAGCCCTCCGGTCAGCTGTTCCGCTTCATTTGCTCTATCCGTTTCATCCGCGTCATCCGCTTCAGTGGGCGCACAGTCCAATGTGCTTGCTCGGCTGATGCGCCGGTGCGACCGCAATGAGCACGCCGCAATCGGGCAGCCATCCTCAATCGGTGATGGGGTGGCTCAGAGTCCGCCGCGCATCGATCACTGGCCAAGCTGCAATGCTTGACGGCCGCACCGTTTCGATTCGACGCAACCGGTTTTTCCGCCCCTTTTCAACACATGGCCTGCACAGGGCTGATGCTGGAATGGGCGTATGCTTGAAATGTCATGGAATGGCCAAAGATGCCCTTTCAGACTTTCCGTAAGGAACCTCCATGTCCGACGCTTCGCCCGTGCCTGCTTCCGATGTTTCCTCCACCTTGCCGCTGCTGCCGCTGCGCGATGTGGTCGTGTTCCCTCACATGGTCATCCCCCTGTTCGTAGGGCGACCCAAGTCCATCAAGGCCCTCGAGGCAGCGATGGAAGTCGGCAAGAGCATCATGCTCGTGGCCCAGAAAAACGCCTCGAAAGATGATCCGGTCGCCGCGGACATCTACGAGATCGGCTGCGTGTCCAACATCCTGCAGATGCTCAAGCTGCCTGATGGCACGGTCAAGGTCCTGATCGAAGGCACACAGCGCGCGCGCATTGCAGGCATCGATGACAGCGGCGCGCACTTCACCTGCACCTTGTCGACGATCCCTGATGGTCCCGATCCCGGACCTGAGATCGAGGCGCTGCGCCGCGCGATCCTGGCCCAGTTCGACCAGTACGTGAAGCTCAACAAGAAGATCCCGCCCGAGATCCTGACCTCGCTCAATGGCATTGATGATGCCGGGCGACTGGCCGACACCATCGCCACGCACCTGCCGATCAAGATCGAGCAGAAGCAGGACATCCTTGAGACGCTGGTCATTGGCGAGCGGCTTGAAAAGCTGCTGGCGCAAATCGAAACCGAACTCGACATCCTTCAGGTCGAAAAGCGTATCCGCGGGCGTGTGAAGCGCCAGATGGAAAAGAGCCAGCGCGAGTACTACCTGAATGAGCAGGTCAAGGCCATTCAGAAGGAACTCGGTGAGGGCGAAGACGGCGCCGACATGGAGGAGATCGAAAAGAAGATCAAGTCCGCGCGCATGCCTGCTGACGCTCGCAAGAAGGCCGATGCCGAATTCAAGAAGCTCAAGCTGATGTCGCCGATGTCAGCCGAAGCCACGGTCGTGCGCAACTACATCGACGTGCTGGTGGGTCTGCCCTGGCGCAAGAAGAGCAAGGTCAACAACGACCTCACGCATGCGCAGGAAGTGCTCGACCAGGACCACTTCGGTCTGGATAAAGTGAAGGAACGCATCCTCGAGTATCTCGCTGTGCAACAGCGCGTCGACAAGGTCAAGGCCCCGATCCTGTGTTTGGTCGGTCCCCCTGGCGTGGGCAAAACCTCGCTCGGTCAGTCGGTCGCCAAGGCCACGAACCGCAAGTTCGTGCGCATGGCTCTGGGCGGCGTGCGAGATGAAGCCGAAATTCGCGGCCATCGCCGTACGTACATCGGGTCCATGCCGGGCAAGATCCTGCAGAACCTGACCAAGGTGGGCGTGCGCAATCCGCTGTTCCTGCTCGATGAGGTCGACAAGCTGGGCATGGACTTCCGCGGCGATCCGTCTTCGGCGCTGCTGGAGGTGCTTGACCCCGAGCAAAACCACACGTTTGTGGACCATTACGTCGAGGTCGACTACGACCTGTCGGATGTGATGTTCGTGGCCACGGCCAATTCGCTGAATATTCCGCCGGCACTGCTCGATCGGATGGAGGTCATTCGTCTGTCGGGCTACACCGAGGACGAAAAGGTCAGCATCGCGCAGCGTTATCTCCTGCCCAAGCAGCAAAAGAACAACGGCCTGAAAGAGGGCGAGTTGAGCGTGTCCGAGTCGGCCATCCGCGACATCGTGCGCTATTTCACCCGCGAAGCTGGGGTGCGGTCGCTCGAGCGTGAGTTGTCCAAGATCTGCCGCAAGGTGGTCAAGACGCTGCTGCTCAAGAAGGACGACAAGAAGGTGGCGGTCACACCCAAGAATCTCGACAAGTTCCTGGGCGTGCGTCGCTTCTCGTTCGGGATTGCCGAAAAAGAAAACCAGGTGGGGCAGGTCACCGGACTGGCCTGGACCGAAGTGGGTGGCGAGTTGCTGACCATCGAGGCGGTGGCTGTGCCCGGCAAGGGCAAGACCACCTTCACTGGCAAGCTGGGCGATGTGATGCAGGAGTCGATCAAGGCGGCCATGACGGTCGTGCGGCGTCGTCAGCATCGCCTGGGCGTGAAGGCAGGCTTTCACGAGAACCAGGACATCCACATCCACGTGCCAGAAGGCGCCACGCCCAAGGACGGCCCGTCTGCAGGCATTGCCATGACCACCGCGCTGGTGTCGGTGCTGACCGACATTCCGGTGCGTGCCGATGTGGCGATGACCGGCGAGATCACCCTGCGTGGCGAAGTGCTGCCCATCGGTGGTTTGAAGGAAAAGCTGCTGGCGGCGCATCGGGGCGGCATCAAGACCGTGCTGATTCCCGAAGAGAACGTGAAGGACCTGGCCGACATTCCGGACAACGTGAAGAACCGTCTGGAAATCGTGCCCGTTCGCTGGATCGACCGCGTGCTGGAAGTGGCGCTTGAGCGCATGCCCAAGCCCTTGCCGGAAGAAGACGTGGCGGCCGTGGCGGCAACGCCGGCTGAACCAGCCAAGGCGGCAACACCGCCTGCAGGTGTGAAGCACTAAGCGGTTGCCTGCAGCCCCCGCCGAGCCTTGTGCCCGGCGGGCTGTGGCTGGGTTGCATGCCCGGCGGCGTGTGGTCTCGATTTGCCGGGCCAGGCTGCGATGGTTTACATTGGCGGCCGTTGTTCAGAGCAGGCGGGTGCTTAGCTCAGTTGGTAGAGCGGCGCCCTTACAAGGCGTAGGTCGGGGGTTCGAGCCCCTCAGCACCCACCAAAGCACTACGGATCAACCGCTTGCGGCGGAAAGCACCGAAGTCGCAAGACATCGGTTCCTTCTGAGGTTGATTCGGAGGTTT
>JBIKKG010000378.1:0-2675 GCA_044360485.1 Burkholderiaceae bacterium | reverse complement strand
GGCAGTCATGTGTCGTGCGATGACGTCGTGCGGGGGGTGTGACGACGGGCGGCGTACAGGCGCGCCTCGCTTCATGACACCCAGACACAACCGTCCGGGACGGCCCCCATCGAATGGGCCCAACGCCTGAGGTTACCCGAATCGGAGCGGTTCTTAAAGCGGTCGCAAAAGGGCGGGGTCCTGTCGAAAATACGCCACAAAACAATCATGTAAAGCGGGGAATGCCTGTTCGAAGGCCCCGTCATCGGTGAAAAACGCTTCGCAGCCCACCGCAAAGAATTCGGCCGGGTCGGTGGCTGCGTAAGGATCGATCGGCAATGCCGCATACCAGGCGTCAGCCGCTTCGCTCTCCGGATCGATATCGGTCGGGATGGCTGCCTCCAGATCATCGAGTTGCCGGCAAAACTGCAGGTAGGCGGCCTCCAGGGCCGGGCGCCAGCGGCGCGCCAGGGTTGGCGGCATGGGCGGGCAGCCGTCGGCCTCACCGTCGGCCATATCGAGCTTGTGAGCAAATTCGTGAATGACCACGTTGCCTGGTGCAAGCGTCTCGTGGTCACTTGGGTTGATCCCGGCTGCGGCATCCCAGGCCAGGACTACCGGGCCGCCGTCCAGCGTTTCTCCGGACAACACATCGTCCCACTCGGTGACCAGGCCCAGATCATCGGTGAGCGTACGACGTACTTCGAAGCACGAAGGATGGATCACCACCTCATTGAAGGTCCCGTAGTGCGACAGACTCAGGTGCAGCACGGGCAGACAGGCTTGCGCTGCAATGGCCAGCCGCATGTCGTCGCTCAGTTTCAGGCCCTGCACGCCGGTGAGCGTCTTGACGGTGAGGAACTCCGCCATGAGCGCGGCCAGGCGCTCGCGTTCAGGCATGGACAGGCGATCAAGCCAGGGCTGGGTCGGAGTGAGCCCTTCGATGGTGGCGGCATCCACCGCAAGCCGGCGTCGGGGGCCAAATGGCCAGATCATGGGTCGCTTCGGATGAACATGGGCAACCTATAATCGGATGGAAACAGGACTAACGTCCAGGAGAGACTGCATGCGGCCGCAAAGCCGGATTCCCGCAGCGCCAGCCGGGACGATCGCCGATTCAGCGCATTCAGGCCGAAAGGCGCCGGGCGTGGATCCTGCGCAGGGCATTGATCTCCTGGAGCGCGCCTGGCTGCTGGCGCAGTCCCAGGTGGCTGACGCACAAGGCGACAGCGACGAACCGATCCTGGCCCATGCACGCGGCACCTTGGCCATCCTGGAGTCTCTGAAGGTCGATGAGGCCACGCGCGTGGCGGCAGTGCTCTTCGGGTTGGGCGAAGAGAGCTGTTCGCTGGAGTCGATTGGACAGTCCTTTGGCGATGAGGTGCGCACCCTGGTGGCGGGCATGCGTCAGTTGCTGCGACTCAAGGACCTTACTCTCAAGGACTTGAACCAGCGCGCGGGGCAGGCCGGGGGCGACGAACTGGAAACCCTGCGGCGCATGACCCTGGCCATGGCCAGCGATATTCGGGTGGTGTTGCTGCGTCTGGCGTCTCGTTTGCAGACACTGAGGTTTCATGCTGAATCGAAATCGCCCCCGGACACAGCCATTGCGCGTGAAACGCTGGAGGTGCTGGCGCCCCTGGCTAACCGATTGGGGCTGGGTCAGCTTAAATGGGAACTCGAGGACCTGGCCTTCAGGTTTTTGCAGCCCGAGGTGTATCGCACCATTGCCAAGCAGCTCGAGGAGCGACGCACCGAGCGCGAAACCTTTGTGCGCGATGCAGTGGAGCGCCTGCGCCACGCCCTGCTGGCAGAGGGCGTGCGGGCCGAGGTGACCGGCCGCCCCAAGCATATTCACAGCATCTGGAACAAGATGCGCAGCAAGGGCCTGGACTTTGCACAAGTGCAGGACCTGCGTGCCTTTCGGGTTCTGGTGGACGACGTGAAGGACTGCTACACCGTGCTGGGGGTGGTTCATCAGATGTGGCCGCCCGTGACGCAGGAATTTGACGATTACATCTCGCGCCCCAAGCCCAACGGGTATCAGTCCTTGCACACGGTGGTGACCGCGGAAGACGAGCGGCCTCTGGAAATTCAGATCCGCACGCGTGACATGCATCAGCATGCCGAGTTTGGTGTGGCCTCGCACTGGCGCTACAAGGAGGCCTCGACGGGTGTGTCAGGCAGCCCGTTGGCTGGTGCGCGTTCGGGCGGCGACCTGCAGGAGGCGCGCATCGAATGGATGCGCCAGCTGCTCATGTGGCAGCAGGAAGTGGGCGCCACCCTGGGCGGGCAGTTGTCGACCGCATCGCAGGAAGAGGGCGAGCTGATCTATCTGCTGACCCCGCAGGCGCGGGTGGTGGAGCTGCCGCTGGGATCCACGCCGGTGGATTTTGCCTACCGGGTGCATACCGGGCTGGGCCACCGATGCCGTGGTGCGAAGGTGGATGGGCAGATGGTGCCGCTCAATACCGCGCTGAAAAACGGGCAGACCGTGGAGATCGTTGCCGTGCGCGCGGGCAGTGCCTCGGAAGGGCCGTCGCGCGATTGGCTCAATGTGCAGCTGGGTTATGTGCGCAGCGCACGAGCCCGCGCCAAGGTGCGGCAATGGTTCAATGCGCTGGATACGGACCGTGATGTGGCCACCGGGCGCGAGAAAGTTGAGCGTGTCCTGCAGCGTGAGGGCCGCACTGCGC
>JBIKKG010000116.1:0-10032 GCA_044360485.1 Burkholderiaceae bacterium | reverse complement strand
GCGCGACCTTGCCACCCGCGCCGCCACACAGCCCGCGCAGCTGCGCATCGAGGAGGTCTCTTCGACCTGGGACGCGCTGCTGAACGCGGTCACCGTGAAGACGCCGGACCCGCTGTTCGACGTGATGGTCAATCGCTGGCTGCTCTACCAGACGGTGGCGTGCAGGCTCTGGGCCCGCTCCGGCTTCTACCAGGCGGGTGGCGCGACCGGCTTTCGCGACCAGTTGCAGGATGCGATGGCCCTGACCTGGGCAGCACCGCAGCACTTGCGCGCGCAAATCATCCTGTGCGCGTCGCGCCAGTTCATCGCCGGCGACGTGCAGCACTGGTGGCACGCGCCACTCGGTGCCGGGGTCCGCACGCATTTCTCCGACGACCTGCTGTGGCTGCCCCTGGCCTGCCTGCGTTACCTGCGCGCCACCCACGACACAGCGCTCCTCGACGTTCCGGTGCATTTTCTTGACGGCGCCTTGATCCCTGCAGGTGCCGAGGACCTGTACGGCACGCCCACCGTGAGCGCGCAAGCTGCGAGCGTGTATGAACATGCTGCGCTCGCGATCGACCGCAGCCTGCGGGTTGGGGCGCACGGTCTGCCGCTGATGGGCTGCGGCGACTGGAACGACGGCATGAACCGTGTCGGCCATGAGGGCCGCGGCGAGTCGGTCTGGCTGGCGTGGTTCCTGTACCCCATCGTCGCCGGGTTCGCGGTGCTCGCGCGGGAACGCGGCGAGACCGATCGCGCCAGCGACTGGGAGGCGGCGGCGAGCGGCTGGCAGGTGGCCCTCGAGTCTCAGGCGTGGGACGGCGCCTGGTATCGCCGCGCCTTCTTCGACGACGGCAGCGCACTTGGCGCACAGACCAACAGCGAGGCGCGCATCGACCTGATCGCCCAGGCCTGGGCGGTGCTCTCCGGTGTGGCTGCACCTGCACACCAGCGCGCTGCGATGCAGTCGGCCGATACGCTGCTGGTCGACCGCGAGGCCGGTCTGATCAAGCTGCTCGATCCGCCGCTGGAAGAGGCGCTGCCAAGCGCCGGCTACATCCAGGCCTACCCGCCCGGCGTACGCGAAAACGGCGGCCAATACTCGCACGCGGGCGTTTGGGCGCTGATGGCCTGGTGCGCGCTGGCCGGCAGCGATCACGCACTGCCCGGGGACGGTGACACCGCATACCGTTATTTCCGCCACCTGAGCCCGGCGCATCGCGCCAGCGACCCCAGCCTCGGCCCGACCTACGGCATCGAGCCCTACGTGATGGCGGCCGATGTCTACACTCAGCCGCCCTACGTCGGCCGCGGCGGATGGAGCTGGTACACCGGCGCTGCCGGATGGATGCACCGGGCAGCGATCGAGTCGATCCTCGGCCTGGACGTGCGAGCCGACCTGCTCTCGATCTCACCCTGCCTGCCCTCCCACTGGCCGCAGGCCGAGTGCGTGCTTCGCCGAGACGGCCGCACGATGCGCTTCGTGATCGTGCGCGAGAGCGGCCCCGCAGCGCTCGCAACGGCGCAGCGGCTCGATGCACGGCTGCTGAGCGTCGGTGAATCGCTGCACTGGACCGAGCTCGGTGCGAACAGCTGCTTCGTCATTCCGCTCGGCGTCTGATCCCCGAACCATGCGCAGGGCTGAGACACCGAACGCCTCACCCGCAGAAGGGCTCTGTTGAGATGGGCTCTGGCCCGTTGCGTGGAGCGCACTGGGTGGCGCTGTAGGTTAGCGCAGGCTTTCAGCGGGCAAGGGTAACGTTCGCACCAGTAACGCGCCGCCGACTGCGGCCGCAGACGTCGCTGGAGCGACTCAGTCTCGGGAGTTAGGGAAATCACCGCGGCGACGGCCAAGGCAAGCGAGCTTGGAGGCCTGGTACGCAATGGAAGCACCCACCGCAAGCCGGATGAACACCCGTGGACTACTTGAATTTGGAGCGGGAGAAGAGTCTCGAACTCTCGACCTCAACCTTGGCAAGGTTGCGCTCTACCAACTGAGCTACTCCCGCATGCTGCTGCAGCGTTACATCAACTGCGGCAGACTTCGAAATATAGCAGCGCCGCAATAAAAAGTCAAAGCGCTGACGCTTTGTGCGTGACCGGTTGCTCAGTCAGCATCACGCAGATGCGGCCAGGCCTGGCGCAAGTAATAAAACATCGACCACAGCGTCAGGCCCGCCGCCACCCAGATGAGCCAGGTGCCAATACGCTGTGTGGGCACCACGCCGAACAGCGGCTGATGAAACAGCAGCATCGGAATGCTGATCAGTTGTGCCGCCGTCTTGAGCTTGCCCACCGAATGGACCGCCACACTGGCCCGTGCGCCGGCCGACGCCATCCATTCACGCAGCGCCGAAATGGCAATTTCACGGCCGATGATGATGACCGCCACCAGTGCCCCCACTCGATTGAGCTCGAGCAACAGCACCAGCGCGGCGCACACCAGAAGCTTGTCTGCCACCGGGTCGAGGAACGCGCCAAATGCCGACACCTGACCGAGGCGGCGTGCAAGCCAGCCGTCAACCCAATCAGTGATCGCCGCGCCAATAAACAGCCAGGTGCCGATCAGATTGCGAGACGACATGTCGAGCGTTGGGTCGGGCCATAAATACACGGCCACAAGCAGCGGAATCACCAGCATCCGCAGCCAGGTCAGGATGTTGGGCAGATTCCAACGCATCAGTGCAGGCGCTTGTAAATGTCTTCGGCAAGCGCTCTGGAAATGCCCTCGACACTCGTGAGGTCCTCGACGCTGGCCGCCATGATGCCACGCATGCCGCCGAATCTTGCGAGCAGGCGCTGCCGTTTTCGTGGCCCCACCCCGTCGATGTCCTCCAGGCGAGAGGTGTTGCGCGCCTTGGCCCGTCGCGCACGCATGCCGGTGATGGCAAAGCGGTGCGCTTCGTCGCGAATTTGAGCTACCAGCATCAGCGCAGGCGAATCCATACCCAACACGAGTGGATCGCGACCATCTGCAAACACCAGCGTCTCGAGCCCGGCTTTACGCTGATCGCCCTTAGCCACACCCACCAGAATGCCGATGTCCAGCCCCAGCTCCTCGAACACCTGACGGGCGACTTCGACCTGCCCTTTGCCGCCATCGATCAGCACCACCTGGGGAATGGGCACATCGGCAGGCGCCTGCGCCTCGGCGGTCTCGGCAAAACGCTCATAGCGACGCATCAGCACCTGGCGCATGGCGGCATAGTCATCGCCCGGGGTCACCCCTTCGATGTTGAAGCGCCGATATTCGCCGCGCTGCATCGCATGACTGTGAAAGACCACGCATGAAGCCTGCGTGGCTTCGCCCATGGTGTGGCTCACATCGAAGCATTCGATGCGCAAGGCTTCCAGGTCATCATCCAACCCCAGCGCCTCGGCCAGCATGCGTGTGCGTCCCTTTTGTGAGCCCTCCTCGGCCAGCATGCGCGCCAGCGCGATCCGCGCATTCTCATGGGCCTGCTCCAGCCAACGACGACGAGGCCCATTGGGCTGACGCGCCCACACGATCGCATGACCGGCCTGCTCCTGCAGCAGCGACACGGTATCGGGCGAGGCAGGCTCCAGCGCGCAGACGATCAGCGGTGGCACCTCGCCATCAGCGTAATGCTGCGACAGGAACGCCTCGAGCACTTCGGCAGGCACCTGCTCGTCGATCGCATCGACATGACTGGGAAAATGGGCCCGATCGCCCAAGTGACGCCCGCCACGCACCATCGCCAGGTTCACGCAGATGCGACCACCTGCTGATTCCACGGCAATGATGTCGGCATCCACATCGGTGCCGGTCTCCATCGACTGCTGATGCAGGACGCGCGAGAGCGCCGTCATGCGATTGCGCAGCACCGCTGCTTCCTCAAACCTCAGCTCGGCGGCCGCCGTGTGCATGCGCTGTTCAAACTCATGCAGCACTTCCTGATGCCCGCCGCGCAAGAAGCGCACCGCTGCATCCACATCGGCGCGATACCCGGCTTCGTCCACGGCACCCACGCAAGGCGCACTGCAACGCCCGATCTGATGCAACAGGCACGGACGCGAACGATTGGAGAACACCGAATCCTCGCAGGTGCGCAGACGAAAGACCTTCTGCAGCACCTGGATGCTTTCCTTCACGGCCCAGGCGCTGGGATACGGCCCGAAGTACTGACTGCGCCGATCGGTGGCGCCACGGTAATAGGCAATCCGGGCAAAGCGATGCGCACTGAACTTGAGCATCGGATACGACTTGTCGTCGCGAAACAGAATGTTGTAGCGCGGCTGCCGTGTCTTGATGAGATTGTTCTCAAGCAGCAAGGCTTCGGCTTCAGACCCGGTGATCGTGGTCTCGATGCGTACCACCCGCGCCACCATGTGTGCGATGCGCGGGCTCGAGAGATTTTTCTGAAAGTACGACGAGACCCGCTTTTTCAGGTCACGGGCCTTGCCGACGTAAAGCAGCGCATCGTCCTCGGCCAGCATCCGATAGACACCCGGGCGATGCGGCAGCGACGCCAGATAGGCTCGAATATCGAAGACCACGGGCGCAGGCACCGGGCGCTCGGAGGGCTCGGGCGTTGAACCAGGCGCCGCAGCAGGCGCTGCAGCAGGCCCCGCAGCAGGGTTGCTGGGCACGCGCTCAGGCTCGTCGGGACACGCACCTGCATTCAAAGCGAATCCGATCCAGCCGGCAGACCTGCCTGGGCGCTCGCGCGACGGGTCTCATCGGCCCCAACCGACTCGCCGGACTGCCGCAGGCCTGTGTGCTGCTCGACCACCACAAAGGCCAGCGCGCTGTCGATCTCATCGGAGATGGAGACATGGGCAATCAGACCGCGTTCACGCAGCCAGGGCTCGAGCGCCTTGCGAGGCACCGCGACCGGCTTGCCGCGCCGATCATTGAGCACCTGCAGCGACAGCAGCGTCATGGGCCCGCGCAGTCCCAGGCCAATCGCCTTGGAGAACGCCTCCTTGGCGGCAAAGCGCTTGGCCAGATACCGTGCAGCCCGCTCAGGCCCCGGGGTGCCGCGCGAGTGACGACGATGGTATTCGACCAGCTCATCCGGCCCCAGCACCCGTCTGGCCAGCCGATCGCCCCAGCGCGCCTGCAGGCTGCGGATGCGCGCAATCAGCACGATGTCCGTGCCGATACCGTAGATCATGCTGGGCGCGCCTCGCGCATCAGCCGCTTCATTTCGCGCACCGCCTCGCGCAGGCCCACGAACACCGCACGCGACACGATCGCGTGGCCGATGTGCAGTTCGCGCACCCCCTCGAGCGCCGCCACCGGCTGCACGTTCACATAATTGAGCGCATGACCGGCGTTGAAGCGCATCCCGGCTGCACGAATGGCTGCACCCGCACGGGCGATGCGATCGAGCTCAGCTTGGACGCCATGGCCTTCAGAGTCGCGTCCGCCGTTGTGAAACGCATGCGCATACGGGCCGGTATGAATTTCACACACGCGCGCACCGACTTGCGCAGCCGCTTCGACCTGCTCCAGCTCGGCATCGATGAAAACGCTGGTGACGATGCCAGCATCGGCCAGCCGCGCAATCACCTCGCGCATGCGGTCGCGTTGCCCCGCCACATCGAGCCCGCCTTCAGTCGTGACCTCGTGACGCCCTTCGGGCACGAGCATGGCCATCTCGGGACGGATCGCACAGGCAATGCCGACCATCTCGTCGGTGGCGGCCATCTCGAGGTTGAGCTTCACATGGGTGAGCTCACGCAGCCGCCTCACATCGTCATCGTTGATATGCCTGCGGTCTTCACGCAGGTGCACCGTGATGCCGTCTGCACCGCCCAGATGCGCCTCCACGGCGGCCCAGACCGGATCGGGTTCATAGGTGCGACGCGCCTGGCGCACGCTCGCGACGTGGTCAATGTTGACGCCGAGTTCGATCATGGTTCGAGAATCAGAGTTTGTGCAGATCCATCAGGATCTGGCGGGTCTTGAGAACATGCCCATCCAGATGGCGACCCAGCAACGTGCGGGTCAGCCGCTTGGCTTCGGCGAGTGTGCGGGCCGAATCGTAACGCTCGTCGGCCATGTCGAGCAGCGTATGGCCCTGGAAGTCGGCGGGGTCACTGCCGTCGGTGGCCAGAAAGCCGCGCCCGGGCAACAAGGCATAGCGCGCGTCGGCGAGCACTGGGCGGTTCTGGGCATCGTGCGACAAGTCCATGGCATAGCCGATTTCACGCAACAGCCGCCATTCGAAGCGCCGCAGGCAGGCCTCGGGCGATCCTTCGAAGCCCAGCGACACCAGTGCCTCGGCATAGGCATCGAACAGCGTCGGATGGGGGTCGTCACGCGGCAGCAGGCGCACCAGCAGCTCGTTCAGATAAAAGCCGCACAGCAGGCCATCGCCCTGTGGCGCACGCATTCCCCCCAGCCATTCGGCCGCGGTGAGCGTGCGCAGCTCCTGGCGCCCGGCAAAGCCCACCGAGAGTGGCTGAAACGACAGCAGCACGCCTCGCAGTGCCGAGCGAGGCCGCTTCGCCCCTTTTGCCACACAGGCTATCCGCCCATGGCTGCGTGTCAGGAGCTCGACAATCAGGCTGGTTTCGCGCCAGGGCGTGGCATGCAGCACGAATGCAGGCTCCTCGACCACACGGTCTGCCGAGCGCCCAGTGGCCACAGCACGTCGTGTGCGCGGCGCCTTGCCCCCGGATTCAGTCGTAGCCATAGGTCTTGAGGCGCTGTTCGTTGTCCGACCAGCCTCCTCGAACCTTGACCCAGACCTCGAGATAGATCGTCCCGCCGAACAGCCGTTCAAGGTCCTGGCGCGCCTCGCTGGCGATGCGCTTGATCCGCTCTCCGCCTGCGCCCAGCACGATCGGTTTTTGCGCGTCGCGCTCGACCACGATGGCAGCGAAAATTCGGCGCACCGTGGGCGTTTCTTCGAACTGCTCGATGATCACCGTGCTCTGGTACGGCAATTCATCGCCCAGCAGACGAAACATCTTTTCGCGAATCGCTTCGGCCGCCAGAAAACGCTCGCTGCGATCGGTGTAGGCATCGGGCTCGAAGAGCGGCTCGCCTTCGGGCAGATACTTTGCGCATTCGTCGAGCAGCTCATCGACCTGACGGCCATTGCGTGCGCTGATCGGGACCATGGCGGTGATGTTGGCGCGCTCGCCCAACCGGGCCAGGAGTGGCAAGAGTCGGTTGCGGTCGGTCAGGGCATCGACCTTGTTGAGCGCAACGATCAGGGGCTTGCCGGTCGGCACCAGCCTGAGCACCTGCTCGTCGGCGTCGTTGAATCCGTGAGCATCCACGACCAGCACCACCACATCGGCTTCCAGCGCCGCCTGCGAGGCGGTGCGATTGAGGACGCGATTCAGTGCGCCGCGGTTGCGGGTCTGAAAGCCCGGCGTATCCAGCAACAGGAACTGCGCGCTCGGCCGGGTGACCACTCCCACGATCCGGTGGCGGGTGGTTTGGGCCTTGGCGGACGTGATGCTGAGCTTTTCGCCGACCAGTCGGTTCAGCAGGGTCGACTTCCCGACATTAGGCCGACCGATGATGGCCACATAACCGCAACGGTGCGGCCGGTCGGGCGTGGTCGATGCGACCACCACATCTTCGTGGGGCGCAGAGGTCTTGTGGTGCTCGGAACCTGAGGCCGGCGAGGTGTCAGGCTGGGGCGGCATCGATCGGACGCGTTGAGCGCGCAGCATTGCGCCGGGGGCGCTTGGGTGTCGTGGGCTCCAGGGTCTGTGCCTGCTCAAGCGCAAGCTTGGCTGCGGCCTGTTCGGCGGCCCGGCGGCTGCCGCCACTGCCCAGGACCTGGATCGCCAGCTTGGGCACCGCGCACTCGACTTCGAAGAGCTGGTTATGCGCCGCCCCATGCGTGGCCACAACTGCGTACACCGGCAATGGCATCTTGCGGCTTTGCAGCCACTCCTGCAGCAGCGTCTTGGCGTCTTTGCCCAAGGTGTGGGGATCCACGCTTTTGAGGATCGGGTCGTACAGACGATGGATGACCTGCTGAGCCGCATCGAAGCCGCCGTCGAGCAGGATGGCGCCGAAGATGGCTTCCAGGGCATCGGCCAGAATGGAGGGGCGTCGAAAGCCTCCGCTCTTCAACTCCCCTTCGCCCAACTGCAGGCAGCCGCTGAGTTCAAGCTTTTGCGCGACGTCGTAAAGCGACTGCTGGCGGACCAGGTTGGCGCGCACGCGCGAGAGGTCGCCCTCGTCGATCTTGGCGAAGCGCTGGTACAGAAGCGCTGCCACCGCACAATTGAGCACGCTGTCACCCAGAAACTCGAGCCGCTCGTTGTGCTGCGCGCCAAAGCTGCGGTGGGTGAGCGCCTGACGCAGCAGCGGCTCCGAATTGAACCGATAGCCCAGGCGCTCCTGAAGGGTATCGAGTGTCATCGGGACGGCTTTGCGCGCACCGCAGCGGTCATCAGCGTGCGTCCTTGAGCGGCATGCCTGCGTCGCCCCGGTAATCGAGGACGAGACTGGCTGGCCCAAACAGCGGGATGCGCTTCTCGTAGGCAAACGACACCTTGAACCCGCCACCTGGCAGCGGCGCAATGTCGAGATCCCGACCGTTGATGGAGGTGATGTCGTCGATCGCGGCAGCACGATCGAAGGCCGCGCGAATGCCGGTGACGTCGTTGCCGTCGTTGCGCGCCTTCACCACTGCGCGCTTGACCATCATGAACTCGCTCACCGTGGGGTAGAGCTTCATGCCGAGCATGGCGCCGAAAGTGATGAGCACCCCCAGCACGATCAGCCCGAGCAGGCTCAAGCCACGCTGTCGCGCCCGGGATCGACGCCCTGCGCCGGTTGGGCGCTTCGTCAATGGAACCGTCCGATGCGACTCGGGTCGCTGAAGTTCATCCAGATGAAGAAAGCCTTGCCCACGATGTTCTGCTCCGGAACGAAACCCCAGAACCGGCTGTCCAGACTATTTTCGCGGTTGTCGCCCATCACGAAGTAGTGACCTGGCGGTACCGTGCAAGTGACCCCGGTTCTGACGTAGCTGCATCGCTCCCTGAAAGGGAACGCGTCGACCCCGGAGATGAAAGACGGTTTATCCAATTCTGTCAATATCTTATGACCGTTTTCTCCCAACTTCTCTGAATATTGCCGGTAGTACACCAGGCGCTCCGGATCATAGAACTCGCCAGCATCGGCCAGTGGCACGGGTTGTCCGTTGAGGGTCAGACGGTTGTTCTCGTAGGTGACCATATCACCTGGAATAGCGACCACGCGCTTGATGTAATCGACCGAGGTGTCCTTGGGGAAGCGAAAGACCATGACATCGCCACGCTGCGGCAGGTTCAGGTCCATCACCTTCGTGTTCACCACTGGCAGACGGATGCCGTAGGTGTACTTGTTGACCAGGATCAGATCGCCCACCAGGAGCGTAGGAAGCATGGACGCTGAAGGAATCTTGAACGGCTCCACCAGAAAGGAGCGCAGCATGAACACGACCATGATCACCGGGAACAGACCGGCGGTGTATTCCAGCCAGGCCGGGCGCCCTGCCCGGCCGGCACGCCGACGCGCCGGCGCCAGCCACAGCAGATCGAGCAGCCAGGCCACACCCGACAGCAGGAGCAGCACGAACAGAATCAGGGCGAAATTCATCTGGCCTCTCGCATTGAGGTAAGTGGGCAGCAGCGCGGGGAGACACCGGCCCTGTGCATCAGCGGTCTTCGACCTGGAGGACCGCCAGGAAGGCCTCCTGGGGAATCTCGACGGTGCCGACCTGCTTCATCCGCTTTTTGCCGGCCTTTTGCTTTTCGAGCAGCTTCTTCTTGCGGGTGATATCGCCGCCGTAGCACTTGGCCAGCACGTTCTTGCGCAGCGCCTTGACGTTTTCGCGCGCAATCACGTTGCCGCCAATGGCCGCCTGGATGGCCACGTCATACATCTGGCGCGGAATCAGTTCGCGCATCTTGGAGGCCACTTCCCGCCCGCGGTAGATGGAATTGGCCCGATGCACGATCAGCGAGAGCGCATCGACCTTATCGCCATTGACCAGCAGGTCGAGCTTGACCACATCAGCCGCCCGGTACTCCTTGAACTCGTAGTCCATCGAGGCGTAGCCGCGC
>JBIKKG010000377.1:0-2684 GCA_044360485.1 Burkholderiaceae bacterium | reverse complement strand
CAGCTTCAGGATGCGTGTGATGTCCGGGTCTTCGCGATAGCCAAAATGCGCGGTGAGCCTAAAGACACCGCGAGGGCGCTTTTGCAACTCAATGCGCTCGTCATCCAGCACTCTGGGTACATCATCGAACTGCACCGTCAAAAAGACGGTCTGCTCGTGCACCACCTTGTTGTGCTTGAGGTTGTGCAGGAAGCTGCTGGGGTAACCCACCGAAGACGAGCTGAAAAAGACGGCCGACCCTGGCACCCGGGCCACATCAGACAAATCAAGATCGACATCATCTGCCGGATCCCAGGTCCTGGAGTCCTTGCGGGCCCGCATGATCTCGGTGCCGCGTCGCCAGGTGGTCAACAGCGTAAACATGAATGTGGCCACCATCAGCGGGAACCAACCCCCCTCAAACACCTTGCTGATGTTCGCGGCAAAGAAGCACACCTCAAGAAACAGAAAGAGCGCCAGCAGCGGAAGAACGAGCCGCAACCTCGAGGATGCACCAAAGAGCACCGCAAAAAACAGCAGCACGCTGCTAATCATCAGGTCACCCGACACCGCCACACCGTAGGCTGCTGCCAGGTTGCTGGAACTGCGAAAGCTCATCACCAAAACGAGCACGGCCACCAACAGCATCCAGTTGATGACCGGTATGTAGATCTGCCCCGCCGAGGTATCTGAGGTGTACAGCACACGCAGACGCGGCAGATAGTTGAGCCGGGACGCCTGCTGGGTGACCGAAAACGCACCCGAGATGGTGGCCTGCGACGCGATGACTGTGGCCAAGGTGGACAGCACAATCAGGGGCACCAACAACGGTTCGGGTGCCAACAGATAGAAGGGATTGCGTACCGCCTCCGGGTCACGCAGCACCAGCGCTGCCTGCCCGAAATAGTTCAACATCAGACAAGGAAAGACCAGAAGGAACCAGCCATAACGGATGGGCTTGGCGCCGAAATGACCGAGGTCGGCGTACAGCGCCTCGGCACCCGTCAGCGTGAGAAACACGGCACTCAGAGCAACGAAGGTCCAGTGCGGATGCTCAATGGCAAATCGAATGGCATAACGTGGATCCACGGCCGCCAGAATGCCGGGCGTTTGAACAATGCTGGCCACACCGAGTGCGGCCAGCGTAGAAAACCACAGCAGCATCACGGGACCAAAGAGCGCGCCCACCTTGGCCGTACCGTTGCGCTGGATCATGAACAGGCCCACCAGAATGACCAGCGCGATCGGCACGACGAAACGGGTCAACCCAGGTGCGGCAACGGCAATCCCTTCCACCGCAGACAGCACCGAGATGGCAGGCGTGATGACCGCATCGCCATAAAAGAGCGACGCCGCGAAGATACCCAGCACACTGACTGCCCAGGTCAGACGTGGCCGCTCGCGCACCATGTTCAGCGTATTGGACAGCAGCGCCAGCACACCGCCTTCGCCGCGATAATCGAATCGCAAGATGACCAGCACGTACTTGATCGACACGATGATGGTCACAGCCCAGAACATCATGGACAGGACCGGGAAGACTTTATCGGGGGTCAGCGGCAGGCCGTGGGGCTGCGCAAAGGCTTCCTTGAAGGCATACAGGGGGCTGGTACCGATGTCACCGAACACAACCCCCAGGGCGCCCAGTACCAGGGCGGGCAGGCGTTGCGACTGGGCAGATGACATGGCAGTTGGGCAATGGGTCGCAGGCAAGGGCCGCCAGCGAAGGCCGGATTATAGCCTTGGGGGCATCACGGCGATGGGCTGCGGGCAGGCGCCCCTGCGCCAGGGGCTTGAAGGCGAACAAACCGCCCCCAAAACACGCATATGTCTCGTGCTTCATCCATTCAAATGGAGGTCCACTGCCATGCAATCCAGTACACGCATTGAGGTCCCTGCACGCCTGACCGTTCTGGTGACGCTCGCCCGACTGCTCGAGCAACTTGAGCGCACGCCAGGCGCCATCCACCCCGAGCAGTACCGTTCGGTCGTGAGCCACCTCGTGCGCGAACTCGAATCGGTGGAGCAAGACGAGACACTCAGAAAACTGCTGGATGTGTTTCCTGCTGCCTCCCAACTCTACGAGAACTTGCAGTACGAATGCGCAGGCCTGTGCCGCTCCCCGTTGGATGCATCGCTCAATGCAGAGCGCACCGCCCGCACCATTCTGGAACGCGCCAAACAATTGCCTTCCGCCTGACGCGCCCCGTAGGTCGATCTCACTCGCGTTGATCTCCATCGCCGGGGGCTTACCCCCTGCCCCCGCTTGCCGCCCGAATTGAATCCTTTATGCTGCGAGAGGGACACTCACCACTAACGCAGCGGATGGCTGCATGGGGGCAGACAGCATGGAGTTTGATCAAGTCGTTCGGGGTCGGCGCAGCATCCGTGGGTACCTGGACAAGCCGGTACCGAAGGCGCTGATCAAGGAAATTCTTGAGCTCGCTATGCGTGCGCCAACCTCGCTCAATACGCAGCCATGGAACTTTTACGTCGTTGCGGGTGATGTGCTGGACCGGATCAGAGCCGGGAATGTTGAGCGCAACCTGGCGGGCGTGCCGCACTCGCGTGAATTTCGCATGGGACCGGGCTACGAAGGTGTACACCGCGAGCGGCAGATCGGCATCGCCAAGCAACTCTTCTCGGCCATGGGCATTGAACGCGACGATAAGGAGAAACGCCAGGACTGGATCTTGCGCGGCTTT
>JBIKKG010000115.1:0-10057 GCA_044360485.1 Burkholderiaceae bacterium | reverse complement strand
GAAGCCACCCGCAAACACTACGACCTGTCATCACTGGAAATCGCGGTCCATGCGGCGGCACCCTGCCCGGTGCCTGTAAAGGAACAGATGATCGACTGGTGGGGTCCGGTCATCCACGAGTACTACGGTGCGACCGAAGGCCATGGCTACACAGCGTGCAACAGCCAGGAGTGGCTCAGCCACAAGGGCACGGTCGGGCGGGTGATTCTGGGCGAGCTGCATGTGCTGGATGAAGACATGAAGCCGTGCCCCACTGGCGTGTCGGGCACGCTGTGGTTCAAGCCACCGCATCCCTTCGAATACTTCAAGGACCCTGAGCGCACGGCCGAATCGCGTTCTGCAGATGGCGGTCTGGCCACAGTGGGAGACGTGGGCTATGTCGATGAAGACGGCTTTGTCTTTCTCACTGATCGCGCCACCTTCATGATCATCTCGGGCGGCGTGAACATCTATCCGCAGGAGTGCGAGAACCTGCTGGTCACCCATCCGAAGGTGGCCGACGCGGCAGTGTTTGGCGTACCGAATGAAGAGATGGGCGAAGAGGTGAAGGCCGTGGTGCAGGTCATGCCTGGGGTCACCGCGGATGCAGCGCTGGGGGCTGAATTGATCGCCTTTTGCCAGGCCCATCTGGCCAAACTGAAATGCCCGAGGACGGTGGACTTCATTGATGCCATGCCCCGACTGCCCACCGGGAAACTCTACAAGAAGCCATTGCGCGAGCAGTACTGGGCCGGCCACAAGAGCCGGATCGTCTGACCGACCCCAGCCCCATGACCCAAGGAGACACCATGAGCGAATCGACCTTCAAGACGCTGATCTATGAAATCCCTGAACCGGGCATTGCGCGCATTCGCCTGAATCGCCCGGACCGCGCCAATGCGCAGGACACCGAATTGCTCTACGAGCTGAACGAGGCCTTTGATCGCGCCGCCCATGACAACGACGTGCGCGTGATCATCCTGGCAGCCGAAGGCAAGCATTTTTCCGCAGGGCACGATCTGGGCGAAACCGACAGTGCAGCGGCCATGGCACGGCATCGCACCGTGGGCACGATGTGCGGATTCGGCTGCGCAGGCGCCGAGGCTCAGATGGCGCGCGAAGAAGAGATCTACACCGGTTTTTGCGAGCGCTGGCGCAATATTCCCAAGCCGACCATTGCCGCAGTGCAGGGCAAGTGCATTGCCGGCGGCCTCATGCTGGCCTGGCCCTGCGATCTGATCATCGCCAGTGACGACGCCTCATTTGCCGACCCGGTGGTGAGCTTCGGCGTGGGCGGCGTGGAGTGGTTTCATCATGTCTATGAACTAGGCACGCGCAAGGCGAAAGAAATTCTTTTCACTGGCGACGCGATCAGTGCCGCCGACGCGTTGCAGCTGGGCATGGTGGCCCGGGTCGTGCCGCGCGACGAGCTGCAGGAGGCCACGCTGGCGATGGCCCGCAAGATCGCCAGCAAATCGCGTTTCGCGCTGAAGATGACCAAGTTGGCGATCAACGGCGTGGTCGATGCCGGCGGGCGTGATGTGGCCATGCAAAACGCCTTCCACCTGCATCAGTTGGCCCATACCCACAACCTGAAAGTCTTCAGCATGCTGATCGACCCCACCGGCCTGCCCGAAGCCACCCGCAAGGCCATGGCTGCACGTCTGGCAGCGCAGCAACAGCAGCAGCAAGGCAGCTGAATCCAAGCACCGGCACAAGCCTGCGACTCTGCCCGTGCCGGCGACCGCCGGCATGCGGCTGCGCAACCCTTTGCTGCAGCCGCAGACCGGCCGAACGTCAGGCGGGCGTAAAGACGTTGGTGCGACCGTCGTGGTTCACGCGCCCCGAGACGCCGATGAACTCGCGCTGCTCCATGTCTTCGAGCAGAGCACGGTCTGCGGGCGTATTGGCCATGAAGCGCGTGCCATCGGCCAGTCGGCCGAACAGCAGCCCGCCCGAGGGTCCGGCCTTGTCATGCATGACCGTATAGGTTTCCACCGTCGCGCTGCCCTGTGCCAATTCGGTGAACGGCGTGGTGGGCATGGCATCGAGCGTGGCCTGATACGTGTCCGGGTTTTCGGGGGCGAAGGGCTTATCGGGCATGACGGTGCTGTAGATGCCAGCCGAATGCTTGGTCACGTAATTGCCGTTCGCCGTGACCAGACCAAAGCTGCCGGGCTTGGCGCGCACCTGATTCATCATCTCGGCAATGGAATGGGTCACATAGTTGTTGCCCGGGCCGCCGAAGAACGGCAGGCCGCCGGTCACAGTCAGACCGCGCGGATCATCGGGTGAGATCTCCATTTCCTTGCACGCAATTTCCACTGCAGAAGAAAAGCAGCTGTACAGGTCGATCTTGTCGATCTGATCAAAGCGCAGACCCGCCATCTGGAAGGTCTTGTCGAACACCATCTTCATGGCGGGGCACGAGTGGAAGTCACGCCGGTCACTCATGTACCAGTGGTCATGCGCGTCGGCACAACCATGCAGGAACACCCAGCGGTCCTGCGGCACGCCCAGTTTGCGTGCCACGGCCAGGCTGCACACGATGACGGCTGCGCCCTGGTCGATGAACGCATTGGAGTTCATCAGGCGCGTGTAGGGGTAGGAGATGTAGGGATTGTCGGGCGCAACCGTCGTGAGCCGTGCGGCATCGAAGCCATCGCGCCGATCGGCCAGAGGATTGGCTTTGGCCACTGCTGCGAATTGGGCCATGAGTGATCCGATGGCCTGCTGATGCTGCGCCAGCGTGCGCCCGGCATGATGACGCAGGGCGTTCTCGAGCATGGGATACATGTAGATGGCCGCGCGCGCGCCGTGCCGGTCTTCGCAATCCGACCAGCCGCGCTTGGCCACGCCCCAGGTCTGCATGCTGCCGCCCGGATCTTCATTCCAGTCGAGTTTGACGCCGCCGCGCTCAGCCGCTTTTTGCGTGGCCAGCGCCTCGGCACCGACCACCATGGCGGCTGAGACTTCACCTCGCGTGATCTGCTCGCTCAGACGATTGACGCACCACTGGGGCATGTTGCCGCCCGGATGGGTGTAGATGAACTGCTTGAGACCGGTGGCGCCGATGCGTTGAGCCAGTGACCGAGGCGGGTTGGCGTAGGTGCCAAACGGGCTCACGAAGCGCGGGCTGGTATCGGAGAACATGCGCACGACCACGAGGCTGTCGAGGGCCTCGATCATCCGGGTGCCGGCGCCGGAGTCCTCTGCAGCCAGTCGGGCCACACGCGCCATGAGGTCCAGCGGCCCCTGGGCCGCCTTGGGGTCGCGCTCGCGCTGCGTGAATTGACCGCAGCCCACCATCACCGGAATCCGGCTCTCATCCATCCCTGTCTCCTCTTCGTGTCTGTCTTCAAAACGCTCGCTGCGGTGATTGTATCGGGCGAAGGGGCTTGGCGAAGCGCGCTAACATGTCGACCACCGAGCGCGCGCATGCCATCAAGGACCCTTCGCATGACCACCATTCATCTCAAGATCAACGGCACCGATACCCGGCACGATGTCGACAATCGCCTGCTACTGGTCGATTTGCTTCGCAACCAGGCCGGACTCACCGGCACGCACGTGGGTTGTGACACGAGCCAGTGCGGCGCCTGCACCGTGTTGCTCGACGGTCAACCCGCCAAGGCCTGCGCCACGCTGGCCGTGCAGGCCGACGGCAGTGCGGTCACCACCATCGAAGGACTGGGCACGGCACAACAGCCCTCGGTCATCCAGCAAGCCTTCATGGAGTGCCATGGCCTGCAATGCGGCTTTTGCACCCCGGGCATGGTGGTCAGCACGGCCGCCTTGCTGGCCCGTTGCCCGCAACCCACTGATGCGCAAATCGAACATGCGCTCGAGGGCAATCTGTGCCGGTGCACCGGCTATGTCAACATCGTCGAGTCGGTCCGCCAGGCGGCCACCGCACTCGCGAGCTCGCGCTGAAGCGCGAAGGAGCACCCCATGAACCATCCCAGTGAAATCGGCCGCTTCGGTGCGGGCCACTCGGTCCGACGCATCGAAGATCCCACGCTGGTGTCCGGCACCGGCCTGTACGTGGACGATGCCAACGCCACGGGTCAGTTGCATCTGTGCCTGCTGAGGTCACCCTATCCACATGCGCGCATCGTGTCGATCGATGCCACTGCGGCGCTCGCATTGCCCGGCGTGGTGGCAGCCTTCACTGGCGCCGATCTGGTGGCCGCGGGCGTCAAGCCCGTGCCAACAGTCGCCGGATTCAAACGCCCCGACGGTGGCAATGCCGAGTCGCCGCCGCGTCATGCACTCGCCGTAGACGTGGTGCGTTATGTGGGCGAAGCGGTGGTTGCCGTATTGGCCGAGTCGAAAGAACAGGCGCAGGCAGCCCGCGATGCGGTCTGGGTCGAGTACGACGAGCTGCCGATGGTGATCGATCCCTTCAAGGCACGACAAGCCGATGCGGTGCAGTTGTGGCCGGGCTCGCCCCACAACATTTCGGCTGAAGCACGTCACGGCGACGCAGCCGCCGCAGCAGCGGCTTTTGCGAAGGCTGCGCACACGGTCAAACTCGACCTGGCGAACCAGCGCCTGTCCGCGGTCCCGATGGAGCCTCGCGGCGTACTGGCCGAGCCCGATGCCGCGACCGGTCGACTCACCTTGCGCCTGTCCAGCCAGATGCCAAGCGGCGCACGCAATACGTTGTGTGATGCCGTCCTCGGTATTCCTCAAGACAAGGTGCGCGTGGTGGTGGGCGATGTGGGCGGAGGCTTCGGCATGAAGACCGGCCTGTATCCCGAAGATGCGGTGGTGGCCTGGAGTGCCCTGAAGCTGGGGCGTCCGGTCAAGTGGCTGGCTGATCGCAGCGACGAGTTTCTGGCGTCTCATGCCGGCCGCGATGTGTTCAGCACGGCCGAGCTGGCGCTGGATGCCAACGGCCGCATCCTGGCGCTGCGAGTGGCTTCGCTGGCCAATGTCGGGGCCTATGCCACCGGAACCGGCGTGGCCATTCAACTGCTGATCGGTCCGTGGGTTGGCACCAGCATCTACGACATACCCACGATCGATTTCCGCTTTCAGGCGATTCTCACCAACACTGCCCCCTGCGGCGCTTACCGCGGGGCGGGTCGCCCCGAGGCGATCTACATCATCGAGCGCCTCATGGACGCCGCTGCGCGGCAGATGGGCGTGGACCAGGCCGAGCTGCGCCGCCGCAACATGATTCGACCCGAGCAGATGCCCTACAAGAACCAAATGGGCATGACCTACGACACCGGCGAATTCGAAAAGATCACCGCACAGGCTGTCGTGCTGGCCGACTGGGCGGGCTTCGATGGGCGTGCAGCGCATTCCAAGGCCCGCGGCAAGCTGCGCGGCCGCGGCATGGCGAGCTTTCTCGAATGGACCGGCGGCAACGCCTTCGAAGAGCGGGTCACGGTCAATGTGTCGGGCGACGGTCATATCGAGATCTACACCGCCACCATGGCCATGGGTCAGGGAATTGCCACCACTTATGCGCAGCTGGCGGTGGATGTCTTCGGTGTGCCGATCGAGAAAATTCGCATCATCCAGGGCGACACCGACCGCGGCCAGGGCTTTGGCAGCGCGGGATCGCGTTCGATCTTCACCGCGGGTTCGGCCCTCAAGGAAGGTGCGCAACGCATGGTCGAACAAGGCCGCGAGCTGGCGGCCGATGTACTCGAGGCGGCTGCGCGCGATATCGAATACACGCGAGGCCGCTTCAACGTGATGGGCACCGACCGCGGTATTGATCTGTTCGAGCTGGCTTCGCGTCAGCCTGCCCGACACGTCTATCTGGAGTCCAAGACCACGGTGGCTGGGCCGACCTGGCCCAATGGCTGCCACATCGCCGAGGTCGAGATCGATCCCGACACCGGCGAGGTCGCAGTGGTTGCCTACGCCTCGGTCAACGACGTGGGCATGGTGGTCAACCCGATGATCGTTAAGGGGCAGCTCGATGGTGGCGCCATTCAGGGGATCGGACAGGCCCTGTGTGAAGAGGTGGTCTATGACGCGCAGTCCGGTCAGTTGCAGACCGGCACCCTGAGCGATTACGCGCTGCCTCGCGTGGACATGGTCAAGCACTTCAAGACCGAGATGGACACCTCTGTCCCTTGCAAGAACAACCCGCTGGGCGTCAAGGGCGTGGGCGAGCTGGGCACTATCGGCGCCACGCCCGCCGTGGTCAACGCCGTGGTCGATGCGCTCGATCGCGCCGGACTGCGCAGCGCGGCCTTGCAGATGCAGATGCCGCTCACCCCAGAGAAGGTCTGGAACGCGCTGCAGGGTCAGGTGGCCCCCGCGCGCCCTGTCACCATTGCCGGAGCCTGACGAGATGAATGCATTTGACTATCACCGCCCGGCAACGGTTACGCAAGCGAGCGAAGCGATGGCTGGCGGCGATGAGCGCCGCTATCTGGCCGGGGGGCAGTCTTTGCTGCCGGCCATGAAATTCGGGCTGTCCGCTCCCGAAGGGCTGGTCGACCTGGGGCGCATTCCCGATTTGAAAGGCATCACCCGCACGGCGCACACCCTGCGTGTGGGCGCGATGACCTCGCATGCGTCGGTGGCAGCCAGTGCCGATGTGCTGGCAGCCATTCCGGCCCTGGCGCAGGTGGCCGATGGTATCGGCGACCCGGCGGTGCGCTCGCGCGGCACGCTCGGTGGCAGTCTTGGCCTGAATGACCCGGCGGCCTGCTATCCGGCAGCAGTGCTCGGCCTGGGCGCCACGGTACACACCAACCGGCGCACCATCCCGGCCGACGCCTTCTTCAAGGGGCTGTACGAGACCGCCTTGGACGCGGGGGAGCTGATCACCGCGGTTGAGTTTCCGGTGCCGGAGAAAGCGGCCTGGATGAAATTCAAGCAGCCGGCTTCACGCTTTTCCCTGGTGGGAGTCTTTGTCAGTCGCGGGCCAGCAGGTGTGCGGGTCGCCGTCACCGGCGCCGGGGCCTGTGCATTTCGAGTGCCCCAACTGGAGGCTGCGCTCACGAAGAGCTGGTCTGCAGCCGCCTGTGACGGCGTGAAAGTCTCCGCCGACGGACTGAATACCGATCTGCATGCCTCGGCCGCTTACCGTGCCCACCTGATCACCGTCCTGGCGCGCCGCGCCGTCGCTGCGGCCGGCTGATTCGCCATCCTTGCCGGTCGCTGTCCGACAGGATGGTGACCGGTGGGCAAGCCCTGCCCTGCCTGCGTCTTTGGCCCGTCTGAGTGCCACTCAGCGACACCATCAGCCCTCAGGGGCGGCTGCTTACGGCGGTGCGCGCTGCAAGACGAGTCCGCGCCGATGAACGGAAGCATTGACCCGATCAACGTCCGCCGTTGCATCCTTTCGGGCTATTCTTGTCAAGACACGCTGTCGATACAATTCTCTCTGTACCCCTGTCAATGGGGTCGGCATGTTGTTGAGAAAAGTGAGGCAGGACGGTGACGCACAAGACAATCCGCACACAGGCTGACGGCACAGCCGTTGCACCAGTTCTTTCGGCGGCGGCTCAGCGGCTCGCCGTGCATGCGGGGGCACTGGAGACCAGCAACGACACTCGGAGCTTTCCGGGTCTGCTGAGCCAGATCATCGGAAAATCGCCGATCGGAATCGTCGTGATTGATTACGACGGGCGCATCCAATCGGTGAACCCCGCGTATTGCGACATTTACGGCTATGCACACGATGCGCTGATCGGGCAGCCCTACACCATGATTTTCCCGCCGAGCGAACAGGCAGGAATGCTTGCACGACACCAGGCATTTCTGCGAGGCGAAGTTGAATACCGCGGCGAATTCATCGTTCAATCCAGCGATGGACAGAGCAAAGCCGTGCTGGCGGAATCGGTCGCCGTTCACGACGCCAGCGGGCAGCCCCTTCGACTGGTCTATGTCGTCGACATCCAGGAGCAAAAGTCGGCCCAAGATGCACTGGATGCTTCACGCCTGTTCTCGCAGGCGGTACTAGATGGCCTGAGCGCACATGTGTGCGTGATCGACGACACCGGGACCATCGTCACCGTGAATCAAGCGTGGCGCGACTATGGGCGTGCCAACGGCGGGACGCCGGAAGCTACCGGACCCGGAGTGAACTATCTCCAGTTATGCGAACAGGCCGCCCAAGCGCCTGACCGCCAGTACACCGATGCGGCGGCTTTTCTGCAGGGTCTGCGTGAGGTGCTGAGTGGCGCGACCGAGCACTTTGAACACACCTATCCTTGCCATGCCCCCAACCGGAGTCGCTGGTTCATGGGGCGTGTTTCGCGCATGCCGGTCTCGGGTCCGGCCCGCTTTGTCATTGCCCATGACGAGGTGACCTCGATCCAGCATCTGCAGGAGGCACTTGTTCAGCGCGAAGCCTTCCTCAGTGAACTGACCCATTCATCGCCAGGCGCGGTCTTTCGCTTCGAAGCGCCTGCTTCGGGACCGATGCGCATCGTGTACGCGAGCCAGGGTGTCGAGCCTTTGCTGGAACTGACCCCCCGTGAAGTGTGTGAACGCGGCGAGGTGCTGCTATCACTGGTCACCCCCGATTTCCTGCCCACGATGATCAGCGGACTGGCCAAGCTGAGGTCCTGGCGCGCGCCCTGGTCGCAGGAATTCCAGATCAAGACAGCAAGCGGCCAGCTCAAATGGATCGCCGGACACGCCACCGTTCGGGAAGACGCGTACGGGACGGCGATCTGGACCGGATTGCTGCAAGACATCTCTGCGCGCAAGCAGACCGAAAACCGACTGTGCCAGAGCGAAGCACGGTATCGCACGCTGTTCGAGACCGTACCTCAGGGCATCGTGTATCAGGACCCCGATGGGCACATCACGTCGGCCAACGAAGCGGCTCAGCGCATTCTTGGGTTGACCCTGGATCAATTGCAGGGGCGCACCTCGATCGATGAGCGCTGGCGGGCGATTCGTCCAGACGGCACCGATCTGCCGGGCCATGACCACCCGGCGATGCTCGCGATGCGTGCAGGAGCACCGGTGCGTGATGCGGTGATGGGTGTGGTCACAGGCAGCGAACGCTGTGCGTGGCTGAGGGTGAGCGCCATACCGGTCTTTGAAGACGGCCGACTCAAGGAGGTTTATTCGAGTTTTGAGGACATCACCGCGCAGCAGCAACTCAATGACGAGCTGCGCATGCTGGCCACGACCGACGCCCTCACCGGGCTGGCCAACCGCAGAACCGTGCGTGAGCGCAGTGACATTGAGTTTCAGCGCATTCGGCGCAAACCCAGCTTGCGGTGCGCGGTGCTCTCCGTGGACATCGATCATTTCAAGCGGGTCAACGACACCCTGGGGCATGCTGCAGGCGACACCGTGCTGCGCGAGGTGGCCGAGCGCTTGCGCGGCGAATTGCGGACCACGGACGTGGTGGGTCGCGTGGGCGGCGAGGAGTTCATGGTTCTGCTGCCTGACACCCTGCCCGAGCACGCGCTGCTTTTGTCGCAACGCATGCGGGCCCGCATCGCCGCCACACCGATCGATGCTGCCGGTCAACCGGTGCGGGTGACGGTGAGCATCGGCGTCAGTACGATCGACCACACCGACGCCAGCGTGGAGGAGGTGTTCGCACGCGCGGATCGGGCCCTGTACCTGGCCAAGCACAGCGGGCGCGACGCGGTGCGATTCGAACCCGGACCAGGCTCGAACTGCCCGGTCAATGACGTGGTTCAGGTCGCGGAGCCGCAGATGCACAATCCACTGACCGGATCACGTGCACGTGGTGTCATGATGCCTGCACCTGTGCGTGCACGCGCACCCAAGGGACCTCGCAACGCTGTTGCGCCGCGAGCCGCAACAGGGCAGCGACTCAAAGGTCCTGCATGATGGCGCGGCCGCTTTTGCAGCCTTGAAACGAAAGGACATGCGCTCATGCACCACCCTGCGACCCGACTGGCACTGATTGGTCTGTTGATCGCTTCGGCCACCGTTCCCTTGGCGCCCATGGCGGCAGCGCAGTCAGCTCCGGAGCAGACATCGACCACACCTGCCACGACCACATCGACTCTATCGACCACAGCGGCACCAGGCACCCGGACCGGCGTCTCGCCATCCCCAGACTCGCTGCACTGCACGCATCCGGGCAACTGCGTCAGTACAGCCGGTC
>JBIKKG010000376.1:0-2702 GCA_044360485.1 Burkholderiaceae bacterium | reverse complement strand
CCATCCTCGTGTACTTGCTGTTCTCAGCCCGCACGAAGTCGCGGAAAGCCTCGGGGGTCTGCGGGCCGCCAAAGAGCACGCCCTGCGGTTCAAGTTTGCTGCGCACCTCGGGGTCGGCCATGGCCTTTTTCATGGCGTCATCGATCTTGGCCACGACCTCGCGAGGCAGGCCTTTGGGGCCCATCACTGAGTACCAGTTGGTGACATCGAAGCCACGAATGCCTTTCTCCTCGAAGGTGGGTACGTCCGGCAGTGAAGGCAGACGTTTCTGGCTCGAAATGGCCAGCGCACGCAATCTGCCCGCGCGGATGTGCTCCAGCACTGGCGGCAGGGTGTCGAAGTTCGCATTGACCTGCCCCGCCACCAGATCCACCACGGCCTGGCCGCTCCCCTTGTAGGGAATGTGCGTCATCTGCGTGCCGCTGATCTGATTGAACAGGGCTCCGGCCAGATGCTGCGTGCTGCCCACGCCCGATGAGGCATAGGTCATCACGCCGGGCTTGGACTTGGCCAGCGCCACGAGTTCCTCGACTGACTTGGCGGGCACGCCCGGGTTGACCACCAGCACGTTGGGCACGTAGCCGATGTAGGTGATCGGGGTGAAGTCGTTGAGCGCATCGAAGGGCACCTTGGACATCACGTGCGGGGCGATGGCGTTGCTGTTCGCATGGCCTGCCAGCAGTGTGTAGCCGTCGGCGGGCGACTTGGCCACTGCATCGGCTGCGATCGTGCCGGCTGCGCCTGCGCGGTTCTCCACGATCACCTGCTGGCCCAACAGATCGGACAGCTTGCTCGCCAGTACACGAGACACGATATCGGTGCCCCCACCCGGCGCAAAGCCCACCAGCAGCTTGATCGGCTTCGTGGGCCAGGATTGCGCCATGGCGCAGAGGGGCACGGTGCAGGCGAGGGCTGCGAGGGAACACAGACTCAGGCGTCGGGCTTGAGAGGCCATTCGGGTTTCCTTCATCGATCAGATCATCATATGAAAATTGGGGTCAGACCCCAATTTGCGCAATTTGCGACGTTGCTACCAGACCCACACATCCTCCCTTGCGCGCAGGCGCGAAAGGGATGGGGCCGACACTCGGTTTGGGATGCGCGGCGCTCCATCATGCACCACACTCACGCCGCTTTGAGCGCAGCCTGCGTTGCCGGTGCCTGCGCCAGGTAGTCGATGGCCGCCTGCACGCCACCCTTGCGGTGTGGCACGCCAGCGGCCTGCAGACCCATTTCCACACCGCCAAGCGTGCCGAGCAAGGACAGATCGTTGAAGTCGCCCAGATGGCCGATGCGAAACACGCGACCCGCGAGCTTGCCCAGGCCGGTGCCCAGCGACATATTGAAGCGCTCAAGGACGCGCTTGCGCAGCGCGTCGGCATCGTGGCTCTTGCCCGAGGCATCCAGCGGCATGAGGACGGCTGTGAGTGCGCTGCTGTACTCGGCCGGGTTGGTGCACAGGATCTCCAGGCCCCAGGCCCGCACTGCCCGACGCGTGGCCTCGGCATGCCGGTCGTGGCGCGCAAAGACGTTCGGCATGCCTTCTGCCAGCAATTGATCTAGTGCTGCGGACAGACCATAGAGCAGGTTGGTGGACGGCGTGGTCGGCCAGTAGCCGCTTGCATTCGCCGCAATGATTTCATCCCAGGCCCAGTACGCGCGCGGCAACCCTGCGGTCTTCGACGCTTCAAGTGCTTTGGCGGACACCGCATTGAACGACAGGCCGGGCGGCAGCATGAGTCCCTTTTGCGAGCCTGCGATGGTCACGTCCACGCCCCATTCATCGTGACGGTAATCGATGGAGCCAAGGGATGAAATCGTGTCGACCAGCAACAGTGCAGGATGCCCGGCAGCATCCATGGCCTTGCGCACGGCCGCAATGTTGGAGGTGACCCCTGTCGAGGTTTCGTTGTGCACGACGGCCACGGCCTTGATGCGGTGCTGTGTGTCAGCGGCCAGTCGGGCGTGCACACTCTCGGCATTGACGCCGCTGCGCCAGTCGCCGGCGATGAACTCAGGCTTGAGCCCAAGACGCTCGGCCAGCTTTTTCCACAGCGATGCGAAGTGCCCGGTCTCGACCATCAGCACGGCATCGCCTGCCGACAGCGTATTGACCAGCGCGGCTTCCCAGGCGCCGGTGCCCGAAGCCGGATAAATGATCACCGGCTGACGGGTCTGAAAAACCGGCTTGATATCCGCCAATACCTTCAGGCCCAGCTGCGCGAACTCCGGCCCCCGGTGGTCGATGGTGGGGTAATCGATGGCGCGCAGCACCGTGTCAGGCACATTGGTCGGACCGGGGATCTGCAAAAAGTGGCGCCCGGCAGGATGCGAGTTGAGCGAAACCATGAGAAGGGGACTCCTTTTTTGCATACAATATGCGATATTCAATCCATGGGCAACCCGGTGCGATCTGCGTCGAGTCCTGAGTCCAGAGCCATGCGATCTGCTGCCGCGTCCCCTGCATCCCCTGAGCCTCCCAACCCGATCACCGCACTCGACCGGCGCATGCTCCACGAGGCGGTGGCCGAGCGCCTGCGTGATCGCATCACTGACGGCACGCTGGTGCCAGGCGCGCACCTGAATGAGCGCGTGCTGTGCGAGCAGTTGCAGGTGTCGCGCACGCCGCTTCGCGAAGCGCTGCGCACCCTGGCGGGTGAGGGCGTCATCGAGTTGTTGCCCAACCGCGGCGCAGTGGTCGC
>JBIKKG010000375.1:0-2706 GCA_044360485.1 Burkholderiaceae bacterium | reverse complement strand
TGCCATCGAACTGGCCAATCAGATACGGCGACACTTCGAAGTTTCGGTATTGTGTGCTGTTGGTGCGCTGCGTGCCAGGGTCGTAAGAGGCCGTGCCGAAGGGTGTGACGTTCGTATCGAAAATGCTGGCATTAGCCGAGACCCTGAATATCTCGTCGGTGACCTTGAAGTCACCTCTAGCCAGCAGCGTATTGTTCAGGTCGAACTGATTCTCGCGCGATTGCATGCGCAACGTATAGCTGGCAAACGCGGTGCCACGTGCGTTATCCATGCGTGCCTGCACATACGGCGCCAGTTCCAGCAACATGTGGCGCCTGTCGGTCACTGAGGGCGGCGCCAGGTCGAGGTTGTTGCTGATCAGCCAACTCGCCCGCAGGCCATAGAAGATGCCATTGCGCTGATCCGAGTCAGCACCAGTACCGATGGCGGTTGCGCCGCCTGGCGCAGTGGGCGCGCCAACGCCCCTGATCCCCCCAATGCTTTGCGCTGCCGTGGTGTTGGGTAGTGCCAAGCACACCGCTGTACCAGCCAGCATCGCGGCGAGCGTATTCAGCTTGATCGCATGGGGTGTGCAATCAATCCCCATAACCATACCCGTGATAACGCGCAACGCGTGACTCGCGTGCTTTGTTGAGCACCATGCCCACGACTTCCGGCGATCCGATGCTGGCCAGCGCATCGGTGACGGCTTCGCGCGGGGTCACCCCCGCTTCCACCACCATCACGATCTGACCCATGTAAGAGGCCAGCACCCGTGCTTCCGTGGTCATCATGAGGGGCGGCGAATCAAAAATGATGATGCGGTCTTCGTAGCGATCAGACAGGTGCTCGATCAGCTCCTTCATCGACGCACTGGCAAGCAGCTCAGTGGCCTGTTCGTGGTGACGACCTGCCGGCAACAGGGACAGGCGTTCGATATTGGTGGGCTGCACCAGCTCACCGACATTTCGGGATGGGTCGATCAGGCAGTCCATCAGGCCGGGGCCGCTCTCGATACCCAATTCACGCGGAATGGAGGGTTTGGCCACATCGGCATCCACCAGCAGGACATAGGTGTCACGTTCCGCCGCAATGCTCATGGCCAGGTTGATGGCGCAAAAGCTCTTGCCTTCACCCGCAAAGGCACTGGTCACCATGACGCGACGGCCGTTCTTCACGGCTGCAGCGCCGCGCCCGAATGCATTGGTCAGAAGCGGGCGCTTGATGACCCGGAATTCCTGGCTAATGGCGGTCGGTGCCGCATCGGGCGTGACGAAGCCGCGTGCGCGCAACATTTCGATGGGGATGCGTACCGGCGCGGCCTTGGCCGAAGGTGTTGCACTAGCCGAAGGCAAACGGCCCACCGACACGACCGCGGGTGCAGGCAGAACAGTCGGCGAAACCGCTGCGGGCGCTGGTGCCTCAGGCTTGGTCGGTACGGCCGCAGGTTCGGGCGTAAAGCGCGCGCCGGCCGCGACGGCCCGCGACACCAGGGACTCGCCCACGGAAGGCGACGGCTTAGCCGCAGCGTGCTGCTCGGGAAGGGCGGAGGCGTCTTGACGCTCGGGCCGCTGGGGGCCGAGCTTATCGACGGCGCGTTCAATCAGGCTCATCAGTGCGTGTCCTTGAGATCAGCGCACCAGCAGCATCTTCGTGGCGTACCAGGCGATCAATGCGCCAAACAGCACCAGATAGAGCAGGCTTGTGGTGGAAAACGCCAGGACCGAGCGGCGGTTGCGCGCACGGGTAGCGACATCGGAAAGCATGGACACCGATCCCAGCAACGGCAAACCTGTGTAGGTGCGAAGGCTGCGGGAATCGAAGAAGGTGGGTTTCAGTTGGCTAAGGATGAACGCCACGCCCACGCCCGCGGCGAGCGACGCCAGTAATACGCCTGAGAGCAGCAAGGGGCGATTCGGTGACACCGGCTGCGGTGCCACACGCGGCGGATCAATGACGCGAAACTCGCCCACACCAGACTTCGACTCCATGTCGCCCGACATGGCGGCCGATTCGCGCCGGCCAATCAGGGCTTCATAGTTCTTCTTGTTGACGTCATAGTCTCGATTGAGCTGCGTGAATTCGGCTTCGATCTTAGGGATAGTCGACGAGGCCGCCTTGGCCTGTGCCAGGCGTGCGTCTGAATCGGCCACACGTGCCCGCAGCGCAGCGATCTTCGACTCGGTATCGGCCAGCGACACCTTGATGTCCTGATACACCTTGTTGGGGATGATCGTGGTGGTGCCGGGGCGCACCGATGCCGGCACTTCGCCTGCGGCGATTGCACGACGTTCGGCCTCTACCGCAGCCTCCAGTTCCTTCATCATGCGGCGCTGATTGATCACGTCGGGGTGGGCTTCGGTGTATCGCAAAGTGAGCTCATCCAGCAGCTTGCGACCAGCGTCTGCGCGCTTTTCCAGGTCGGTTGCAGCACGCGGGCCGCTGCTTGCAATGGGCAAACCTGGCTCGGTGGATGTGAAGGTTTGCTTCTCTTCAGCCAACTGCTTGCGTAGCGCTTCGCGACTGTTTTCGAGTTGGCGCAGTTCCAGGCGTGCAGCGTCAGACTCCTTCTGCGCGGCCGAGGCCTGGGTCACATAGTCAGTGGCCAGGTTGGGCATGAGCGACAGATTGCGCAACTTGAATTCCTTGAGCGCATTTTCGGCTTCAAGCAGTCGCTTTTCGTAAGCGGCGATTTGTTCGTCAATAAAGCGCCGTGCCTGCTCGGAG